>JABWAU010000195.1 GCA_013360875.1 Anaerolineales bacterium | reverse complement strand
GGCGCGCCAGCGCAAGTGGTGGCGATCAGCCGCGGACCGACGATCACGCAATTCGGGGTCGAGCCGCTTTTTCTTGAGTCCCGAGGCGGGGTGCGGACGAGAGTCAGAGTCAGCAAGATCGCATCCCTCGCCGACGATCTCGCGCTCGCATTGGCTGCGCCGCGCATCCGCATCCAGGCGCCGGTGCCGGGGCATAGTTACGTCGGCATCGAAGTGCCGAACGACGAGATGTCGCGCGTTGCGCTGCGCGATATTTTGGAGGGCGAAGTCTTCAAGAATTTTAGAAAGCCGCTTGCCTTCGCGCTCGGGCGCGATGTGGCGGGACTGCCCTCGATCGCCAGCATCGAAAGCATGCCGCATTTGTTGATCGCGGGGACGACCGGTTCCGGGAAATCGGTATGCGTCAATTCCATTCTGACCTGCATGTTGTTGTATCACACGCCCGACGATTTGCGCGTGGTGCTTGTCGACCCGAAGCGCGTGGAGTTGACCGGGTACAACGGCGTGCCGCATCTGCTCGGTCCCGTCGTTGTCGAAATGGAACGCGTTATCGGCGCGCTGCAATGGATCACGCGCGAGATGGACAAACGCTATCATCTCTTCGCGCAAGCCGGGTCGCGCAATATCGTGGATTACAACGCCAAGATGAAATTGCAGGGACAGAAAAAACTTCCCTTTCTGATGATCGTGATCGACGAGCTGGCGGATTTGATGATGATCGCGCCGGAGGAAACCGAAAGAACGATCACGCGTCTCGCCCAGTTGGCGCGCGCCACAGGCATTCACATGATCCTTGCCACCCAGCGCCCGTCTGTGGATGTGGTGACGGGTTTGATCAAAGCCAACTTCCCGGCGCGCATCGCGTTTGCGGTCGCGTCGAACACGGACAGCCGCGTCATCCTCGACCAACCCGGCGCGGAGCGTTTGCTCGGGCGCGGCGACATGTTGTATCAATCGCCTGATGCGCCTGCGCCCGTCCGCTTACAGGGTGTCTTCGTCTCCGACGGTGAAATCCATAAACTGGTGGATTACTGGCGGGACCAGGCGGGGAATACCAATCCGTATGTCGCCGCGGGTGGCGCGCCGCGCGAAACTATCCCGGATAATGTGCCGCTCAAACAAGCGCCGTTATGGGAGGAGACAAAAAAAATCAACGGCGATCCGCTTTTCGATGATGCTGTGGCGATTGTTCGCAAAGAAGGAAAAGGTTCCGTCTCGATGCTTCAACGCCGTCTGCGGATCGGTTACACGCGTGCCTCGCGGCTGATGGATACCATGGAAGACAAGAAGATCGTCGGTCCGCCCGAAGGGGCGACCCAGATGCGGCAGGTTCTCGATTATGGAGATGTCCCCCCGCCGCAAGGTGGGGAGAGTAAGTAATTTGTTCAATAACAGAATCCGCTCAGCCCTCTGGCGAATTTTGTTCGATTTGCGGATTCTTCCTAGCCGCTTCCTGCCCCATCCCAACGGTCTGATGAATTTATTTTAATAATGATTTAACCCTTACACGAATTCACCGTAGGGGCGACCCGTCAGGGCTGAACACAGCGCCAATCAACAAGAAAGGGTCGCCCTTACTGCGGAAGGTCAGTGATTAAGTGCGGTGCTCTTCTATTTGCTTCAGCCCAAAGGGACGATGATTTGTTGTAAAATTGGATCATGCGAACTGTGGAATTCCGGCGCCTGCTCGATGAATTCAATGCACTGCGCGTACGGTTTGAGACAGATCGCGGTCAAATATTGAGGTTCGTTATCCAATTGGAGTGTCTCTTCTCTGAAGACGGCGAATGGACGCCAGTTGTGCGTTATGATACGGCGCATGGATATGCCCATCGGGATGTACTGCGCCCGCGTCAAAGGGAGGAGAAAACAGTCATGTCCGTGCAAGACTATAACGAAGCGTTTACCATAGCGATGGATGACATTGTCAAGCGGCGATCCGAGTATCGCAGGAGGTACGAAGAATGGCTAACATAAAGGCTGAGGTTGTGGAACGGAATGTCCGCCTGACGGGCGAGATTATAAAATACATCATGAATGACCCGGGGATGCTGGACGTTCTGCCGGAAAATTTCGAATTAGTGCTTTTACCCGAGGACGACCCGGAAGTCCGCATGTTAAACCTTGACTTGCTGGACAAATACGGAAGCGAAGGCAAGCCGATTGTGTTTGCGCGCGTTAATACTCACATGATTGATTCTCATATGAAACCCAGCATTTTCATCCCGGTAGCTGTATAGTGCGGGCATTCTGTGTTGACAAAACCACCGGGAGTTTTCGCCCGGTGGTTTTGATTTAGCAGCGGAAGGACAATTTATGGATTCTTTTTGAACTTCACCAGCACCAGGTTCTTGCCGCAATCGCCGTAGGTGTTGATCGGAATATTGTCCGAAAGAGGCAAGCCCGCCTGGTCGAGGATCTGGATGGAAAGCTGCCCGCTCGAGGCGATGGGCACGGCGCCAAGGACGAACTCAAAGCCGGACTTTCCATAAGAAGGCGCAATGCCGCTTACGGTCAATTCGTTCTTGGTCTTGCCGTTGTAGAAACCTGACAGGCGCACGGCGATGCCGAACATGTTGTGTTACTGGAAACTAAGGATTTTTCTTAAACTGAATTAAAACCAGATTTCTATTGCAATCATTGTATGTATCAAGAGGTATTCTTTCTGATTTTGGTTGGCCGTCCTGACCAAATAATTGGATGAAGACTAAATCTTTTGATTCTATAGGCACAGTTCCTAGCTCAAATATGAAACCAGATCTGCCATAGCTTGGAAAGTTACCACTAATTCCTGGAGGAAAATCTAAAGTTTTGCCGTTATAAAAACCCGTTACAAACACGATAAGCCCATAAAGTTCAGTGTTGTCGGCATCAACAACCTTCCCAGCGATTCCCTGCCAATTGCATCCTAAATCTGGGAAGAAAACAGTACTGCTAATTGCAGACTCAATATGCGAGAATTGCGCCTTGGGTGTGCGGGTCGGCGTGGGGGTAATGGAAGGCGTGATCAATGAAACCAGGGTCGGCGTCGCGGGAAGCGTGATCGTCGGCAGAAGGGTGACAGTCGGCGTTTCCGAAGGACCGGGCAGTGTCGGCGTCCACGTGGAGGGCGGCTGGATCTGGGTGATGGTGGGCGTGGGCGGCTGGTTGCGCGCCGGATTCAAAAAATTGAACCCGGCATTCGGGTTTGCAAAGACTGCGGCGAAATACGCCCCGATGCACAAGGTCAACAACAGGGTGAGAATGCTGAGCATGTCCCAGAGGTCGATCCGCGCGGGTTCGCGCTCCGGCGGGGCATCGTCGTAATCGTATTTGCTTTTGCTCATGAATTC
>JABWAU010000082.1 GCA_013360875.1 Anaerolineales bacterium | reverse complement strand
ATCCTATGTTACGGCAAACACGTGGCTTGGGAATATAGCCAATCCATTGCGGCAACGATGACCGGGTCTTGTTCTGTGCCGAATTTCGACCAGTCGGTTTCCACCAACATATCTGGTGTAATGGGACCATTGTAAATCGTCCCGTTGCGGTCGAACGAATTTGCACCGCTGACAAAGAGATTTGAGCCGTCGCTCAGGTCGGTATGGGTGACCAGCGTAGGCAGTCCGCGGGTGGGCTCGCCGAAGGAACGAACATCCGCGCGTCCTTGAAATGCAACCAGCATCAACTCGCCGGCTGCTTGAGTCGCCGGGCTGACCAAGAGCGCAACCGGTGTAAATTGTTTCGGCTTGTAGACCGAGCCATCGATCTCGCTCTCGTAACGATATTCATTATTCCAGAACACCTCACCGTTGCGATAGCTCCACGCTTCACGCCGCCCATCGCTGTATTCGAAACCGCCCAAGTCGCCTTCGCCCAGAACCGGACCGACCGCCGCAATGTATGACCAGACGTCACCGCCGGGGATGCGGCGTAGATCGAGCATCCAGCCGCAGACGGGCGTCCGATCCATGCTCCGCATCAACTTTTGGACATCCGTCGGGTATTGCAGGTGCGTGCCGGATTCAAGGGTCAATTCAATGTAGCCAATGCCGCGCTCATCCTCGCCCAAGCGCTGACCCACTGGGGGATTGTAAGGATCCCTACCGGCTGTGATTTTGTCCCTGGCGACATTGATCTGAAGCAACTGTCCATTCCGCTGGATAACGAGCTGTTCCGTGGTGGATGTATCGATCTCCTTTGCATTGCAGGGTGGATACGCATCCGCTTCTTCATAGGGAACCGGGGGCTGCCCATTGACCTGTTCGATGCGGTCACCGACCTGCAGCCCGGCTTTTTCTGCGGGGCTGTCCGGATCGATACGAATAATTACCTGATTCTCTGGATACAGAGTCTGGTAGCCAGTATAGAAATTGGGGATTTCCAAACTGGGAACCAGCAGCCAGGCATTGCCATCCTCCAGTTCCCGAAGCGCGTGGCAAATGGCTGGATATGTGTCAGCGGCTGTCTGGGCATTGGTGATAATCCCCGCTGTCTTGTTGCGCAGGGTGGTCCAATCCACATTGCCGCTCATCATGGCATGGGTTTCCAGCCACTGGAAGGCGCTCTCCACGTGTTGAGCAGGCGGCAGAGGGACGGGCGTCGGTGTCGATGCCGGAGCGATTGCGCTGCAGGCAGAGAGGATAAGCGTAAGAAGCACGACGGATAAACGCTGGAGTTTCATTGGGTTTTCCTTTCAATTATGGCACAGAAGGCGCCGGTGCAGGGATGGGCTGAGGCGTCAGGCTTGTAACGGCATTCCCGTTCGGCTCGGGCGTGGAAATGGCTTGAGTCGCTTCGGTGGGCGGCAAAGGGACGGGAATGGCGACGGGCGCATCACTATTTGCAGGCTGAACTGCCTGGATCGAGATGGATGGAACGGAAAATTGGACCTCGACCTGGCGGCTCATGCTCAACGCCAGCATCAGCACTGTAAATGTGGCAAATGCAACCAACAGATAGGAAAACAACTGGGATTTTCTCTCGACCGGCTGAAAATGGATGTTCATGACTGCCTCCAAATGTGTTTGTGTTCGACATCCATACTTTAGCAGGTAGGCTGTCCCGTTGTCATGGGAGCGGTGTCCCGATCCAGTCCTATCTTTGTAAAGGCTTACGCCCCGACGAGACGAGGCGTAAGCACTTTTTGATTGAATGCTGACGTTGATCTACTGAATCTCGATAGTGGTGTGGTCTGACACATCCAGTGCGCCGTAACTCACATCAACCATGAAGGAACGACCATCCTCCAGCACGCCTTCGGCCTTGAACTGGATCAAGGGTTGTGGGTTCGATTGGCCCGGATGCAGCAATTCCGTGTAGGTTGCGGCTGTGCCGATCTGTCGTGACGGCAATTCTGCCAATTCACCGATGGTCACGACGCCATCAGCCATTGCCGCCTCGACTTCCGCCTGGGCGATGAACCAAACCGGGACGGCGCCGCGTCCCGTCATTTCTGCAATCAGAGGGGCGGGGTCGGTCTGCGGACCATTCGCCCAATATTCGATGGATGTGGTGGTGGGCGGAGCACAGGCAAATGCGCCCGGTCCGTCATTGTTCGGGAAATGGAAGAACTGGTTCAGGTTAAAGTCAGCGGGGATGCAATCCGGAGAGCGATAGAAGACGATGACCGTCCATTCGCCATCCGAAAATGTCTCGTTTTCGCCAAAACGGGCATAGAAGGGAACTTCGCCATCCGCCTCGATACGAACGGGCTCTTTTGCTTCGGCCGTCGCGGGTGCTTCAGTTGGTTGTATCTCGACGGTGTTGGAAGTATCAGCGGGGCTTTCCGGTGTATTCAATCCGGCACAGGATGAAATGACTGCTGCGAGCAGAACAAGCCCAGCGATAACTTTTACTGATAGGTTGGCATTCATCTTTATACTCCTTGGTTATTTATAGGTAAAGCGGATACGGGAAATAGAGTAGTGTTATTAGAACATAGGCGCCTCCGGATATCGTTAACTTGTGCGATATCCACAGGTTAGCATGCAGGTTGTCCCCTTGTCATGGGAGTGGTGTCCTGATCCAGTCCTATCTTTTCAAATGCCTATGTCCCCGACGAAGCAGTACGCAGGTGCAGATCTACTGAATTTGAAGGTTGGCGCGATCTACCTTGAAATAGGACTAAACTGGGACATTGCTCCCATGACAACGTGACAGGTTGTCAGTTATCATCCAAGGGTAGGTCGCAACTTGGGATATATTTTTTTTCAAAGGATTAACTCATGCTTATTCAAGTCATCACCAAACTTGACCAAATCTCCACTGAATGGCTGACATCTGTCCTTACCCAAAGCCGAGCATTGACCCACGGTGCAGTGCAAACCTTCGAACTCGGCACAGGGCAGGGTAACTGGTCCACGAGCGCAAACTTGAAAGTGACATACACCCCTGATGCCCAAGGTACTTTGCCGCAACGTCTCTTTCTCAAGATGGTGGATACTGACACAGGCGATGGTGAATTCTTCACGGATGGGGAAGTCACTTATTACACCCGTGATTATGTGGATGTCAAGAACGCTCCGTTGTTGCGTTGTTATGATGCGGCGTACTCCAAAGAAATAAACCGCTATCACCTCCTGCTGGAGGATGTTTCTGAAACACACATCGAAGCGTACGATAAAACTCCAACTCTTGACTATGGTCTCGCGCTTGCCGAAGGCTTGGCGATCTTGCATGCCCGTTGGTGGGGAAAGGCTCGGTTGACAGAATCAGGCGTGGGTGGGCATGATGCGAACTATATCCAGAATTGGGTGAAGATTGCCGAACCAGGCGCGGGTCATATCCTTGAACATAAGTCGGCGGAGTTGAAACCGCATTGGGTTGATCTCATCCGTGAGTTGTATGCCAAACATCCGCAGATATTGATCCATCGTTCGCAGGATTTGAACGGCTTTACGGTGATTCATGGCGACGTCGGCTCATCGAATGTGCTGGTACCGCGTGATGGGGATCGTCCGCTCTACATCATTGACCGTCAGCCTTTTGACTGGGGCTTGACCACCTGGCTGGGAGTCTATGACATTGCCTATGCCATTGTGCTGGATTGGGATGTGGAACTGCGCAGACAATGTGAAATACCCATCCTAAAACACTATTATGAAACCCTGCTCCAAAATGGTGTTTCTAATTATTCATGGGAACGACTTTACGACGATTATCGTTTGTGCGTCGCTATGGGCGTTTACATTGCCACCGAATATTGTCGCGGCGGCATCAACGAACGATGGATGCATGTCTGGATGCGCATGTTGCAAAGATCATTGACGGCTTGTGATGATCTGGATTGTAAGGTGCTGTGGAAGGGCTAAGGCAACGCCATGCATATCACCCTCCTAGCCCTTGGCTCTCGCGGTGACGTTCAGCCTTATGCCGTGCTTGGCAGTGGGTTGAAATCTGCAAGACATCAAATCCGCTTTATTACGTTCGAGAGTTTCGCCCCTCTCGTCGCTGAGATTGGACTGGATTTTCATCCCATCCCCGGCGATGCGCAGGCAGTGGTCGCAGGTGGCGCAACAAATATGCTTGGTTTGGTACGATCATTCACTAACCTTGCGCAGGGATATGCACGGAGCCTGTCTGACCCTCATTTGGGTGAAACAGACTTGATCATCAATCAACTACCCGGCGGTTTGTACGGGTTTGACCTGGCAGAAAAATACAACCTGCCAATGATGCTGGCGTCTGTCATTCCATTGGCGCGCACGGACACAATGCCGTTGATGGGTTTCCCAAACCTGCCTCTGCCCGGCTATAACCGGATGACCTATTCTATTGGGGAGAAGGTTTTGTGGCAGATGTTTCGTTCTGTGATCAATGAGTGGCGAACCCAAACACTTAAACTTCCACCTCTGCCTCGCAATGGGTACTTTGACCAACTCGGAACGCGGAAATTCCCGATCCTGAATGGATTCAGTGAACACGTCGTACTGCGTCCCGCCGATTGGAACGAACATATTCATATCACTGGGTATTGGTTTGCTGAAGAGAAACGCTGGGATCCTCCAAAAGGCCTGTTGGGTTTTCTGGATGCTGGCAAACCGCCAGTGTTCATTGGATTTGGAAGCATGCCGGTCAAGAATCCGCGCCGGACTACGGAAATTATTCTGGAAGCCTTGGAGCGAAGCGGTCAACGGGGCATTCTTCATTCGGGCTGGGGCGGGCTTGGAGAGATATCCCTACCCGATACCGTTTTTAAAATCGACTATGCCCCTTATAACTGGCTCTTTCCCCGCATGTCCATGATCTTTCATCACGGTGGCTCAGGGACAACAGCCTATGCACTCCGTTCAGGTGTGCCCTCTTGCGTAATCCCATTTGTTTTCGATCAATTTTATTGGGGACAGCGGATTGCTAAATTAGGGGTCGGACCTACTCCAATTCCATTCAAAAAAATGACGGCCAAAAAACTTCAACAGGCAATTGAAGGAGGGACTCGCACCTCTGAAATTCGACGAAGGGCTGCTGAGATCGGAAAAAAGGTTAGATCAGAAAATGGAGTTCGAGCCACAATAAATTTGATTGAAATATTGTGTAGAACATTGCAATAAATATAATTGAACTTGCGCAATAGACATATGAGTAGCAGGATACTTGAGTCGTTGAGGTAAATTATCGGGGTGTGGATTGTTTATAGAAATGTTTTAACGAAAACACCCCTATACGTAGGGGTGTTCATTCGTTTTTGACTTTTTGTTCTCTATATGGTGGGCATAAACCGAGCAGGTCTAAATTTATATCCGTACACAATCAACCCGCGCTCGTCGCCGTCATTCCGCATCTTGCGCGTGACCATCTCCACGGGCATGCCGATTTGCACTTCGGAATTGTCCACATCGGTCAACTGCGCGGTGACCATGGGACCTTCTTCCAGTTTGATAAGGGCGACTGTGTAGGGCGCGGCGGTGTCGTAACCGGCAGGCGCTTCATAGACGGTGGTGTAGGAATACACCTCGCCTTTGCCGCTGAAGGTGTAAAGTTCCTTGGCTTCGTCGCCGCAGTTCGGGCAGACATCGCGCGGGGGGAAGATTTTGTAATCGCAGTGCGGGCAGACCTCACCGACCAGTCCGTAGCGTTGTTTTTTGAGTCTCCAGTGTCTTGGAATTTCCATGGTTGTTTTCCTTTCTGCGAACGTAATTGTAATGATGGAAACTCTCAAAGACTATCAGGATAACCACCTTGCTGAAATGTTATGAAATGTGAGAGTTTTTGAGAATTGTTTTGCGCGTAGCCAGAAATGGCTGGGGCAGCCAGAAGCGACTGAATTAGCCAGAAATGGCTGAAGGGAAGCAGGGTGGAGAGAAAATAGGAAAGTACACACGGAAGGGAAGGAGAACAAATATCGCCGGGAGGAAGGGGCAGGAGACGAAGCTTTCAGCGTGGAAAAAGGCTTGGGGATGTGAACCCGCTTCCCGCTTAAGCCCGAAGCGGATTCGCCTCCCAATGCTATAATCCTCCCCCGATGCGAATCCTGTTAATCAACCAAGCCTTTGTCTCTCCGGAAGAACCCGGTCACACCCGCCATTTCGAGATGGCGAAATTCCTGCAATCGCGCGGACACGAACTGGTCATCGTCGCCAGCGATTTAAATTATCAAACAGGCAAGCGGACCGCGGCGCGACGCGGCGTGTTTATGGAGCAGGTCATTGACGGCGTGCGGATTTTGCGCGCCTATATTTATCCTGCGCTGCATCGCAGTTATGTGTGGCGCGTGGTCTCGTTCTTCAGTTTTATGTTCAGTTCGGTGTGGACGGCGCTGCAGGTGCGCGACGTGGACTTGGTACTTGGCACCACGCCGCCCATCTTTCAGGCGGTGTCGGCGTGGTTCGTGGCGTGGATTCGGCGCAAGCCATTTTTGTTGGAAGTGCGCGACCTGTGGCCCGAGTTCGGTGTGAGCATGGGGGTGTTGAAGAATCCGATGGTGATCGGGCTCTCGCGCTGGCTGGAAATGTTCTTGTATAAACGTGCGACCCATATTCTTGTGAATTCGCCTGCATATCGCGATTATATGGTTGCGAAAGGCGCCCCTGAAGACAAAGTGACGTATATTCCATATGGGACCGATATTGATATGTTTGCTCCTGACGTTGACGGCTCTTCGATTCGGACGGAGTTGGGGCTGCGGGAGGATACATTCGTGGTGTTGTATGCCGGCGCGCTGGGACAAGCCAACGATATTGATACGCTTCTGCGCGCGGCTCAACGATTGAAACCGTACGACAAAATTTATTTTGTCCTCTTTGGCGATGGAAAGGAGCGGATGCGCTTGCAAGCCGAAGCGGAACGCATGAACCTTTCGAATGTCATCTTTGCCGGCGTGCGCGCAAAAAAGGACATGCCGCGCGCCCTCGCCGCTGCCGATGCCTGCCTCGCCATTTTGCAGGATATTCCCATGTTCCGCACCACCTATCCCAACAAAGTTTTCGATTACATGGCAGCCGGGCGCGCCACAATCCTTGTCATTGACGGGGTTTCCCGCGCGCTTATGGAAGCGTCGCAGGGAGGGGTCTTTGTTCAACCCGGTAACGATGCGGAACTGGCAAAAACCGTTCTGGAACTTTCAAACAATCCCCAGCGTGTGCGGCAAATGGGCGCAGATGCGCGGGCTTATCTGGTCGAACACCTCGACCGCCGCAATAAGTTGAATGAAACACTCGACTTGCTTGTGAAATTGGTGAATGGATGAAAGTCTTCGTCACGGGCGCGACGGGATTCACGGGATCGCGCGTCGTCCCTCTCTTGTTGAAAAACGAATACGAAATGCGGTGTCTCTATCGTGATACGAGCGACCGTTCGCTTCTTTCCTCGTCCGAGGTTGAGTGGGCGCTGGGTGATTTATCCGACACCGACGCGTTATCCGCCTCGATGCGCGGCGCGGACGCGCTGGTCAACCTCGCTTCGCTCGGTTTCGGTCACGCGGACTCGATCCTGCGCGCGGCAAGAGATGCGGGCATCCAACGCGCCATCTTCATCAGCACGACCGCCATCTTCACGCAGTTGAACGCGAAGAGCAAGCAGGTCCGCACGGCGGCGGAACTTGCCATCGAAACAAGCGGACTGCGTTACACCATTCTGCGCCCGACGATGATCTACGGCAGTCCGCGCGACCGCAATATGTGGAGGTTGATCCGCTTTATGCGCCTGTCGCCGATCGTTCCTGTCTTTGGAGATGGGAAGTTTCTGCAACAGCCCATTTACGTGGACGATGTCGCGGCGGCGATTCTCGGCTGCTTGAAATCGGACGCGACCATTGGCAGGAGTTACAACATCGCAGGGAAACATCCGCTGACGTACAACGAAGTCATTGATACGATTGCGCGGTTGATGAACAAGCGCATCTGGAAACTTCACGTCCCATCCAAACCCGTCGTCTCCCTGCTCGCGCTCTTCGAACGGATGAGAATCCCGTTTCCCATCAAAGCCGAGCAGGTTCTGCGGCTGAATGAGAACAAGGATTTCGGTTACGCCGAAGCGCAAAGGGATTTTGGGTTTAACCCGCTGGCGTTCAAGGAGGGGATCAGGATGGAATTGAAGTTTGTTTTGTCTGTTTGAGCAGACTTTGTGCGAACAACGGAGTCAAGGGTGCAAGACAAAAGCCCATCGAAACAGGATCAAGTTTCCGTTACGCGTGAAGCGCAAGTCCTTTAATTCTCCAATTCTCCAACTCCCCACTTCCCGCCCACATCATCCGCCGGTCCCGCCGACCCGCCCGATCATCAGCTGCCGAACGCCCTCCGCCTCTCTATGGCTGAATCCCTCCCAGATCTCCTGCGGATAAATGATCGCGTTCGTGCCGGGCAACAGTTCCATCGCGAGACCCGTGTTCAAATTGATCCCAACTTGTTGATATGCCTTGTACGCCAGTTGACTGCAATAGAACGCCTCTTCCGTTTCCGCGTTGAGGAAATTCAGGTTATATGGCTTGCCGACCTGCGCGAGGACATACGCGGCGACCGCCTTCCGCATTTCGTGTTCTTCGTTTTCCGAAAGTTCGAGAGCATCGAGCGGAGAGACGACCCCGTAGAAAGTATCGAACAGAAGCCCGCGGCGACGCGCCATCCGTTCGGTGTTCCATTGTCCGTCGAAGACTGTGAACTTGATCACGCCGCGCGCGCCCGCTTCCACGCATCTTCCTTCGGGACCCGTGTAAATCGCCACGTGATCCACATCCCCGGGCACGAGCCGGCCGACGAACCGCCAGAACTCGCCCGGCAAAATATCGGGCTTGCCGTTCATCGTGCAGATGATGTCGCCCGTTTGCAATGGGATGCCTTCGACTTGATAGGTGTAAATCATCTCGCTCCGTATCCCATTATCAGTAGATCACGAAAATCCTGCGTAGGTCTGCGCTCTCTAGCGCAAACCTCTCGTTAGAGAACGCCAAGTACGCGCTTTCGTGAAGTACTGATTATACGGATTTTTCTTCGATGCGTTTCATCGGTATCCTCTGTTATGGGGAAGTGGGCAGCAATGAGCATCGAGGTAATTCCCGCGTGTTCGAGCAGGTTGGTTTGGTCGCCGCCTTTACAATGGCAGGTTGTATAGACTTCCTGCTTTCCAGGGGACTCGCCAGCGCCGCAAAGCAGACCAACCTATTCTCCGATCAACTGCACGATCAATTCCCTCCTGCGCGGGCGATTGTCGAAATCCACATAAATGACCTGCTGCCACGTTCCCAGTGTCAATTCCCCGTTTACGAACGGAATGGTCAGCGACGGACCAAGCAGGGAGGCGCGGATGTGGCTGTGACCGTTCCCGTCACCCCAGCGCGCGTTGTGAGCATATTCACGGTTCTGCGGAATGATCTCATCGAACAACCGTTTTAGATCGCTGAGCGCGCCGCTTTCGTATTCGATGGTTGTCACCGCGCTGGTGGAGGAGGGACAAAAGACCGTCACCGTCCCATTTTTGAGTCCGCTTTGGGCAACGTGACGCGCGACCTGATCTGTGATGTCGTGGATGTCGGAGTCCCCGCGCGTGGATAGGTGCATGGAAAGGGTGATTACCGTCATGCCTCGATTATATCTTCCCGACCGGATGCCTCAACGCCGTCTTGAGTTTTTCCGGGCTGACGCGGCGCGGGTCGCTCATGTAGATTTCGTGGTGTTTGCCGCCGCTCCCGACACGGTCGCGATAACCATTCTCAGCGGCGAAGACGCGCATGATTTCGATGGTGGCAGGCTCGGTCGCGTACGGACCGATGTGCATCATCTGCACGCATAGTCCTTCTTCGAAATATTCCAGCCGCGCCCTCGAGAGCGCAGGCGACTCCCCGCGTTTCCTGCGGACCTGTTCGCGCGCCTCCTCGAACATTTCCTGCGAGATGTGATCCGGCTGGAGCATCATCACGGTGTAATGCCAGTTATCCTTGACCGTGATGTCGAACTGCCCGTCCTCCACCCACCATAATCCCTCCAGCGCCATGACGGGGTAATCAATCGGGTTTTTCGTCCGCAGTTTGGACGCGAATTTCAACGTGTACGAGAGACCGTACAACGCCATCATCGCTTCTCGAAAGGCGGGCGACGTTCCCGGCTCGCCGCCCTTTTCGATTGCACCGTCAATCATCGCGAATTGCAGGCGCGGTACCTCCACAAGCGCCGGTTTTTTTGCGGATGGCTTGTATAACTCCTTGTATTGTTTTTTCAGGTCGAGCGTTTTCATTTCGGTTTCCTTTCACATTCAGTAGATCACGAAAGTCCCGTGCAGTTTGCACTCTCTAGCGCATACCAGGCGTTAGACGCCTTCGGCAGCGCCAATCACGCGCTCTCGTAAAGTACTGACATTTGTCTGTTCGAGTCAGTTGACCCTCTTCAGAATTCGCTGAACGAACAACGTCAATCCCTGCGAGGGGACCTTCTTTTGGCTGAAATCCCACTCCTTCCACGCCGTCCACACGGATTCGGGTGTAAAGCGCCCATCGGCCTCCGCTTTGGATTCGACGACGTTCAGCATCTGCTTGAAGCGCTTATCCTTCCGCGCCGATTTGAAGTAACTCAACACATCCAGCGTGTGCAGGATATCGTACCAGAACAGCGGCGCTTTCAACTTGCGGAAGTCCGTGCCCATGAAGAACATGTAGGGATGTTGTTCCTTGCTTTTCGCCCAAAGCGAGAGCAGGGTTTCCACGCCGATCTTCGCGGACTTGCTCTCCTGCAACTCAGGTATATGCGCCAATAAATGCAACATGACCAGCGTTGCATAGGGGCACGGATCGTCCTTGCGACCAGGACCGCGAAATTTTCCCAACTCCGGCGAGACGACGCAATGCCAGCCATTTTCGCAGACGAGACCGTCCAAATACTCGACTGCCGTTTGCACGCGCGGGTCTTCGCCCATTCCGAGCCGGATCAACGCGGCGACGATCACCGGCGCGTCGCACAACGCCCACGCCCAGGTATCCTTTCCGCTTCCTCCGAAATGCGCGGGGATATTCGTGGGCAGTTGAAATGGTCCCTGTTTGGATTGATGCTTCATCACCTTGTCTGCGATCTTCTTTACCGGTGGGTCGCTGACGCGCAGCCCCAACTCCGCGATGAACGACAACTTGTGGAACGATTGACTTGCGGATCTATGACTGCTCAACACCGTCCCGGGCCAATCCGTCAATTCTGTCAGCAGGGCTTTGACCTTCGGATCAGCCAGCATTTTCCTGCGCGCCGCGCAGACCTGCGGATCGGTCTCCGGTTGTTCGAGCAGGTCCACCCGGGTCCGGTATTCGATCCAGGGTTCGCCCTGCAGGAGCCATTCAATGGTTCGACTGTTCATTTTGTTTTCGCATCCTTGAAAAACAACGACCGCATACATTTCAAATTATGACACGTATGCGGTTCGCGATCTTCGTCCGTTTATCACGATTTTCGATGCCTTAACTCACCTTATGGGGACACAGGTACACGGGTATATAGGTACGTACACACGATTCGAGCCATCATGTTTATCTGTCTACCTGTCTACCCGCCCGCGTCACGTCCCATCACTCTCCCCTGCGAATCACATCCCTCCCATACCGCTCCTGCAATTCATTCATCGCGCTCTGCAACCTGCGTGCCTTCTCCGAATCCACATCCCACAAACCCAGCTGGCGAATCGGCTGACCCAACCCGGTCACGCCGACTCCGATCAGGCGCACGGCTTGATTCGGTTTACGCACGGACTTCATCAACTCCAGCGCGGCTTTGGCAATTTCATCCTCCTGGTCCGTGCGATGACCGAGGGTCGTTTGCCGCGTCAGTGTCGTGAAATCGGGCCAGCGGATCTTCAACTTGATCGTCGAACCCGCCAGTCCGTTCTTTCGTAATTGCGAAGCCACGCGCCCAGATTGTTCGCGGATGGTCTTTTGCAAAACCTTGTCGTCGCGCACGTCCACCGCGAACGTCACTTCCTGGCTGATGGATTTCGTCTCGCGCTCCGTCACGACGGGACGGTTGTCAATCCCTTTTGCATGACGCGACAGGTCGCGCCCGTTTTCGCCGAACAGGCGGATCAATTCCTTTTCGGGCCACTTCGCGATATCGCCAATCGTGTGGATGCCCAATTCGCTCAACCGTTTGGATGTCTTCGGACCGACTCCCCACAACATCTCAGCGGGCAGGGGACTCAGGAACGCCGCTTCTTCGCCGTACGGGACAACTGTCACTGCATTCGGAGGCTCTGCCGCGCCCTGGGCTTTGATCCGCTTCAACGCGAGATGTTTTCCCACCTCGGTCGCGATTTTTGCCACGAGTTTATTCGACGCGATGCCGATCGAGCAGGGGAGATGCAATTCGTCGCGAATGCGGGCTTGAAGTCCGCGCGCGAGGCGTTCGGGGTCGTCCCGAATATCCGAAAGGTCGAGAAAGGCTTCGTCAATCGAGATCTGTTCAACGAGCGTGGTCAGGTCGTGGAGGATCGCCATCACCTGCCGCGAGATTTCGCTGTAGAGACGATGACGCGCGGGTATGATGATCAGGCCCGGGCTGAGTCGGAGCGCCTGGCTCATCGGCATCGCGCTGCGGACTCCGTTTCGTCTCGCGGCATAAGAGCAGGACGCCACCACGCCGCGTTCGCCCGGTTTGCCGCCCACCGCGAAGGCTTTGCCGCGCAGTTCGGGATTGCGCGCCTCTTCGACCGCGCAGAAAAAGGCATCCAGGTCGAGGTGCAGGATCGTACGCGTCATGCTTCAATTATAAGTAGAAAAGGATTTAAATCTGATTTGCTATCATCGCAGTTACCGTGGTCACCTTACCCATTGTTGAGTCAGTTGAAGCATCGCCGATGCAGGTTTGCCTCGCTGTTTGGGTAGCACCTGGTGCTGCGTCAAGGAACTGATGCGCTGACGAAACGCGGCTTTGCGCCGTTCAGTGAGGGCTGTATTGATCACGCCTGTGCCTTGCGTCATTTGGATCAGATGTTCGATCGTGTCTTTCACACCTTGCACGCGCCCGTCTTTCTGACTGTGAACCTGGAGATTGCCTTTTCCTTTTTGACCTCTTGCGGGACACTCCATGTTCGGGCAAAATATCTCTTGCGGGTTCATTGGCTCCTCGTATGATTTGAAAGCCGTACAAGGTTGCCAGTGGTCACTGATCTTGTCGAAGTATGAACCCCAGTTTTCGCAAGGTTTACCCGTTACCACGCCTTGGTGCGGCGCTACCGCGCGTTCTGTGTTTAAGTTTTTTACTTCTTGTTGGATGCGCTTCCCGCACATTTACGCCTCTTTCTGGAGAACCGAACATGCCGCTTATCCGTTATCTTGCTTTGGGCGATTCATACACCATCGGCGAAAGCGTCCCTGAAAACGAAAGATGGTCGAATCAACTTGCGGGGCTGCTTGAGCAAAACGGTCGTCCAACCGAGGTCACAATCATCGCCCGCACAGGCTGGACGACCGACGAACTCTGGGAGGGCATTCAAGCGCGTGAAATCCATCCGCCCTACGATTTGGTCTCGTTATTGATCGGGGTGAACAACCAGTATCGCGGCTACGACATCAACGAATATCGCGAGCAGTTCGTTTTCCTCCTGGAGAAATCCATCGAATACGCGGGCGGGGACGCGAACCGAGTCATTGTCCTCTCCATTCCCGATTGGGGCGTGACGCCGTTCGCTTCGGGCCGCGACCGGGAAAAAATTGCACGGGAAATTGATGCGTTCAACGCGGTCAACCGCGAGGAGACGGAGAAGGCTGGCGCGCATTACATTGACATCGCTCCGATCTCGCGCGAGGCGGCAAATGATTCCTCCCTTATCGCACCCGACGGCTTGCATCCCTCCGGGAAGATGTATGCGGAATGGGCGGGGCTCGCGCTGCCGGTGGTGTTGGAGATTTTGAGTGAGTAGGTACAAAGGTACACAAGTAAACATCCATCTGTCTGTGTACCTGTCTACTTGTTTGCCTGTTTACTTTCCCAAAGGAGAACCTCATGCCCCAAATCAACTACGATAAATTGCAGGAATACCTCACCTCCCTCGTTCCTCCGCGCGAACCGGAAATGCAAGAAATGGAGAAGTACGCGGAGGAACACGATTTCCCGATCATCGGTCCCGCGTGCGGATATTACTGTTATCAACTCGCGCGCATGATCAAGGCGCGATCCGTGTTCGAGATGGGATCAGGCTACGGTTATTCCACTGCATGGTTCGCGAAGGCGGTCAGGGAAAATGGGGGAGGGGTGGTGCATCATACCGTCTGGGATGAGAAACTCTCGAAGATGGCGGTCGGTCATTTGTCCCGGCTGGGATTCGAGGATCTCATCCAGTATCACGTCGCGGAAGCGGTCGAGACTCTCCGGCAAACTGACGGTCCGTTCGATGTCATCTTCAACGATATTGACAAACTGGCATATCCGACTTCGCTTCCCGTCATCAAGGAGAAACTGCGTTCGGGCGGATTGTTGATCATTGACAACATGATCTGGCACGGACAGATCCTCGACCCGAACGACCGCGAGAAATCCACCGAAGCCATCCGCCGCTTCACGCGCGACATTACAACGGATCCCGATTGGATTGTTTCCCTCACTCCCGTGCGCGATGGGATGATCGTTGGGTATAAGAGGTGACATGAAATACAATTTCGATGCCGTTCCCAACCGCCGAACCCCAAACGTACTGAACAAATGGACATGGTACCCAAAGGACGTGCTTCCCATGTGGATCGCGGACATGGATTTTCCATCGCCGCCTCCGATACTCGACGCGTTGCGCAAGCAGGTCGAACACGGTGTGCTTGGTTACGAAGATACTCCGAAAACATTGCTTGAAACTGTCGCGGCGCGCATGGCTAAACTTTACAACTGGGACGTGTCGCCGGATATGATCGTCGTGATCCCCGGCGTGAACGTCGGTTACAACGTCGCGGCGCGGACGTTTTGCACACCGCGCAGAGGGTATTTGATCCAGACCCCCGTCTATAACGAATTCCACGAGGCGCGGAAGAAGACAGGTGTACCGCAGGTCGAGGCTCCGCTGGTGAAAAAGGTCGAGGGAAACAGGATCAGTTACGAGGTTGATTTCGATGCGTTTGCGCGAGCCGTCAGAAAGGTCGGCATGTTCCTGTTGTGCAGTCCGCATAATCCCATCGGGCGCGTGTATTCCCGTATGGAATTGAAGCGCATGGCGGAGGCCTGCATCAAGAACGACGTGTTGATCGTATCGGACGAAATTCACAGTGAGTTGCTGCTCGGCGGCGCGGAGTTCCAGCCGATGGCAGCGTTATCGCGCGAGATCGCAAATCATACGATCACGCTGACCTCTGCCTCGAAGGCGTTCAACGTTCCGGGTTTGTTTTGCGGGTTTGCCATCATCCCAAACAAGAAACTGCGGGAGAAATATAAGGAAACAGTAATCAAAATGGGACTGCACGTTGCCAGCCCGGGGTTGACTGCGGCGCGCGTTGCATATTCGGGGAAATGTGACGCCTGGCTGAAAGAGTTACGCAAATATCTCACGACAAATCGCGATTTCCTGTTGGAATATTTGCTTGAGTTCATGCCTGGGATTCACATAACAGTGCCGGAGGCGACCTATCTTGCCTGGCTCGATTGTTCGGAACTGAAACTCGAACCTTCGCCTTATGAATTTTTCCTGAAGAAGGCGAAGGTGGGTTTGAGTGATGGGGGGAAGTTTGGAAGGGGGAGTAAGCAATTTGTCCGCTTGAATTTTGGAACGCCGCGTCGGACACTCGAGCAGGGATTGAGCAGGATGAGAAAGGCACTAAGGGATCATTAGTGCGTGTAGCGCAATAAAAGGACGGATGGGGGGTGCCCATCCGTCAAAATGTCTTACTATTGTCTGGAAAGGAGTGGGGTTTGCGTGCCTTCCTTTCGTTTGGGGAACGTCTGGTGCTAAAGCTGTGTTTCTGCTCTTTGACCAGGTTAAGGCTTCCCAGTCCTTCCGTGGGTAAACATGTCAGGCGGTGTCTCTATGGGTACCTCCTTTCTTTGAAGCCATCATACAACCGCTGAATTTGAATTTCATTAAAAATAATATACGCTTCCATTAAAAATATCCCAGATAACAAAGGTGAAAGGATCGTGTAGGTTTATCTTGGTTCGATGTTTTCAGCCATCATGCCCTTTTGTTTCCGGTTGGTTAATCTTGCGATCAATACACCCGCCGGCGCAGCAAATACGAAGGCAAGTATGGCGGCAAGGATCAACCCGATGATCGAAACGATCCCGATCCAGATGAATGCGTATAGCACAGGGTCTTCCTTGATGACCACCCCGTTCGCATCCACACATTGAAGTACGAAGGCAGTACTGGGCTGAGGATTTCCAAACTCATCCGTTGTTGTTGTGGCATAGGAACGGGATTCCACAGTTGTCCCTTCGGGGCAGACGAGTGGACCCACGGTCTGCATTGCGAATCTCGTGACCGACGAGAACCCGCCGATCATCATTGCCGCTGGAATGAGGCACGAACTAAGCACGCAAAATACGATAAACCAGATGACACATCCTGACAGGGCGCCTGTTCTTGCGGGTTTCATAAATTCTCCTTTTTGTGACAATTGTCCGGTTTAAGAGGAAATTTATATGATTATACGAGAGTATAATCCGTCTGTCTGACAATTTCCTCAGGAGGAACAATGACCACGATTGATCTAACCATCGAGAAATCCCGCCGCGAAAACGCGATCAAACGGGCGAGGGAACGCAATATCATCATCCCCACATACGCTCAAATGAAAGACCCATCGAAGATTCCTGCAAAAGTGAAGGAGGAACTGAAGAGCATTGGGCTGTGGGACATCCACCCGCGTAACCTCTTCCGCATCAACTGGCACAACCAACCCACCGCTTCAGGCGGGACCTTCGGCGGAGTCAACTACCTCGAACTTCCCTCCTCGCTGACGGGAGTCCCGGCGCGCATCATCGTGCTGGTCGGCAAGTGGTTCCCGACGGGAGCGCACAAGGTCGGGGCGGCGTTCAGTTGTCTCGTGCCGAGGCTGGTCACGGGTCAGTTCGACCCGACGACGCAGAAGGCGGTCTGGCCCTCCACGGGCAATTACTGCCGCGGCGGCGCGTACGACTCCGCTTTGCTGGCGTGTGAGTCCATCGCGATCCTGCCCGAAGGGATGTCGAAAGAAAGGTTCGAGTGGCTGTCCAAAGTCGCGGGCGAGGTCATCAAAACGCCCGGCTC
>JABWAU010000194.1 GCA_013360875.1 Anaerolineales bacterium | reverse complement strand
GTCGCGCGCTTCGATGACGCATTCCGCCGGTACGTTGCAGAACAAGCCGATCTTCTTACGCAAATCGATCGAGAGATGGCCGGCGACGCGGCAAAGCAGGCACTGGCATTCGACCAGGTAACAAACGCCGTCCTCAACGGAAAAGCCAAAATAGAGGATACACAAAGAATATTAGACCTGATGGCACAGGGATACACGATTGATGTGGCGATCAATCTCCTGAACCGCGATGCATTGGACAGCGTCTTGACAATACCCCAGGCAGGAAAACCGAACCGCCGGGCAAAGGGCGGTCCGGTGAACCCTCACGAATGGTATATCGTTGGCGAAAACGGACCCGAGTTGTTCATTTCAGACGAGGCAGGCGACATTGTTCCAAATTTCAAAAACGTCCCCGATAACGACTTGAGAACCAGCGCACCCGCGGTGGCGGGGATGGGGGGGCTGGGTAGCGGCGGAGGGACGAGCGTGCAGTTCGTTTACCAGCCGTTCATTGGGGTGAACGACGAGTATGAGGCGGAGGCGAAACTGCGCGGGATCATCGAGCGGATCAACCGGAAGGGGGCGAACCGGTAATGGGCGAGGTGAAGCTTTTTGGGAAGCGAAAGTTCGGGACGTTCAAGTTCGGGGCGACGACGCTGAAGAACCCGCGTTACGGGCTGGAGGTGGACTGGGACAGCGACGGGTTGTTCGACGGGACGAACGAGGGGGCGAACCTGAACGGGTTGACGATCGAACGCGGGAGGAAGTATACGGTTTCGGCGGAGGGGGATGCGTTCCAGGCGGAGGATACGGGGAGCTTCAGCGCGGTGTTGCTGGACCTGGATCGACGGTACGACCCGTTCAACGCGTCTTCGCCGCTTTACGGGATGCTGACCGGCGGGAAACAGTTCCGCGTGACGGTGAGGACGATGAGCGACGAGGTGTATCCGCTGATGGCGGGGGTTTTGGACGAGCCGGTCTCGTATATGGAGCGGCGCGCGCATCATGCGCGTTTGCAGGGGGAGGACGGCTGGGGGTTTCTGCGAGACCAGATGAACGAGGTGACGATCGCGTTGCAGGAGAACATTTATGTGGATGAGGCAATGCGGCTGGTGCTGGAGAAGGCGGGATGGAAACGACCGTGGGGGTATGAACTGGACCCGGGGGTGGACCTGCGCAATTATTTCTGGGTAGACGCGCGAAGCGCGGCGGCGGTGATCCATGAGGCGGCTCAGAACGAGCTGGGGACGGTTTCGATGAACGCGCGGGGCAACCTGCGTTTCCGTTCGCGGAACAGCCAGGAGGCGGAGGTTTTGCAGTTGACGGACACGGACTGCCTGAGCGTGCAGAAGATGTCGCCGAAGGAGGTTGTGCGAAATTTATTGAAGGTTGCCTCCGCGCCGCGAAGCGAGGAAGCAACGCAGACGGTGTTCGAGACGGTGCAGAGAATCCAGGTGGACCCGGGCGAGACGATCAACGATGTGTGGGTGGATTTTACATACAACAGTGAGAGCGCGCCGGTGAAGGACCCGATCACGCCGGTGAGCGGGACGGATTACGATGCCTACGCCAACCCGGACGGAAGCGGGACTAACCTGACGGCAAATATCAGCATGAGTATGACTCCTTTTTCGACGCGGGCGCAATTGAGCCTTACAAACAGCGGGGGGACGACGGCGCATGTGTATTTCAGGGTGCGGGGGAAGCCGTTGTCGAAGACGAATACGGTCTCTTTTCAGACGCGCGACGAGGCAAGCATCCGCCAGTTCGGGGCGCGCCCATTCACGCTGAACATAGACCAGAACGTGAACGTGGCACGGGAATACCGGGACCTTTTGGAAATCTTCTTTGTGAATGCGAAGAATTATCTGACGGTTGACCTGATGCCCAACCCGGATGTGCAATTTGCCGCGGACCTGGGGGATGTGATACGGGCGAACCTGACGAATCACGGGATCGACCGGAGTTTCCGGGTGATCGGGATCAAGCATGAGTCTCACGACAGGGCAGGGATCGTGATGCGGACGAAGTGGTGGCTGGAGCCGTATACGCGGCTGTTTTCGGGAGTGCAGGTGCCGATGCAGGTGCCCTTCCAGATAGGAGCGGCTTGATGAAAAAAATAATACTGGACAGGATCGTGACGCTGGAGGATCTGGCGGCGCGGGACAAGCAGGAAAACGGGCTTGCCTGGCTGTTGTGGAAGTGCGAGGAAGGCATCCGAAAGGGAAAGTTTTCTGCGCGTTGGGACGGCAAGCGGGTGGAGGGGGAGGCGGTGATGGCGTTCGTGAACAACGGGCGCTGGGGCGCGCGATGCAAGGTGTGTAATGCTCCGCAATATGTGAGCCCGAAAACGCCGGTGTTCTTTTGCGCCGAGTGCGGATGCGGGAACAGCGGAAGAGGGTGGGGCGTGGAATTTCCCGAGAATCGGGAACGGATCGAGGCGGCTCTGCTGGCGCGCGAGGTCACGGTTGACGAATCCTTATTGATAAGGAATGTCGTGGAGTTGGCGATGCACGCGAGACCGAAAACGCCAGGGCTGGCGCGGAACTGGCGAGCGGGGATCGAGGCGGAGACGCTGGAGGAAGAAAACGCGGAAAGGAAAGGCAAGCGATGACCGATTATTTCGAGATTCCGCTGGTGTTCACCGGGGATTGGATCGATGCGGCTTGGATCAACCAGTATTTGCGGGACAATTTTCGCGCGTTCAAGCAGGGGCTGGCGAACGCAGGGGATATGCCGTATGCGCTGGACTCGAACACGATCGCGGCGTTGAGCAAGCCATCGGTGGATTCGGTGTTGATGAATACGAGCGCGGGAGTGCCGAGTTACAAGGCGTTGACGGATTTCCTGGCAGTGGTGAAACGGCAGGGTGGACACGCCGACGATTGGAGTTCGCCGGGAACCACCACTTACACACCGACCCTGGCGAAAATTCAGGGCGGGGCTATCACCGTAACCATGACCGGAAGTCCCGCGTATGGAACGCTGGCGGTCACCTTCCCTGTGGCGTTTTCGGGTGCGCCGATCGTACAACTGACCGCCAAAGACACCGGCGGTGGGCAGGACCGGCAACCGCTATTGGCGTATGCAAGTTTGACAGCGAGCGGGTTCACAATCGTAGCCTACTATAACGCCAATTCCGCATCGTATGGAAATGTTGTGGTTCATTGGGTCGCGTTCGGTTTATAGGATCGACAAATTCAATATGAACCTGAAGAAGTCCTTAATTTTGATTATGACAGCAACGTCCTTGGGTGTCTGGTTATTACTGCCGATCCCGCTTCGCGGAGAAGAAGGGCAGTTCAACGTGATCAGCGGCTTGATCTGGTGCAGTGACAGATCCTCGTGCCTGCATGAGGTGGCTCACGCGCTGGACCGCGAAGGCGGATGGATCAGCCATGGGGATGATTTCGGGATG
>JABWAU010000193.1 GCA_013360875.1 Anaerolineales bacterium | reverse complement strand
GGCTTTATTGGGCGCGATGGCGGCGAGGATGTGTTTGTTCACTTCAGCGCCATTCAGACCGACGGCTACCGTAAGTTGGAAGCCGAGCAGAAGGTGGAGTTTTCCATCGAGGAAGGACCCAAGGGCTTGCAAGCCGCGAACGTGGTGCCCATCTCGTAAGAAGTACATCATTTGCATAACGAACAGGGTTGTCGTGAGACAACCCTGTTTTTATTTGCCGTTCTTTTTTGTTTCTTCCAATTCCCTCGGTTCGAGCATTCCCCAGCGTCCCGCTGCGAGATAGAGGATTTCCAATACCAGGTCGGTGTGGCTGATGCCCTCCGCTTCCGCTTGCAGGCACAAGTCGCTGTAACCGGGGGTGAGGCCGGGCAGGGTGTTGATCTCGATCAGGCGCGGATTGCCTTCATCGTCCAATCGAATGTCGGTGCGCGAGACATCCAGCGCATAGATGATATTGTGGGCGCGATACGCCAGATGCTTGAGTTTCTTTTCCAGTTCGGGGTCTACGATGGCGGGACAGAAAAAGCCTTCGTTGCCTTCAGGACCGACATCTTTTGATTTGGCTTCGTTGGTATAGATCCACGGACCTTCGGTATTGCCTGTGTCCAATTCCAAAATCGGGAAGCGGTGATATCCGTCCTTCTCGTACCATTCGGGGTGACGACTAAAGCGTTTGGCGTCCGTGCGCCCCAGAATGCCCACAGTGAATTCGCGGCCCGGCAGGAAGACCTCGACCAATGCAGGTTGTTGGTAGGCGTTGATGATATATTGCGCGCGTTCGCGTAATTCCGCTTCAGTATTTACAATCGCTTTCATATCCACGCCCATGCCTGTGCCTTCGCGCGCAGGCTTGACGAAGAGGGGAAACTTCAACTCAGGGCGCAGGGGTTCGTCGCCGAATGTGAACTCCTGAAAGGGGGCGACGGGCAGGCGGCGGTCGCGCCAGATGCGTTTTGTCAATGTTTTATCGAGGGAGATTCCGTTCGCGAGCACTCGCGAAGCCGTGTAAGGGATCGCGAGCATCTCCAACAAAGCCGGAACCTGCGCTTCGCGCGCGTCGCCGCCGAGTCCCTCCGACATATTGAAACAGATATCGGGCTTGTATTTTTTCAGCGCATACGGCAGGTCCTTATCGGCGTGGAGAAAGACCGTGGCGTGGCCGTCCGTTTCGATGGCGGCGCGAAGCGCATCCATCGTTTCCATCGTATCGAAGTCGGCGAAGGCATCCGGCGGGACTCCCTCCGGCTTTGGCTGGTTCACATCCTTGATATTCCCGATAACCGCCACTTTCCATCGACGTTTCGAACGGCGGATGGGCTTTCCGTCAATGGACATCAGTGATCGTTTGCTCCGAATTTGTTTTCACGATTAACAGTATAGTATAAGACGGATGATTGACAAGGGTATCGCGGTATCAAATCCATTGCATTGGCTGCGGATGAAATGTAGAATATCACGCAAATCGAGGAGTCGTTCATGCATATCCCCAAATATTATCGTGAAGAAGATCGTGAGAGGATCATTGAATTCTTGAAAGGGAATGGATTCCCCGCTCTCGTATCCATGGATGGCGGGAAGTTGGTCGCGACGCACCTGCCTGTGGAGGTCGTCGGGAACGCGGATGGTTCGTTGACGATCTATGGTCATATGTCGCGCGCAAATCCGCAATGGAAATCGTTCGGGGATCAGGAAGTGTTGTTGATTTTCCAGGGCGCGCATACATACATCTCGCCGCGCTGGTACAACCACGTAAACGTGCCGACGTGGAACTACATGAACGTGCATGTTTACGGCAAGGTGCGGATGATCGAAGGCGCGGAGTTATATTCCCTGCTGGACGAGCTGGTCGGCAAACACGAGATTGCCACCGGTTATGACCTGGAATCTCTTCCGCCGGATTTTGTGGAGAAGGAAATGAAAGGCGTGGCTGGCTTTGCGCTCGAAGTCACACGGATCGATGCGGCCTTCAAACTCAGCCAGAACCGCGACGATGAATCCTACGGCAACATCATCCGCGAATTGGAGGCGCGGGGCGACGATACCTCCGCGGAGGTGGCGCGCGAAATGAGGAACAGGCGGTAAATTCCAATTTCCTTGACGAAACCCCCGTCAGCGAATAAAATCCAGCCCGTTCCAGACCATGCGCCTCCGCGAGGAGGCGCGTTTTCTGCGGATGATGTCGAATGTTCAGCGGATAGAATCCGCTCCACAGAAATTCTTTGACAGGGCGAAGGTAATGCGGCGGAGCTGCCGCGTGAGAGGCGCCCAAGGAGATAGTAAGATGGAAAAAGTTGTTTTGAAAGCGACCAAACGCGAGGTGACCGGCAAGCAGGTGAAAGCCCTGCGCCGTGAAGGCAATCTTCCGGCAGTAATCTACGGGCGGCATGTCGAACCGATCTCGATCGTCCTGGAAGCGCATGGCGCAAGCCTGGCATTGAGCAAGGTAACGGCTTCCAGCCTCGTCACGGTCAATGTGGATGGCGCGGAGTATCCGGCTCTCGTGCGCGAGCGCCAGCGCGATTACATCAAGGGAACGCTGACCCACATTGATTTTCTCGCAGTGGACATGAACGAAAAGATCCGCACCAGCGTCGGTCTCGCCTTTGTCGGCGTATCGCCTGCGGTGAAGGATTTCAACGGCGTGCTCGTTCACAACCTGGAGCGGCTCGAAGTGGAATGTTTCCCCGGCGACCTGCCCGAGCGCATCGATGTGGACATAGCCATGCTCAAGCAGATTGGCGACCTGATTCGCGTGCGCGATCTGACCGTTTCGGACAAGATTCGCATCCTGGGCGACCCGGAAGAGACCATTGCTGTGGTCACGATCATCAAGGAAGAAGCGGCTCCAGTCGCTGCCGAAGGGGAAGCGGTTGTTGCCGCCGAGCCTGCGGCTCCCGAATTGAGCGTGGAGCGCGGCAAGAAGGCTGAAGAAGGCGAAGAGTCCGAGAAGTAAATCCCTTCTTTGCAATAAAAAATCCGCCATCGCAAGGTGGCGGATTTTTTATTTTATTAGCCCCAGGATCTTCATGAAATTCACCGTCATTCTGGCGGTGGCGCCCCACAGCAATTCGCCGTCGTATGGATGATACGCGATCACAGTCCGCTCAGAACCGGGAAGGGAAAATTCCCAATAGTTGTTCCGGTCTGCCAGCCAGAGCAGGGGAATCGTAAAAACCCGCGCCACTTCGATGCCCGCCGTTTTGAACGCATAAGGGAAGGGAATGATTCCCACCACGGGACTCACCCGAAATTTGCTGATGGTCACCATGCGGCTCAATCTGCCGATGACCTTCACATCTTCGGGGCGGATGCCGATTTCCTCGTCTGCTTCGCGAAGGGCGGTCTGCTCGGGCGTGGTTTCATCTTCATCGCACGCTCCTCCCGGAAATGAAACCTGTCCCTTATGCGATTCCACCTTGTCTGTGCGGCGCGTATAAAG
>JABWAU010000081.1 GCA_013360875.1 Anaerolineales bacterium | reverse complement strand
GCTGCAAAAAAATGTTCCCGGTTCTATCCAAAATCAGGCTGAAGTCCCATATATGGGGATTTTTTCGACAAACTGGCTTCTCCCCCCATATATGGGCTGAGCGAATTATTAGAAATTTCCAGATCGCCCGTAACTACTCAGCCCTTCTCGCATACGCAGACCCTAAAGGTCTTTCTCGCAAAAACAGACGCTGAATTTGCAGAGACATCATGCTTGAAGCGCATTTTTGATTGCAAAGGAGACCTTTAGGGTCTTGCCTGAGCAGTTACGATCAGCCAGCCAATTGACGGTAGATTCGCTCCGTTTCCTCGGAGGGACGAATGCCTAACTCCGCCATCGCCGCCCTGCACGCCTGATAGCGACGCGCCACGGCGGAGCGATCTCCCATCGCCGCGTAGGCGCGCATTTCGATCCGATAGATCGCTTCGTGAAAGCGATCCTGCTGAAGCGCCAAGTGGCACATGGAGAGGCAAGGTTCCAGTTTGTTGGCGTCCAGGTAAAGGTACGCCAGTTCCTCGAGCGCGGCGGCATATCCCTGCCTCAACCTTTCCCGTTCCGTCACGGTCCACTCGGCGTCCACATCGGCAAGGTAGGGACCGTGGACCAGGTCCACAGCCTTTTGGAGGTGTTCGATGCGGGCGGCTGGTTCCGTCGTTTTGTGTGCGCGCAGGACGTGAGAGTCGAACGCCTCCACGTCGTATTCGTAATCCATCTCCCAATTAAAGCGATAATATTCGTCGTCGAAGACAATGGCGTCCCGCCCCACCGCGCGCCGCAGGCGGTAAATATCGTTCTTGAACCGTTTTTTCAAGGCATTGACGTCCCCGATTTCGGGCCAAAGCGCTGCGCCGATCTGTTCCTTGGTGACCGCCTCCTGTCGGTAAAGAAAATAAAAGAACAGGTCGCGCACAGATTGGGTGCGCCATTCGGAGAGGGTGATCGCCTGCCCGTTGATGCTGACCTCGGGATTCCCGAACGCGCGGATCACGAGCCCTGCTGATGGGACCTGGATGAAACTTGCGTGGCGGCGCAGGGTCCTGCGAATGGCTGGCAGTTTCTCGTTCAGGCGTTGAGCCTTTTCGATCAAACTACTCAACTTTCGCCCGACCAGTGGATCGGTCTGCAGCGTTTTCAACCAGGGACCTGCCTGACGGACGGCAATAAGAAGAGCGTGGTCAGGAGCGGTATTGAGCGAAAGAATTTCGCGAATCTCCGCACGGGCATTTTCTCTATCGCCGGCGCAATCATAGGCGGCTGTGAGCCAGACCACACTCCACTGCAATTCCAAATCCCGCCCATCCTGAATAAAAAATTCCTTACATTCCTTGAGATTGACGATCGCTTTTTGAGGTTCGTTTTTGAGAAGATAATATTTGCCCTCGAATAATGCCCATAATCCGCGTTCATAGGCTGATTGGCTTTTCTTTACCTGTTCCTGAAATTCCCCAATGAACTGGCTGGCTTTTTCCAGATCTCCCTGCGCCAACGCCAGGCTTCCTTTGGCGATAATCAGATAATTAGCGATATAGAGCCCTGGAAGTTCATCCATCGCCGCTTGGCGATAGGCCTGCGACGCGGCATCGAATACCTCCACATCGCTGTATAGGTCGCCTAGTCCGGCAAGAATAAGAGATACAGCGCGGCGGTTACGACTTTTCCGGGCACATGCCAACCCGGATTCAAAAGTTTCAGCAGCAAGTTCATATTCCCCAATTTGATGGTACAAGACAGCCAGATTGTTCAATATATCCGCTTGATAGAAAATATCACCATCTGCCTGTTTTATCCTGAGGGCCTTCTGATATGAAGTCCGGGCAGAATCGATATCACCAACAGTATGATGAACCATGCCAGTTTCCATCAGTACAATTGAAATCCTAGCATTTTCATTCATTGCGGTGTAGAGAGATAAGGAATGCTCCAATGATTCAACAGCTCGGCGAGAATTGCCCAGGCGAAATAAATTTAGACCTTTAAGCCGTAATGCTTCAGCATAATAAAACTGTAATGCTGTGTTTGATGATGCCAGATGCAGGGCATCCTGGATATCTTCGAGCGACAATGTGTAATTGCCCAATAGGCGAAGTGTATTTGCGCGACGGATAAGCGCAGTAGTTAGCCCGGAAATATCTCCTTGTTCTCGATAGATGGATATCGCCTTGTCCAGTAATTCCTTTGATTCCCGTAAATTACCCTTGGTCGCCAAAATCGGACCGCGCAAGGAGATCAGCCCGGGGCGGGTTTGGACCAACGCCGGGGGCAGGCTGGTGATCCAGCCCTCGAGCGTAGCGAACGCACTTTGCAACATCGGCGTGCCGGCGCGTTCGACCACGTCCGCCAGGGCTTCCATGTCGTTCAGTTGCTTGCATGTGAAATAAGCTTTTTCCCATTCGCCCGCCGTCTCATAGGCTTTGACCATCCGTTCGAGGATGGGACGGACCTCGTGAGGGCGTTCCTCCTTCAAGCGGGTTTGCAGGAATTCGCGAAAGAGCGGATGATAGCGAAGCCAGCGCCCGTCCGACTCGAGGGGCAGGACGAACAGGTTTTTCTCCAGGATCAGACTCATCAACCCGTACCAGTTCTGGGGCGCGGAATAGAACGGACCCAGGACCATCTCGCAGAAACTGGCATTGAATTCCTCCGGCAGGGAGGTGCGGATGAGAAATTCGCGGACGCTGGGAGACTGTTGATCGAGCACCTGCTGACCGAGATATGCAAACGCATCCACACCCGAGACGCGCGGCATGCCCGGCAGATTGGAAAGCATCATGCCCGTGATCCATCCGCCCGTCTGCCTGACGAATTCCTGCGCGGTCTCGTCCGAGAGGTGCTGATGATAGTTTTGCGCGTACAACGCCTGCACTTCACGCGGCTGGAACGCCAGTTCCGCGTGATCGAGACCCGCCACCTGTTCGCGCGCCACCATGAGGGTGACATCCTCCAATGAAGGCAGCGTGCGGGAGGAAAGAATGATGTGACAATTCTCCACCACCAATTCGAGAAAACGGTTGACCAGGCGGGAAATGACCGGTTCGTCGTCCAGCAGGTGATAGTCGTCCATGATGAGCAGGAAATCGTCCTCGACCTGATCGTAGATCTCATTGGTGAGGAGGACGAGGATTGCTTCGGCGTCCTGTTCGATGGACTTCAATTGACTCAGGCGGGCGCGGGAGGTCGTCCCGATGCCCGGAAAACGCTGGGACAACGAGGCGATCAGATAGGCGATAAAGCGTTGAGGATCGCGGTCAAGGAGGTCGAGCGACAGCCAGCAGACGGGCATGTCCGCGTGATGAGCCAGATCAATCAGAAGGGAGGTCTTGCCGTACCCCGCAGGCGCAGACAGGAGGATGAGTTTGTTGTCGAGCAAAGCCTTCAGGTTTTCCAGCAACCGCGGACGGGAGAGCAGTTCCGGGCGGCGGTTGGGAACGACGATCTTGGTTTTGCTGATGGGTATGGCTTTGACCGGCATTGTCTCGGACAGACCTTTGTCTATTTTACATAACTAAACAGGAGGCTTCCATCTGAAGTTCATCACAAATTCGAGAATAGGCAGAGACAAATGCCGTTGTCGCATCCGAAGTCGCCTTCCACGCAGCTATGACTCCAGAACGACGCGCAGCGTCATCTTTGCAATTCACGAAGCATCGAGCCATGGATGCCCGGCGCCGCCGCCAGAATGGACTGCGGAGGAGAAATGTAATCCTCCCCGCCCGAAACGTTCGTCACGAGCGCGCCCGCCTCCTCGCAGATCAATCCCCCCGCGGCGACGTCCCAGGGTTTGAGCGCAAGTTCCCAAAAACCGTCGAAGCGGCCCGCCGCCACGTAGCAAAGATCCAACGCCGCGGAACCCAGCCGGCGGACGCCCTGTGTCATCTTTGCGAACTTGACGAAGTTCGCGAAATTATCATGCTCGGTGTCCCATGCGTCGTAGGGAAAACCCGTCACAAGCAGGCTTTTCTGCAACGCATCCGCGGCGGAAACATGGATCGGTTTTCCGTTGAGGGCGGCTCCTTTTCCGCGTTCGGCGGTAAAGATTTCGTCGCGGAGCGGATCGTAAACGACGCCCAGTTCCAAGCGTCCGCGCGAGGCGTAGGCTATCGAAACGCTGAAGATCGGGACGTGATGCGCGTAATTCACCGTCCCATCCAGCGGATCGATGTACCAGATGTGTTCGTCGTTTCCGTGAATGACCCCCGCCTCCTCCGAGAAGATGCGATGCCCCGGAAAATCCCTCTGCGCTTCGCCAAGGAGGAAAGCCTCCGATTGATGATCCGCCTCCGTCACGAGGTCTATCACCCCCTTGTAATTCACCTGATGTTCCCTATTGTACCCCTCACGAAGGATGGCACCCGCCCCGCGCGCAAGCGATTCAAGATAGGACAATGTGGGCTTCATGAACGGTTCCTTGCTTAAACACTCAACGATGGGCGGTGAACGCCCATCGTCAGACGGAGCGTGTGAATTATTTCTTCAATTCTTCGATCGTATGATAAATATCGTATAGTTCGGACTGTATCTCATCTCGGTCGCGCATGGATTGACGGAGCAGCGCCTCGAAGGCGGGCTTCTGGTCGGATGGAAGCGTGGGGAGCAGGCGTTCCGCCCGCGCGATCTGCGAGTTCTTATGCCTCAGTTTATCCTCCAGGCGCGTGCGATACCCCTGATAGAACCTCTCCATATCGAGCGGCTGGGGCTGCGTGAAAGGCTGCTGGGTCAAAATTTCCGCAACGGTCAGCAAAAAATCCTCGGTGTCAATGGGCTTTTCCATAAAGCGCGCCGCGCCCAAGCTCAACGCAAACTGCTTGTCCTCCGGCGTGACGTACGTCGCGGAAAGGAACACCACCGGGATGGAGCGCGTCTCGTGGTTCAGGCGCAGTTTCTGGACGAAGGCATAACCGTCCATCTTCGGCATCAGGATATCCGTAACGATCAGGGCAGGTCTTTGTTTCGTGACCGCCTCGAGCGCCTCCTCTCCATTGCGCGCGGTGATCACCGCGTATCCCTTGAACCGCAGGGTGACTTCCAGCAACTCCAAAACGTTCGGGACGTCTTCGACGATCAGGATGGGACCATTCGACGCAGTCATGCCGCTATTGTATCGCGTTCCGGGCGATGAACAAGACCGCGTCATTCTTAACGCGAACCTGAACCGCCCCAACCAGCCTTCTCCACGCCGACGCCCTTCCCCGCCTACCCGCCCCACACCCGCGACCCCAGCGCCGAGCGAATGAACTCCACAGCCAGGATCGCGGTCTGATTCTGCACGTCGAGGATCGGATTCACCTCCACCATGTCCATGCCGATGAGTTTGCCCGTCTCCGCGACCACCTCGCAGGCGAGATGCGCTTCGCGATAGGTCAAACCGCCCGGCACCGGCGTTCCCACACCCGGCGCGTGACGCGGGTCGAGCGCGTCCATGTCGAACGAGAGGTAAATGCCGTCCACGTCACGGCTGACGCGGTGAATGGCTTTCTCCAGCGCGGCGACCATGCCGATGCGATCAATCTGTTCCATGCTTTGCACCATTACCCCGGCTTCGCGCAGATTGCGTTTTTCGCCCGGGTCGAGGTCACGCGCTCCGATGACGGCAACCCGCTTCGGGTCAATGGCCGGAGGCGTTTCATCCCAGAGCGAAACGAGGCGCGGGTCGCCGAGTCCGCATAACGCTGCGAGCGGCATTCCGTGAATGTTTCCCGAGGGTGTCGTTTCGTGGGTATTGAAATCGGCATGAGCATCAATCCAGAGGACTCCAATTTTGCGGTGCTTCGCCGCGCCGCGGATCGAACCGACGGAGAGGCTGTGGTCGCCGCCCAGCACAAGCGGGAACCTGCCGCCCTGAATGGAGGTTGCCACCGCACCAGCCACGCGCCGTCCCATGGGAATGATGCAATCAATGTATTTGAGTTTGGGATCGGTGATCTCGCACATCTCCTGAATGGGCACTTCGATGTTGCCTTCGTCCACGTGTGCATAACCCAATTCGCCGAGTTTCTGATGCAGGTGCGCGTACCGTATCGCGCTGGGACCCATGTCCACGCCGCGCCGGTCCGCGCCGAGGTCAATGGGTACGCCGATGATGTCAATTTGCATGAATATCTCCTTTTTTAACCGCGAAGTCGCGAAGTGCGCGAAGGATTTAAGGAATTAAAGAAGAGAAGATCTTTTGGGGTAAACCTGCCCGGGAAGGTTGAGGACAAACCGTTTTATACCGTGCTTCATCAAAGGCACATTCCAATTAAGCAGGAAGCCAAGTTGACATCCTGTCAATTTCATGTAGGTGAGCAATTGCGCCTCATGAACCGGTAAAAGTGACTCAACCGCCTTGTTTTCAACAATAACCAAGTTGTTTATGAGTGTATCGATCTTATAGCCCACATCGATCTTCTGATCTTCATACATCAGGGGAAGTTTCACCTCGGTTTCTGCATCCCAGCCGCGTTTTTTCAATTCGTAAACATGACAATGTTGATAAGCCGATTCCAATAATCCGGGTCCCAAAGCCTTATGAACCTTGATCGCACAATCAACAACATCTGTGGCAATTGCCTCGATATCCACCATTACTTCCTTCTCCTTCTTAAACTTAGCGACCTTCGCGCCTTGGTGGTGAAAAAATCAAGCCGTACGGTAGTAGCCCACATCCACCGAATAGACCTGCCCGCGCTTAATGACCTGCTTCACCAGATTTGTTCCATATCTATATCCAAGATGACGATAATCCGGAACAGACAGAATAAGCATATCCGCTTGTTTGCCGACTTCGATGGAGCCGATCGTATCGGACCTGCGGATGGCGTGCGCGGAGTTGATCGTCGCGGCGGCGATGGCTTGGGCGGGAGTGATCTTCATCATGCGACAGGCGAGGGCAATGACGAACTGCATGGACTCGTTCCACGTGGTGCCGGGGTTGCAGTCGGTGGCGAGGGCGAGGATGGCATCGGCTTCGATCAACTTTTTTGCGGGCGTGTAATCGCATTCGGCAAGTCCAAATGGCGTGCAGGGCAGGGACACGGCAACCGTATCCGATTTTCCCAACGCGGCGATGTCGGCATCGGAGGTCTTCACCAGATGATCTGCGGACGCGGCGCCCAACTCGACCGCGAGCGATACGCCGCCGAGGTTGTCGAATTCGTCCGCGTGGATCTTGATCGGGAATCCCAGCGAGACAGCCCGGGTCAGGATCTGACGCGATTGCTCGAGGGTGAAAGCCTTGTTCTCGCAGAAGACATCCACAAATGGCAGAGGCCGGCGCGGGGCGTGAGTCTCCCACCACTGACAGAGCATCGGCAGCATCGTTTCGCAGACGAGGTCGGTGTAGCCCTGCGGGTCGTCCTTGTATTCGGGCGCGATGGCGTGCGCGCCGAGGAAGGTGAAGGCGAGGTCGAGCGGCATTTCGTCGTCGAGCGTGAGCAATGCCTTGAGCAGGCGGAGTTCGGTGGCAGTTTGCAAGCCGTAACCCGTTTTGGCTTCGACGGTGGTGGTGCCGTTCCTGAACATGCGGAGTAGGCGTGGACGAGTCTGCGCGATGAGCGACTCGATGGATGCAGTGCGCGTCGCGCGGACCGTGGAGAGGATGCCGCCGCCTTCAGCCAGGATCTCAAGATACGGCTTGCCTGCCATCTTCTTCTCGAACTCGTTCGCGCGGTCGCCTGCCCAGATGACGTGGGTGTGTGGATCCACGAAGCCTGGCATGACGACGCATCTGCCCGCGTCGAGGGTCGGTTCGTCGGGATAGGCGTTGCGAAGTTCGTCGGTCTTGCCGACCGCGGCGATCTTTTCATCGCGCACCACGACCGCGCCGTTTTCGATAATGCCTAGATTACCCAGGGCATGACCGCGCTGCGGTCCGCCGGCAAGTGTGAGGAGTTGGGAGGAGGAGTGGATGAGCATGTTCAGTTTCCAGAAAACAGTGGACGGTAACCAGCGGTGTTATTTAACCACAGATGAACAAAGATGAACATTGGGAGGATAATGGAAGCATCTTGCGGTTATACTCACGCCATGCCCATGCTCCTCGAGCAACACCATGCGTAAAACTCAACCTTTCCACACGTTTTCGGCTGTCGTCCACATCATAGACATCAATCCATATGTGCGGATACCGGACGAGATCCTACTGAACCTGCAGAAAGAGGCAAAAAAGGAAAAAGGACCGGTCCCTGTCAAGGGAACGTTGCAGGGCAAGCCGTTTATCGCGACAGTCGTCAGGTTTCGAGGAATGTGGCGGCTGTACCTTAACCTGTCCATGCGCCGCGATGCAGGCGTTGAGGTGGGCGACCGAGTCACCATTGAAGTGCGATACGATGACACGCCCAGAATCGTCCCTGCCCCGAAAATGTTTACAGAGACACTTTCAAAGAACAAACCAGCCAGGGATGCCTTTCAAAAACTGCCGGCCTCACGGCAAAAAGAAATATTACAATATTTGAACAGTCTCAAACGACCGGAAACACTGGAACGGAACATCGAAAAAATCATTCGTATCCTACAAAGCAAAATGTAGAAGGGAAAAGTCGGGAAGAGCGGATTCCTGTCTTTCCACTAGAATCGAAAATCCATGCCCTTCATCCTCCTCCGCGACGCAACCGCTTCCGACCTGCTCATCTTCTTCGGGTGGTTACCGGGCAAATTTCCATGAAAATAGAATTCGTAGCAACCGATGAATTCTCTGACGCACAGAAAAAGGGGCTTGACCAGTTGCGCGCAGCCGTCTATCCGCCCGAAGTCATTGCGACGCTTCCTGGCAGGATCTTTACCTGGGCATCGCCGCAATGGTCCATATTGCTGTGGGATGAGGGTGAACTGGTCTCGCGGGTGGGATTGCTTGTGCGCGAAATCGTCAGCAATGGAGAGACAAAGACAATCGGCGGCATCGGCGGTGTGATGACGCATCCCGATAAACAGGGCGAGGGATATGCCAGTCAGGGGATGCGCGAGGCATCAAAGTTGTTTGGCGAAAAGTTGAATGTCGCGTATGCGCTTTTGTTCTGCCGTCCGCATCTGGTCGAATTTTACAAACGCTTATCATGGAAGCCGTTTCGGGGAGAGGTGTTTGTCGAACAGCCCAACGGCAGGATGGAATTTTCAGCAAATGGCGCGATGGTTCTCGGCGTGAAAGAACAGGCGCCTTTGAATGGCGTATTGGATCTCAACGGTTTGCCCTGGTGAAATCAAATGACCAACGATATCTTCCTCCGCGATGTGACCACATCCGACCTCTCCGTGCTCTTTGAACAACAACTCGATCCCGAAGCGACGGCGATGGCGGCGTTCCCCTCGCGGGATAAAGACGCCTTTTACGCCCATTCCCAGAAGATCATGGCGGACGAATCGGTCGTTTTCAAAGCCATTGTATTCGACGGTCAGGTGGCAGGAAGCATCGTCAGTTGGGAAATGGGCGGCAACCGGGAAGTCGGTTATTGGATCGGTAGGGAATTTTGGGGAAGAGGGATCGCCACGCAGGCGCTGACCGAATACATAAAGATCGTGACAGCACGTCCGTTATTTGCGCATGTGGCAAAGCATAACATCGGATCGCGGCGGGTGCTGGAGAAGTGCGGGTTCATCGTCATTGGAGAGGATTCCTACACAAATCCCGCCGGGGTTTTGGTGGATGAGTTTGTTCTGATATTGGATTGATTTCCTCCGGTCTATTTTGCATTCTTCAACATGTACGTCCCCAGGTTTCCCCGCTTCGGCGGCATTTCATAGACAAAGATCAGGTCACGGTCATCGAACGCGGACGGTTCCCATGCGGGAAAATCCGCTGAAATGGATACGAGGCGAGAGCCCTTTTTCATCTGATTCTTCAAATGATCCGCCGACTTCATAACTTCCTTTGAAGTCGCGTAGATAAAGACGACATCCGCTTCGCTCAAATCCGATTTGAGATAATCCTCCCATCGGATTTTTATCCTATCCCCGAACCCGCCTGCCACGGCTCTCAACCAGATCAACGCGCATTGGACGGGTCCCACTTCTATACCGACCGCACGCGCACCGAATTCGCGCGCCGCGATGAGGAGCACGCGTCCATTCCCCGCTCCGAGATCGTAGAGGACCTCATCGGGTTGCAGGTTGACCAGTTTCAAAGCCTTGCGAATTCGTTCGGGTTTTGTGGGGATGGAGGGAAGTCCATAAAACGCGGGGATGAGAATCCATAACAAACCCGCGAGGAACATCATCAGGAAAAGCGCATAGAAAAACAGAACGATCATGCTTCACTACTTTCCGAGCGCCGGAACCATGCAACGATGCGCGGCATGATTACGATCTTTTTCGTCAATTCGGCGAGGGCAAGCAGGGCGAACATGTTGAATACGACGGCAATCAGTGTCACTGGCAGAAAGCCCAATCTTTGATAAATGAACGCCGCCAGCAGCGCGCCGATCATGCGCCCAAGAGAGTGTCCCATCACGTTGAACGACAGCAGGGTGGCGCGCGCCTGAGGCATGACCTCGGTCATCAACGGGATATGACTCACCAGCACATATTCGAATGTGATGTAGAACAGGAACAACCCGACCAGCGCGCCGATCTCCGTGCGCCCGGCGATCGGCAGCAACAACGCGGCGAGCACATTGCCGGTCAAGCCCAATGCCAGCGCGCGCGGCTTGCCGAGCCGGTCGGTGGTCAATGCCACGAGTCCCTCTCCGCCGAGTTCTGAGATGCCGATCACAGCCGATGCGCCGGCGAGCGCGGCGATCCTCAACCCGAACGAATCCTCGAGCCACACGCCGAAGATCAGGTTGACCATTTCATTCGCGGCGCTTGCCCACAACGCAATGGAGATCCCTGCGAGGGCGGGGAGGTTCGTCAGCACCGCGCGGAATTTTTTTGCAGGATCAGGCTTGGGCTGGGGCTGATCCGATGTCGTCGAGCGGGATGATTCCTCACGCGGCACCATCCGCCAAATGACCGCGAACATGACCAGACCGAGTCCCGTCAAAAGAGGGAACGGAGCATTCCACCCGTAGCCTGCGATGAGGAACCCCATCAGCGGCACCCCGGCGATGAACGCCAGCGACCACGAAACCTCCGTGACCGCGAGCGCCGTGCCGCGTCTTTCGTAGGGGACGCGGTCGCCGAAGTAGGCTTGCATGGCGGGGTCGAAGAGATATTTGCCGAGGATGGCGAACAGGACGGCAAGGCTGAAGGTGAGGAAATTTGGCCGGAGCGCAACAGCGCCCATGCCGAGGGTAAAGAGGAGAATGCCGCCCAAAATCCCAAATTTGCGCCCGCGATGGTCGGCGATGGAGCCGAAGACAGGGGCGAACATGCCGAAGAACGAGCGGGCGGTGACCACGTAGGAGAGCGTGGTGATCTCGACACCCAGTCCGCGCGCAAAGACCGCCAGGAACGGATACACCATCCTGTGCATGGTGTTCAGGATGGTGCGCAGGAGCATGAAAACGAGGAGTTGAAAGCGCAGGCGCATAAGTTTTATCGCGTTGAACGGAACGCAGTGGAAACGAAGCGCAGGTTAGTGGGGACCTCCTGTTATCTGCGCTTCGACTTTGCCCGGTCTCGATACGAGCGGAAAAAGCACCCGCTCTACTCGACCGGCGCTCCGCTCAGCGCGAGGCGGTTTTCAGAAACACCCTTGCCAGGAAATACGCCGCGAGCAGGGAGAACAAGATCAACGCGAGGAAGAAACCAATGATGGCGTAATTCCCCGAACTGAAGATCGGAGAGGGAGGCGGGTGCATGACGTAACTGGCGGTTGCGAAGACGGCGCGCAAAACCACTATGAAGACAACGTTCGCCAGCGATGTGATCCAGTCTGTGTTGATCATCCATAGACCAAGTTGCAATAACACGCCCGTCACGGCGAAGATCAATGCGAGGCGGAAGCGCGGCTCGGCAAGGAAGAGTCCGTTCCAGTTGGTTTGCATCGCCCACAGCGAAAGCGGAAGGTAGGTCACCCAGAAAAAGATGCCCGTCCGCCCGAGGGCGGCTGACCAGTTGTGGAACAGGTCACGTTTTGTGACCAGGGCAAGCAAGCCGGCAAGTCCTGCGGCGAGGAAAGCCAGTTCCGCCGCCAGCACCCATGCGCCGTGCAGGTACACAACCCGCACATTGGCGCCGAGAGTTTGCTCCTCCGGCCCGAACAGAGCCAGAAGACCGATTAGAATTACAGAGATCAGGAACAAAGAGAGAGGTGATTTGAGTTTGGACATGGCACCGATTTTACTCTACAACCTTTGCCACAGAGACACTGAGAAAATTTTTTATTTATACCAACTCCGCCCAGCAAGGAATGGAAATGGATAGACCTCCCGCCAGCATTGCATTGGAACAACTCGGGATTCCTCACCGCGTCTTCCGGCACGAACAGCCTGTTGCCAGCCTCGAGGAGGCGGCGTCTGCCCGCAACCAGCGCCCGGAGCAGGTTGTGCGGAGCATTTTGTTTCAGGTTCGCGCGGGCGAATTCGTGATGGCGCTCATAGCAGGACGCGACCAGGTGGATTGGAAGAAACTGCGTCAACTTGTGAAACGCTCACGGGTGCGGATGGCAACTGAGGAGGAAGTGTTGGAGGTGACGGGATATCAGATCGGGACGGTGAGTCCGTTTGGGATGAAGAATCAGGTCAGGGTCATGCTCGATGCGAGTGTCCTGAGGGAGGAGGAAATCTCCATCGGGTCGGGAGTCCGCAATACGGCGATCATCATGAGAAGCGGGGATGTCCGCAAGGCGTTGGGGGACGTGGAGATCGTTGAGTTGGGAGAGAATACTGATTAAAGTCACATTGACTCTATTATGGGGAAGGGCTAAAATATTATAAAGTCAATAGACATTATAGGATTAATCAGACCATGAGACTCTCAAAACGCGGCGAATACGGTTTGCGCGCCATGATCAGCCTGGCAGAGGCGCAGAAGAACTCGCCCACCGGCATGATCCAGATCAGGGAGATTTCGGCGCGGGAGGAGATCCCCGCCAAGTTCCTGGAGCAGATCCTATTGGCGTTGAAGAACGCGGGACTGGTCCACAGCAAGATGGGAGTCGGCGGCGGATATTATCTCGCGCGGACGCCGAAAGAGATCACTCTCGGTCAGATTGTGCGCACGCTCGATGGACCGCTGGCGCCGATCAAATGCGTCTCGCAAATGGCTTACGAACCCTGCGGCTGTCCGGATGAAGAGACGTGCGGTCTGCGCATGGTGATGGGCGACGTGCGCAATGCCATTGCACACATCCTGGATAACACGACCCTCGCGGCAGTGCTGAAACGCGTCGAAGCCGCAAGAGCATAGGTTTATCACAGCAACGCATGAGCGTTGCCATTTTTATGGATTAAAAGTCTACTAAAATTATAGAGATTATTGTATTTAGAGGGTTTAGGGCAGGAAGGCAGGATTACTCAAACCATGAGATTGTTTCCTGCAAATCGCAATGACAATAATAAAAAGGAGAAAAATGGAACTTTCGATCTTGTTATATGTGTTGGTGGGGTTTGTAGCGCAGATCATTGACGGCGCTTTGGGAATGGCGTATGGCGTCAGTTCGAATACGTTTTTGCTCAGCCTGGGGCTGCCCCCTGCCGCGGCATCCGCCAGCGTCCACATGGCGGAGGTGGTGACGACGGGCGTATCAGGCATTTCGCATTGGCGGCTCGGCAACATTGACTGGAAACTCGTCAAGCGGCTGCTTATCCCCGGTGTGATCGGCGGCGTGGCGGGTGCGTATCTATTGACATCCCTCGATGGCGACATCATCAAGCCGTATATTGCGGGTTACCTGCTCATCATGGGCGTCTACATCATCTACAAGGCGTTCACGAAAGACGGGCACGTCAACGATGGGACGCATACCGCACGCGTCAGTTTTCTTGGACTGGTCGGCGGGTTCTGCGACGCGATCGGCGGAGGCGGCTGGGGTCCCGTTGTGACGACCACGCTGGTGGCGCGCGGCAAAAATCCGCGTTTGACGATCGGCTCGGTCAATTTCTCGGAATTTTTCGTGACGTTCGCCGAATCGGTGACTTTTGTGCTGACCCTGACATTTTCCCAATACTGGCAGATCATTCTGGGATTGCTGATCGGAGGAGCCATCGCCGCCCCGCTGGCGACACGCGTGACGAAGAAACTGCCCCTCAAGGCGTTGATGATTCTCGTGGGAACGTTGATCGTCATCCTGAGCATCCGCACGATCTACCTGGTATTGGTGTAGGGAAGAACGGAGTCCAAAGTCTCGGACTTTGGCTCAGAAAGCCAACATCAGGAGATGTTGGACTCCGTTTCACCAAATCCCCGGGAGTAAACGGTAGCGCGTCTTTTGGGTGAATTCCTTGTAACCGGGCAGTTCGGCTTGGAGCGTCCGATCTTCCAGCGAAGTACGAAGCACAAGGACGCCGATCAGCAAGACGGTCGGGATGAACGCCCAGAGGGAGTCAAACAGAACAGGCATGGCGAGGTAAGTCCATAAGCCACCGGCATAGCCCGGGTGGCGGACTAGGCGATAGGGTCCCGTAGTGACGACGTGATGTCCGCGGTCGGTCTGAATGCGGACGACGCCGGAGAAGAAGCGGTTCTCGATTAGCGCCCATGAACCGAAAGCATAGCCGAGGATGATTACGACCAGGGACACGAGTTTGGCGTTGAGCGAAAACGGCGTTGACCACCCAAATCCCTTATCCGCGCCTGCAACGATCAGGATGATGAGCGCGCCAAAAGCCAGCATGGGAGAGAGGATCTTGTCCCAGGGTTTGGCATCCTGCATTTCCATGGAGCGGGCGCGTTCGGCAATAATATCCGGGTGACGGCGCACCGCCAGGACGCGGCTGATCATGAAACCCAGAATATTGATGATGGCATACGCCCACGCTTCCCACCAATCCCAGGCGCCGGAAATGATCATGGGAGCCAGCGGAACCACCAGAAGGACAACAGCCAGTCGCACAATGGTCTTCGGTGTCATTAATTTCGTCTGAGTTGTCATGGTTTTGCCTCCAACCACATTATAATGATGGCGATACGGAGTACAAGTGATGAAACTCATGCGGCGCACATTCGGTCTTTGCCTGATCCTTTTTGCATCCATTTCGCTCATTTACCAGCCTGCAAGGGCGCAAAGCAGCGAACCGCTCGCCCTTGTGCTGACCGCCGACGGTCCCATCATGCCGCCGATGTTGGAGTACATCAAGCGCGGCATCGTTGTGGCGGACCGCCGCGACGCGGAAGTTTTAATCATTCAACTCAATACGCCGGGCGGAAGCCTGGACACGATGCTGTTAATCATCCAGGAGATTCGCGCCTCCAACGTGCCAGTGGTCGTGTTCGTAGCGCCGAGGAACGCCATCGCCGGGAGCGCGGGAGCCATGGTCACCATGGCGGGTCACGCCTCCGCCATGGCGCCCGAGACTTCCATCGGCGCGTCCAGTCCGATCAGCGGTTCGGGCGAAAACCTGGATTCGACTTCGGCGGCAAAGGCTAGGGAGATATCGAAAGCGGCGATACGCGATTTTGTGTCGCCGCGCGGCGAGGAGGCGCTTGCCCTGGCTGAAGCGATGATTGACGAAGCCAAAGCGGTCACGGCAAAAGAGGCGCTGGAAGCGAACCTCGTTGATTTCATCGTGGACAACGTGGACGACCTGCTCGAATCGCTCGACGGCTTCACTGTGCAAATGGGAAGCGGTCCGCGCACGCTTCGTACAACCAGCGCAAATATCGAATATTTCGATATGACCTTCATCGAAGAGTTCCTGCTCCTGCTCACCAACCCGAATATCGCCTTTCTGCTGCTTGCCATCGGCGTGCAGGCGGTGTTGATCGAGATCTCGAGCCCGGGCGGATGGGTGGCTGGCTTCATCGGCGTGGTCTGCCTTACGCTCGCGGTTTACGGCATGGGCGTTCTCCCGATCAACTGGTTCGGCATCATCTTTTTGATCACCGCGTTCGTGTTGTTCATCCTCGATATCAAAGCGCCGACTCACGGCGCGCTGACCGCTGCCGGGGTCGCGTCGTTTATCGTCGGCGCGCTGGTGTTGTTCAATTCGCCGGGCGTGCCGGAATTCCAGCGCGTGTCCGTGCCGCTGGTCATTGCCACCGGGCTTGCCCTGGGCTTGTTGTTCTTCGCCATCCTTGTCTTCGCGCTGCGCGCCTTGCGCGTGCCGGTCAGCGCGGGGGTTGAATCCTTTGTCGGGAAAATTGGAACAGTCGTCAGTTGGGGTGAAGCGGGCGGTCAAGTCCAGTTGCAATCCGAATTGTGGACAGCGGACACGGCGGACGGTTCAGCAAGGATCCGTAAGGGAGACAAGGTGGAGGTCGTCGAAGTCAAAGGTTTGCGATTGAAAGTACGAAAAATAAAATAGGAGACTGGTGGTCGAGTACGAAGGTATCGAGACCACGCTCAAACTTAACTTATGCCTGCCACACCTACGAGAGACCGGGTCAACCCCGAAACCGACGTCCGCCCACTGCGCCGCCCCGAATGGATCAAGGTGCGCGCGCCCGCGGGCGAAACCTACGAATGGCTGCACGGACTGATGCGCAAAAAGGAACTGCACACAGTCTGCGAGGAAGCCATGTGCCCGAACCTGGGCGAATGCTGGGGCAGCGGCACCGCGACATTCCTGATGCTCGGTGACGTATGCACGCGCACCTGTGCCTTTTGCGATATAAAACATGGCAAGCCCGCATTGCTGGATTGGGGCGAAGCCGAACGCGTGGCGCAAGCCGTGAAAGCCATGGAGTTGAAGCACGCGGTCATCACCTCCGTGAACCGCGACGAACGCAGGGATGGCGGCGCGCCGATCTTTGCGATGGTGATACGAAGAATTCGTGAATTATTGCCGGGCTGTTCCATCGAAGTGCTGATTCCCGATTTCAAAGGGTCGCTCGAAGCCTTGAAGATCGTTATGGATGCCCGTCCCGAAATCCTCAACCACAACGTGGAGACCGTGCCGCGCTTGTTCAAGCAAGTCCAGCCGCAGGACAATTACGAGTGGGCGGCGGCGACATTATCGAACGCCAAAAAACTTGACCCCGAAGTGTTGACCAAATCAGGCATCATGGTGGGTCTCGGCGAAACCATGGACGAGGTCAAAGCCGTGATGCGCGACCAGCGCTCTTGGGGCGTGGACATTCTGACCATCGGTCAATACCTGCAACCAAGCAAGAAGCACATGCCCATCTCGCGCTATTACACCATGGAAGAGTTCGCCGAATTACGCGACTACGGCAAGGAGATCGGCTTCCAATGGGTGGAGTCGAATCCGTTGGTGAGGTCGTCGTATCACGCCGCGGAGCAGGTCCGCGCGTTGAGTGTGGTGCACCGGAAGTTGTATGGAGAAATCAATTAGTCGGTGAGTAGTGATCAGCATCAGTAACTCCCGCCGAGAATTCGGCGGGAGTTACTGATTATGGTCTTCTCATTATCACTTGACAAAAAATCCTTTTGTACACGGATCACGCGGATGACACGGATGCCTCCGTGAAAAAACGGAACAAAGTCCGTTCA
>JABWAU010000080.1 GCA_013360875.1 Anaerolineales bacterium | reverse complement strand
CCAAATCGTTGGAAGAACTTTCTTTTTCTTCTTCATCGTTTATCCTTTGTTGGCTCAGTTATTATATGCTCTCAAAGGGTTTTGAGATAATTTCTAAGAGAATATAACATTGACCCAAAGTTAAACTTAATAATCAGTAGATCACGAAAGCGCGTAATTGGCGTTCTCCAGCGCCGTATTTGCATTAGAGAACGCATACTACGCGAGGTTTTCGTGATTTACTGATAATAAAGCTCTTACGCTGGATCCAACAAATTCATTAATCAAAAATGAACTCGAGGGTTTACGAGGTTTTATGCGATCAGGGAAGTTTTCCGATTCTCCCTTGACGCCACGGAATGATAATCCAGAACAGCAAAGCGACTCTGAAAAATAAGATTTTTCGCCTACCTTCCCTCGTTTATTCAATGGAGTCAAAACAAAACTGTTGACATCCCTCCTCTTTCCCGCTAAACTATGCGAAGCAGAAAAGGAAAAGAACAGGAGAATGTCATGCCTGAGAACAAGATCACTTCCCATCTGACGCAAAATACCTCCCTTGCCTCCGCCATCAACTCGTGGCAGATATTCCTCGCGGACCAGGGCCGTTCGCCGAACACGGTCAAAGCCTTCCTTTCGGACGTGCATTTGCTCACCTCGTTCCTCCCTGACGGCATCGCGCTCGGCAAGGTCACCACAAAGGACCTCAACCGCTTCTTCGAATGGATGGAAAAGGAGCGCGACGTCCCATGCAGTCCCAAGACGCTGGCGCGGCGCATCACCTCGGTCAAGTCGCTGTTCCGCTGGCTGCATCAATACGGCGTGTTGACCGTTGACCCCGCCGATAAGGTCGCGCAGCGCCCTGCCATCAGTCCGCTCCCCACCGTGCTGACGCCGAAGGAATACGACGAAGTCCTGCTCGCCGCGGACCGTCACCGCCGCGCCCAAAAACCGGACGCGCGCCCGTACGCGCTGGTCTACCTGCTTCTCACGACGGGGATCAAAAAGAGCGAAACGCTGGGGATCAAACTCGAACACCTCGAATTGGACGCTGACGCGCCCAACGGACCGCAGGTCTTCATCAAGTATCCGACCCCGGCAAATCGTTACAAAGAGAGGAAACTGCCTCTACCCGAGGACTGGCTTCCCGCATATCAGGAATATCTCGCCCAATACCACCCCGAGGAGAAACTCTTCCCCTGGTCGCCGCGCAGGCTGGAGTACCTGCTCGAAGACATCGGGAACGAAGCCGGACTGACCAAGCACCTCTCCTTCGACATGTGCCGCTGGACGTGCGCCCTCACCGATTATCGCGCCGGCATCGAACCAGACAAGATCCGTCAGAAACTCGGCGTGTCAAAGATCCAATGGCGGGAGTTGTTCATCAAGTTGAAGCAATTGGCGGGGAGCAAGGATTAATTTTTTTACCGCATCGACGCGAAGGATGTCAGACAATAAATAAAGAGAAAGATCTTCGCGCTTTCGCGGTGAATCACCCCTTTGTCAGCGAAAAATACAACACCTGCCGCGTGGACTCGGTCAAGCGGAAGGAGTGGGCAGGGCGGTAACCGGGTACCCACACTACCTTGTTCCCCATGCACAACAGGGGCCATCTATCCCGCGCGCGCTGCGGGAGCTTGACGTTGATGAAGAAATCAGAGATCTTCATCTCGTGACCGTCCATGCCCAGCGGTTCGAAGCGGTCGCCTTCGTGACGGGCGCGCAATTCGAGCGCGTCGGAGATATCCTTCGCGTCCAGCCAGACCTGGTACGGATCGTCGTTCGCCCGGGCTTGTTCCATCGCCAGGGACGCCATGTTCCAGCGTTCGCAGGTCAGTTTCCATCCGCCAGCCAGCATGACGGAACTGGGAAGTTTCAACGGGATGGTGTTGCCCTCGTCGGGCATTTGTGGCCAGCGTTCGATGGGCAGGTCGGGGGAGCCAGCCAGCGCGTAGATCAGCAATCCCTCACGAAGGAGATGCAAGCCGCCGCTCAAGTCCATGCGCGGGCGATTGCCCGGGTCGTTGACGAACGCGGCGGCGCGCTCTAGCGCCGCGAAGCTGAGGTCCAAATTGTCGGGGTGGATCAATTCGATGGCGCGGCGGATCAGGTGTCGTTGGAGTCCGAGCGGGTGCCTGGTCAGCGCGGAAGAGTCGAAGGCGACGAAATCCATCCCCTGCTGGACAACGCATTTCTCCCAGGCGTCCTCCACCACCTGCAAAAGGACCTCGTGATCTCCGGCAAGGGCGCGTGAGGTGCGCCACACCACTTCGCGAAAACGCGGGTTGTAGGTTTCGAGCGTGGGGATCAGCAGGTTCCGCAGGCGGTTACGGAAGAAGTCGAGCGAATCGTTGCTCACGTCGTACCGCGGACGAAGCCCGTGTGCCGCGCAATACACCACCGTTTCCTCACGCCAGATATCGAGCAGGGGGCGGACGATGGGAATCTCCTCGTCGAAGAGGGGGAGGATCGTGCGATAGTTCATGCCCTTGAGACCAGCCAGCCCCGCGCCGCGGATGAAGTGCATCAACACGGTTTCCACCTGGTCGTCCGCGGTGTGACCGACCGCCACCGCCTGCGCCTTGAAGCGGCGCGCCTGCGCCATGAGGAAACGATAGCGCATCGTGCGCGCGGCTTCCTCGATGGAGAGTTTTTCCATGCCGGCAAATTCGCGCACGTCCCCGCTCTCGACCACGGAGGCGAAGTTCATGCGGCTGGCGGCTTGTTCCACGGCGTTGGCGTCGGCGTCGGCATCGGGGCGCAGTTTGTGGTTGAAGTGCGCCACAATGACGCGGTGTCCGTTCTCGCGCAGGACGCTCAACAGGCATAGGCTGTCGGGTCCGCCGGAAACGCCCGCGACGATGGGACGGTCTTTCGTCAAGCCGCATTGTTCGCGGAGGATGGATTCGATGTTTTCGAGCATTACGCTAATTACAACACAGAAACCGAGAAAGGTTTTTTGATTCTCAAGACCAACAGGTTACAGACGCCCGTGCTTCGACTTCGGAATTTCGATGGCATTGCGCCTCAACCTTTCGCTATCCTTCGGGTACGATGTCACAGCGAGGGGTTACATTTGATACAACTCCACCAGCACGCCGGAGGCGCTGTCGGGATGGATGAACGCGTATTTCTTCCCGTCCGACGCGGTACGCGGCTCCTCGTTGATGAGGCGCACTCCCTTCGATTTCAATTGTTCCATCATCCCTTCGATGTCGTCCACTTCGAGGCAGATGTGGTGCATGCCCGGTCCGCGTTTGGCGAGATATTTGGCGATGCCAGAGTCGTCCGTGACGGGCATGACCAGCTCCACCTCCGAGCCGGGGAGCGGCAGGAACGCCACCTGCGATTTTTCGGCGGGCGCGTCGCGCAATTCGTGCAGTTCCATTCCGAGCGCGTCGCGCCAGAACGAAAGAGCCTTGTCCATGTCGCCCACCACGATCGCGACGTGATTGATCCGTTTTACTTTTGGCATTGATTTCTCCTCGTGCAGACCCAAAAAGTCTTCGCGTCAACGCCGGCAGACGGAGCCGCGGGACATTTTGCGCTTCGCGTCCAGGGTTTGGCAAAAAAACCTTGGGGTCTTTTCGAACGATTATATCCGCTTGCCAGAGCGTGGGATAACGATTAAGATAGACCCATGCCAGACTTCCCCGTCAACGCGCGCCGCGTCCTGGTCGTCATCGGGATCAGCGTCCTTGCGTTCGTCATCCTCGAGTTCAACCGCCGCCTCGAAGACCTCAGCCTGCTGAACGAACAGGTCAGGGTCATTCGCACGCAGGCGACGCAAGCCGCGCAGACCCGGCTCGCGTTGCAGACCGCGGTCGCGTACGCAAACTCGACCGCCGCCGTCGAGGAATGGGCGCGCACCGACGGACATTACGTCCGGGAAGGCGACCTGCCGGTTGTGCCGGTCAGCGCGCCGGGCGATCCTCCGATTGTGTCCAGCACGCCGGTCCCCACACCCACGCCCATGCAAAACTGGGAGGTGTGGTGGGAACTATTCTTCGGCGAATGACAACCCGCTTCATGGATCGCCTCGATCTTTTCCCCATCACAACGACAATCGAAAACGATTCCCTGACCATCGGCGGACACGACCTCGCCTCTCTCGCGGACCGGTACCTGACTCCGTTATACCTATACGATCGCGCCACCCTCGACCTTTCCGCTCAAGCCTACACGGACGCGCTATCCGCGCATTACCCCGCTCCCTTCCGCATCACCTACGCCGGGAAAGCCTTCCTCTGCAAAGCCATCGTCCAATGGACTCAAACCCGCGATTTGGTGGTGGATTGCACCGGCGAAGGCGAGATCGCCATTGCGGTCGCGGGCGGCGCGGCGCGCGGGAACATTCTGGTTCATGGGGTGAACAAATCGCTCGCAGATTTACAAGCCGCGCTTCGGCACGCGGGGACGATCGTTGTAGATAACCTGACGGAACTCAGGAACTTGGAAGTCGACAGTTTATTGTCGAACTTGCGGAAGCAAGCTTCCGCATTCCAAATCTGGCTCCGCTTATTGCCCGGCGTGGCCGTGACGACCCATCACGCCCACACGCAGACCGGTCAACACGACAGCAAGTTTGGGATGACGCGCGAGGAAATACTGCAAGCAGCGCACATAAGCAAATCGGCAAATCTTCCGATCAATGGAATCCACTTCCACCAGGGATCCAACTTCCGCGACCCGAAGCCTCTCATCCCCGCGATGGACATGGCGCTCGATCTCGCGAAGGAAATCGGGTTCAAAGGCGAATGGCATTTCTCCCTCGGCGGCGGATGGGGCGCGGCGTATCACGAGGATGAATTGCCGCATCCGCCCATCGAAAGTTACGCGAGCGGAATCGCCAAAGCGGTTATCGAAGGATGTACTTCACGCGGACTTTCACTCCCTCATTTGCATCTCGAACCGGGACGAAGCCTTATCGCACGCGCAGGGGTGGCGCTTTATCGCATCGGCGCGGTGAAGAGACGCGGCGATAAAACCTGGATATTGACCGATGGCGGGATGGCGGACAACCCGCGTCACGCGCTGTACGGGGCGCGATATTCCTGTTTGCCGGTATCAGGCGTCTGCGAAGAACGAAGCGAGATCGTCTCCGTCGCGGGACCGTATTGTGAGTCGGGGGACGTCCTTATCGAAGATTTGCCCATGCCCGGAATCAAGGAAGGGGATTTGATCGCCGTGCCGATGAGCGGCGCGTATCAGTTGAGCATGTCGTCCAATTACAACGGCGCGCGCAGACCGGCGGTGGTCTGGCTGGAGGAGGGGAATGTGAGGTTGATACAACGCAGGGAAACGGCGGAGGATTTGTTGCGCCGCGACCTTCCGCTGGGTTAGCAGCGTTCGACCAGTCTTGACAGCCCTTCGCGGTCGGTCAGCACGAATTCGGTGCGGGTGACTTCGATCAATTTTTTGTCCGAGAAACTGTAGAGCGCGCGGCAGACCATCTCGCGGGTGGTGCCAATGTGCGCCGCCATTTCGTCGAGCGTGAGGTGACGGGAAATGGCGGCGTCGCCCGCCGTTTCGAAGTTTTCGAGCAGGAACCGCGCCAGCCTGCCCGCCACCGGCTGGAACGCCAGCCCCTCCATGATCTCGCTGGCACGCTGCATACGCTCCGCCATCAGGCGGCTGAGTTCCCAGGAGGCTTTTCCATTGCGAAAGAGAATGGGGAGGATGTCGCGCCGTGTCCAAAGGCAGATCTGGCTGTCTTCGCGCGCGCTGAGCGTGACGGGCATGGAGGTGTTTTCGTGGAAGAACGCCAGTCCCCAAAATAGATCGCCCGCGCCGAAGGAGCCCACACGCAGGACGCGCCCTTCGCCGGATTCCTTCATCGCCTCGACCTCCCCGCTTTTCACCAGGAAGAGATAGGACCACACGTCCCCGTACAGGACAATCTTTTCGCCTTTCAAGTAGGAACGGGTGGCAGCCAGCCGCGCCGCCTCCTGCAGATCGGGGGCGGAGAACGCGGCGAAGACGGGATTCACACGCAGAAGATCGGGAAGGTCATTCATCGGTTCGTTGTCCCAGTATTATTCCACCCCGACCAATCGTTCCAGCGCGGCGCGGTCGTGCAGGGTGATGCTGGCGCGCGTCACCTGGAGCAGACCATCTCGCTGGAGTTGGTAAAGGGTGCGGCAGACCACTTCGGGGGAGGAAGCCACCATGGATGCGATCTGGTCCAGCGTCAGGTCGCGCTGCGCGGAGTTTTCCGAAACGGGAACCTGTTCGAGCAGTAACTTCGCCAGGCGTCCCGTCACAGGCTGAAAGGCAAGGTCGTGGATCGTTTCGCGTCGCTTGCGGATCAGTCTTATCTTCCGGCGCAACAGGGCGCGTACGGCTTCGGGATTCTCGAACAGAATATTCAGGACAGACTCCCCATCCCATTGATAAACGATGCTTTCCTGGACCGCCTCCAGCGTGGAAGGCATCGGCTCGCCATCAAAAAGCGTGTGCCCCCAAAATTCCTCCCCTGCCCCCCAGGGGGAGACGACATAACTTTTACCCTCCGTCGAATGGATTACGGATTGCAATTTGCCCGACGCGATCAAAATAACGTTCCCCCAATGATCGCCCTGCCAAAAGACTGCTTCGCCTCGTTCCAAAACGCGCCGCAGCGCCAACGATGACAACCGCTGTTTTTGAGAATCCGTAAATTTTCCCAACACCGCGGCGGTCTCCAATAATCGCAGTAGATCGCGCATGGCATTTCATCCTTTCGAATTTGAATCACTATGCCCAACTTCTTGACTTAAGTCAAAGCGAAAACCGGAAGGGAGGGATATTATACATGTGAATATTATCACAACCTGAATTTCGTTCAGGGTAGACACCCTAACCATAATTGGAGGACAAATGTTACTTTCCACATCCCGCCAGGTTCGACTCGTTGTGGTATCCCTTGTGGTGATCGCCGCGATACTCATGATCGCAGTCGTCCCGTTCATCGGGTTCGACATGGTCAACCCGATCGTCAAGGCTCAGCAGGCGCGCATCGAGAAGTTTACCGCGGAGGGCAACCCGCAGGCGCCCCTGCTGGCATACACCGTCTGGCTGGTCAGTTTCTTCTTCCCGTTCTGGAGCACCCTGTCGCTCGTCGCCGGCATTGTCCTGCTGGTCATCGCGCTTCCTCTGTTTCGCGGCGAGAGGTGGACACGCGGACTGGCTCTGCTGATGCTGGCTATTCCGTCCATCGGCGGCGCGTACATGGTCGTTCCGTGGATGAATTTCGTCGGAAGCGCCCAGGGTGGATTCCCACCCGCAGTCACGATCATGACCATCGGCTTGATCCCGTACTTTGCCATCCTGCTCGCCGAAAAAGTGGACCTGACCCAAAAGGTCGTGGACTTCCTCGTTTTTCTGATGCTGGGCGTGACCGCCGCGGAGAACTTCGCCAACGGGCACGCGGCTTTCCGCATCCTGTTTGGACACCCCGCCCGCCCCCTGTTCGCCGAGGGCATCGCCATCACCTTCTTCGGCTGGCTGGCTCTGTGGGTGGGAATGGGACTCTGCATTGCCGCCATCTACCTGCTGGGCGAGAAGAAAATCTCCGGCTGGTACGCGGGATTGATCGGCGGCCTGGTGACGCTCGTCGCCAGCGCAGCCACTCATTACGTCCGTCATGCCACAAACGACTACTTGTACGGCGCGCTGATGGGATTGAGCATCGTCGTCATGCTCCTTATCCCGGTGTTCAAGCAACGCCTGTTGACGGAATACACAAGCTGAGCGCATTCTCCTTTGCAACCCGGGGCTGAAGGCAACAGTCCCGGGTTTGCTTTAAGGCAAAGACTTTCGGTCCTTACTCATGATATTTTTCACTTACGGCAATTCAAATGCCAGCGATTTGGCATCCAGACATTCCAAAAGGAGTACAAGAAGATGAAACGGTTTTTATCCATCCCCATGGTGCTGCTCGTCGCCGCGTTGATTTTATCAGCGTGCGCGCCGGCGTCCACGCCGACCCGCTCGCCGGAGCCAAAATCTGCGGAGCCTACCCAAGTTCCGGTGGCGGAACCGACCGAAGTCCAGGAGGAAGCGCCGCCTGTCGAGGCGGAGGAAGAACCTCCGCTGTGGGCGCAGGATTACATCACGCAGGTCCCGCCCATCATGATGATTGATCCGTATTTCCAGATCTTCGGGCAGTCACAGGTGGCGGTTCCCTACACGTACGAAAACGCCGTCAAACTGGCTGGTCATTCCTGCGGCGCAACCGCAGGCGCCTGGACGATCGCCCGCAAGGCGCTCGAGGTTCTCTATCCGAACGGCGAAATCCCGATGCGCGGACAGATTGCAGTGCAGGCGCCGGGCGCTGAAGACGAATGGTTTGTCGGTGTGTTTGGCGAGGTGATCACCTTTATCACCGGTGCGGCGCCCAAAACGGGATTCATTGGCGCGGAGTTCGGGGAGACAAACGACGTATTCGTGCGCCAGAACAAAATGGTTTACACAGATGAACCCACCGGGACGCCTCCCCCGCAGATGGAATGGATCTTCACCCGTCTGAATAACGGCGCGAAAGTGGGCGTGAATTTCAACCTGGCTGTGATCACCCCGATTGCGACCCCGGAACGCACGGAAATGGGGAAGAAAATGGCGGCTGGCACAGCCACCCCGGAAGAGGCGGCTGAGTATTACGAGTACTGGAACGCCAGGGCGAAATTTGTCTTCGAAAATGCGGATACCCTGGAAGGTTTTTTCAACGTCAAAATTTACCAGGAAGCCCCTGTGGCAGCCGCGAATAACGTTGTAAACCAGCCTGCACCGGTTGAAGATTTTGCCTGGGACCAGGCGTACATCACCGAAGTGCCGCCCATCATGATGACGGAACCGTATTTCGGCATCTTTGGACAAACGGCGGGACCCGTCCCCTACTATTACGAAGAAGCGGTCAAACTGGCTGGACATTCCTGCGGCGCGACCACGGGCGCGTGGATCATCACGAAGAAGGCGCTCGAAGTCCTGTATCCTGACGGGGAAATCCCTGTACGCGGACAGATCGCGGTCGAAGCCCCCGGCGCGGAGGATGAATGGTTTGTCGGTGTGTTTGGCGAGATCATCACCTTCGTCACCGGCGCGTCGCCTCACACTGGCTTCATCGGCTCGGAGTTCGGGCAGGTGAACAACCTCTTCGTGCGCCAGAACAAGATGGTCTACGCGGAGGAACCGACCGGACAACTCCCTCCGATGCGAGAATGGATCTTTACCCGCCTGGATACCGGCGCGAAAGTGGGCGTCAAGTTCAACCTTGTGGTCATCCTGCCGATCCCGACCCCCGGGCGCACCGAAATGGGCAGGAAGATGGCGGCTGGCACAGCCACTCCTGAAGAGGCGGTTGATTATCAGAAATACTGGAACGACAGGGCGAAGTTCGTCCTGGACAATGCCGATATGGACGGCTTTTTCATCGTGACCGTTTACGAAGAATAACCGGAGGCTGATACCCACAACAAATGCAGACAGGCAACCTACGCGGGTTGCCTGTCTCGTTCACGGAGAAGCGTCAAACCCGGTTCACGTTTGACTTAACGCAAAGAAACTCGCCATCGTTTGTGATACGTTTCACGCACCTACCAAAGCATTCACAGGAGAATGAAATGAAAAACATATCCCAAACCAACCGCGCCATCCTTGCCGCGCTGGCAGTCGCCGTCGGCTTGTTCATGGTGGCTGTCGCGCCCTTCCTCATCCAGGTCTCAATGGAGCGCGTCGTTGCCGCGCTGGTGGAGGTCTCCAAAGAGCAGCCGCAATACGCCAGCGGGATCATGCTCTTCTCGTACACCTTTCCTCTCTATCGCGCCTTGATCTTCGTCGGCGGCGTGGCGCTCATCCTGTTTGCCCGCTCCATCTACAAAGGCGAAACGTGGACTTATCCCGCCTCCCTGCTGGCTTCGGCGTTCCCCTCGGCGGGCGGCATGTTCATGTTCCTACCCTACGTTTCGTGGGTCGAAGGCTTCCCCATCCCGATGGCAATCTCCATGGTCGGGCTGGTCTTCTTTTGGAGCATGATCTTCCTCGGCAATTCGGACAAATGGTTAAAGTGGGGCCACTTCCTCGCGCTGACCTTCGCGGGCATGCTCACCACCCACGCCTTCACCATCGGCATCGGCAACCTGCGGATGCTCCTCACCCGCCCGGAAAAACCGCTCTACGGCGGATTGGAATGGTGGGTGCTTTCCTGGTCTGGACCCGTGCAATGGATTTGCGTGATCCTGCTTTTCGTGGGGATCTACCAGATCGCTTCGCGCCGGACGTCGGGCTGGTGGCTGGGACTATTGGCTGGCGCGGCAATCCTGGCAATTGACGTCCCAACGCAGGTCATCCGCACGACCATGTCCGAATCCACCTCGTGGGATTACCTGTACGGCTCACTGCTTTCCATCGGTTTGCTGTTTGCGCTCCTGTTTCCAAAATTCAGGAACGTGCTGATCGAAGAACGCGAATGCTGCTGCAAGGAGAAAGAATAAACGATGCCTCGGCGTAGCGGACGTTAGAGCAGACGTTAGAGAACATCCGCTACGCGCCACCGACGCGTAAGAGGACGCTCTCTGGCGCCGGACGCGTAGAGTCTGAACAACCAACCATGAAAATCCACCCACGCTACTATCCCGCCATCATCATCGCCGCGTACGTGATCTTCCTGCTCATTGGAATCCTGCTTGGTTTCGGTCCCAAAGAAGGCGGCGAAGGTCACGGACGAGGCGCGTTCCTGCCATGCCTCTGCCTGACGCTGGAGGTTCCGGCATGACCGCGACCGTCCGTAAAAAGCATTTTTCGCTCGCCAAAAGCCGCCGCCTCATCCAATGGCTGGTGGTGATTGGCACATTCATCATCGGACTGCGGCACATCCTGCCGGGCGAAGCCTCGCGCGGCGGATCGTTCGATTCGTTCTGCGCGTTCGGCGGAATCGAAACCCTCCTGCCTTATCTCTTCACGGGGCATACGCTCAAGTCCACGAATCTGCTCAATTTCTCTGTGCTGCTCGGAACGCTGGGCGTGGCTCTCGTGGCGGGACGCGCCTTCTGCGGATGGTTATGCCCATTGGGGGCGGTGCAGGATTTCGTCACGGAATGGACGCGGAAACTCCTCGGCGAAAAACGTCACGTGCGCGGCAGGCGCAGTAAAATCATTCTTCCCTTACGCCTGCCCGCGTCTCTTGACCGTCCGCTTCGTTACGCAAAGTACCTCACACTGGCGGTCATCCTGGTCGCAAGCCTGTCCATGGTCTTTCCGCCTTTGCGCGAGTTCTGTCTCGTGCGCGCCGTCTTCAGCCTCAAGATGACCTCGCTTCTGTGGTTTACCCTTGTTGTGTTTCTCGCAGGCTCGATTCTGGTGGAGCGATTCTGGTGCAAGTATTTTTGTCCGCTCGGTGCGACGCTGGCGATCTTCAACAAAATCTCGCCCGTGCGCCTCATCATGGAAAATAATCACTGCAACAATTGCGGGCGCTGCGACATCGAATGTTCGATGGATATCGCCGACGTGCCGCATCATCTCGACCATCCCGAATGTGTGCGCTGCATGGAATGTCTCAACACCTGCGCGCGGGAGGGATCGCTGGAATTGAAGATCGGATAGGACCCCGCGTAGTTTGCGTTCTCTAACGTAAAACCCGGCGTTGGAAATCGCCAATTGCGTGCTGATATTTCAAAACAGGAGAATTCAAAATGAAAGCGCAATTTTCGCAAAAAGACAACTCGGGCATGGCGCTCGTGACAGGTATCGCAGGTCTGCTGTGTTTCATCGTCCTGCCGCTCATGATCGCGCGGACTATGACGGCAGTGCTGGAAGGCGCGGCGGTGAAGGCGCAACTGCTCGAACTGGTTAACGATGAATTGGGCTTACCACGCTGATCGTCGTCGTGGGCGGGAACCTGCTCGGCGAGTGAGTGGTTCGGCGTCAATAACAAATTTGGAGATTTGTAGTTCTGGATCGGACATCAAGGCTGGGAATTTCTCGACTCGGACGCCTCTGGCAAATCCTGCTGGCGGTCGGACTCGTCTTCTGGCTGTTCCTGTTGATCCGCGCGATTTCCTCCGCCCGAGCGAATCCAGAACGCAATGAGATGGCGTCGCTCTTCATGATTGCGGCGTTCGGCATCCCCATCTTCTACGTGTCAGCCTTGTTCTATACTAGCACGACCAACTACACCATTGCGGACACGTGGCGTTTCTGGATCATCCACTTGTGGGTGGAGGGATTCTTCGAACTGTTCGCGACCGTGATGGTGGCGATCATCTACTTCCTGCTCGGCATCGTCTCGCGCAAGACCGCCGCCCGCTTCATCGAGTGGGCGCGCATCGTCCCTGATTTGATCTTTGGCGTCGCGGGCGTCCTGCCCATCGTGATCGCGGCGGGGATGACGTATTGGATGATTCGGAAAACACCGGCGAAGGCATGATATACAAAGGAGGGCGGGACACAAAACCCGCCCTTTTCGTTGCGGTAGAATCACCTTATGCCTCCCCTCACTCGCTGGTTCGTCAAAACATCGAACTCCATGAAACGAAGGGCGATACGGTGATCCCATGAGCGACAATTCCCGCATTCATCGCGTTTTGAGTCGGTTGCGTCACTTTGCAGAACTGCCCGAAGAGATCCAACAGACGATCGCCGCCTCCGCCGTTCACCGTCATTTCGACGCGGGGCAGGTCATCTACGTGGAGGGTGAGCCTGCCGAGTCAATTTACATTCTCGAATCGGGCTGGGTCAAGGCGACGCGCATGACGCGCGAGGGACGCGAGCAGGCGATGATGTTCCTGCGTCCTGTGGAGGTGTTTGGCGATATTGCCGTGTTCACCGGCACGACCTATCCCGGCACGGTTGTCGCGCTGGAGGACGTGGACGTGTGGGTCCTCCCCGCGCAGACCGTCCTCGATCTCGTCTCCCGTCATCCCACGCTGGCAATGGCGATCATCCGCCGCCTGGGCGAACGCGTGCTCCATTACATCCGCCTCGTCGAAGACCTCTCCCTGCGGAGCGTGGAGTCGCGGCTGGCGAACACGCTTCTGCGTTACGCCGAACTGCGCGATGGACAATTGATCGTGCCGCGCCGCGAGTGGACCACCTTCGATGAAATGGCGGTGCGCCTTGGGACGGTGCGCGACGTGTTGAGCCGCGCGCTGAAAACGCTCGAAGCGGAGAATCTGCTCAGGGTGGAGAAGCAAGCCATCGTCCTGCTCGACCCGAAAGGCTTGGAGGAACGCGGGAATCGTTAGGGGCGATCCCGCTTATGGATGGGAAGAGCCGCGGCTTTCGGAATCCTTTTGAGATTCGTCACCCTTCGCCTTACGTCCGCGATACAGCCAGACCAGCGCGGGAGGCGCGAGCAGAGTCGTCGCCAGACTCATGAAAACGACCGCGGAGAACGCGTCGCCGGAGATGACCCCGAAACTGGCGCCGATGGACGCCACCACAAGACCGACTTCGCCGCGCGGCGTCATGCCCGTGCCGATCACCAGCGCGGATCGCGTGGGCAAACCGATGGACGCCAGCCCGCCGCCGACCAGTTTGCCGACGATCGCCAGCGCGGTGACGCCCAACGCCAGCCCCAGGACTTGCGGATCACGGAAGGCGGTCAGGTCAACTTTTGTGCCGGTCACCACGAAAAAGAAAGGGACGAGGAACTCGTAAATGGGCTTCGCCTGTCGTTCCAGGCCGTAGCGTTCCTTCGCTTCGGAGAGCATCAAGCCTGCCAGGAACGCGCCGATGATCGCCGCCAAGCCGATGGCGCCCGCCAGCGCGGAAAAGCCGAGCATGACCACCAACGTCACGAAAAGGGGCGCGTTTTGAATGGGCGCGCGCTCCAGGCGAATGGAATATCTCCGCACGATGCGCGTGCCGAGCAATACGACGAATATAAAGAAGAGCGCGACTTCGATAATGGTCAGCAGGAGTTGCCAGATGTCCACGCCGCCGCCAGCCGTGCTGCTCACAACAGATAAAAGCAACAGCCCCAGCACGTCATCCACGACCGCCGCGCCGAGGATGATGCGCGCCTCGCGCTGATGCAAAACGCCGATCTCGCCCAGCACCCGCGCCGTGATGCCGATGCTGGTCGAGACCATCGCGGTGGCGACGAATGCGGACTCGAGGTCTGTGCGCCCGAACAGTTGCATGAAGGCGAACCCAAAGGCGAAGGGGAAGAGGATGCCCAATATTCCGACCAATAATGCGCGACCGCGCGCTTTCATCAATTCGGATACGCGCGTTTCCAAGCCGACGAAGAACAGCAGCAGGATCACGCCCAGTTCCGCCAGCACGTCGAGCGTGAGCATCAACGCGGTGTGAGCGGAGGCTTCGTCGCCGCCGAACAAGTGGATGAAACTCTCGTTCGGAACGCCCACCCAGCCCAGCACGTACGGTCCGATGAGGATGCCCGCCAGCACCTCGCCCACAATGGACGGCTGCTTCAGACGCGTGAACAGCGCGCCCGCGATCTTCGCCGCGGTGAAGATGATGAACAGGTCAATCAGGATGCTCGTTATTTCGTGCATGATTTCTCCTAACCCGGACGAGCCGAATAAGAAAAAGGGATTCCATCCTTTACAAACCGGAATGCAGACTCTTCCATAAGGCGATCAAAATCGGAATCCCGGAAAGAATCCAGAATCCGTAAGCAGCCGCCCGCGTGACCGCTTCCACGTTCGGGAAGAAGAGGCTGACCCAGAACAGGACGCTCCCCGCATGGACGGCGGCAAGACTCAGCCACGTCCCGCCCAGACGCGCGGGTTTGTGAGGCTCGAAGAAGCGGGTGAAGAGATAGGGAACGAGGGCATAGCCGAATTGCACGATCCAGCCAAAGATCAGGATCGGACCGCCGCTTCCCGAAATCTCCTGCACGGGGAAATTCGAGGCGCGGGCGACGATCAACGGCGCGACCACAACCGGCAGGAAGAACCAGACGTACGACGTGAACAAATGCCATACGCCGGGCGTCCACGCGCCGCGCTCGCCGAGGAGAGGCTTGATCGCGATGACCAGCAGCAGGACGCTTCCGAGCGTGTGCAGGACCAGCCCGACGACGGTGAACAGGCTGACGTTCAGCCACGGACCGGCGATCAATCCCAGCGCGCCGAGCGTCATTGACCAGTATATCCACGAAATACTCCGCTGCCAGGCTAACGGGCGATTCGCAAACAAGGGATACAGATCCACCAGCAAGCCAGCCAGAACGATGGCGGCGAAGCCCCACAGGTTGGTGTGGACGTGGACCTCGATGGGAGACGCGATGCGCAGCGCCTCGCTCCATCCGAGCCACAAGCCCGTGCCGACCAATCCGCCGATCACCAGGTAACTCAAGCCGGTGATGTAGAACTTGCGCCCTTCCGTATTCGAGGCTTTTCGTTGACTTTGCGCCGGGCGCATGTCAACCAGTTGCTTGATGAGCAACACCATGGCGATGCCCACGAGCGTCCCACCTGTGACGATGAGCGCGCGCGTGATGGTGGGAATGCCGATCAACAAAAGCACGATGCCCGCGTTCAGGCTCAGCCAGATGTCCCAGCGCATCTTCGGGCGCGGCAGGTCGCGCGCGGTCGCCGCCAGCGTCGGGGCAAGTCCGAACGTGATCTCGGTCAACGCACCGAGAGTGACCAGGTGTACCCTTAACCATTTCAGGCTCCCGAACAGCGGGATGATCTCCAGTCCCGTCAGGATCGAAGCCAGCGCGGCAAGCCCGACCAGGAACAGGTAAAGCAATGACATGAGGAAATAAGGCTGCGGCATGTTTACCTCCCCAACACACGCGCCCGCTGGTGCATTTTGACGGACGGTATCAGGAACAACACGCCGCTCAACGCCAGCACAAACAGGTCGAGCCAGGGATTGATTACTCCACTCCCCAAAACGGCGTGGTTCATCACATCCTGGGCATAAGTCAATGGAGAGAGGTAGGCAATCGTCCGCGCGGCGGGAGCCATCTCGCTCAGCGGAATGAATACACCGCTAATGAAGAGCAGCCCCCAGCGCAACAGGGTGCTGGGCATTTGCACGTCGCCGGGGTTGGAGGTGGGCATCGAACCGAACGCCAGCCCCAACGTCGAGAAGGAGAACGCCCCCAGCACAATGCCCGCCGCCAGCAAGCCAGGCTGGAGGATATCCGCGCCGAAGAACAACAGCCCTGCCAGCAGCGACACGCCCGAAACCGCAATGGCAAAGAACGCGCCCACCGCTGTCTTGCCTAAAAGCAGCGTCAATAATGACATCGGCGCGGCGAGCAGACGGTCATACGTGCCGATCTTTCGTTCGGTGGGGATGATGAAGGGTCCGGCCGCGCCCGCGGTGAAGAAGACCGCCATCGCCAGCAGGCGCGCCACCCCTTCCGCCGCGCCCACGTCGCGCTTTACTGAAAACGAGAAGAACATGAAGAACGGCATCAGAAAGCCGAACATGATCATGCCGGGGCGCAGGTAATACACGCGCACGTCCTTGAGCGCCACCGTCCAGGCTTGCGACAATTCGTTTTTGATTCGCTCGAAGTTCATTTTCTGCCTCCCATCCCGCGCCGGGCGGGCTTTTCATCTGTTTCATTTCTAACCACGCCCAACTGCCCACCCGTAATTTCGAGGAAGACATCCTCCAGGCTGGGACCAAGCGTATTCAGGCTGACGATCCGTAAGCGATTGGATTCAGCATACTGGACGAGGCGCGGAATCAGAGCCGACGGGTCTTCGGTGTACAAGCGCGTCTTGTCCCCGACTTTGATCTGCGCCGTCACCCCGGGCAGGGATTCCAACCCTTCGTTCGAGTCCCTAAAGGTTTCGGAAACCTTTAGGGACTCTGAAGGCTCGAGCGCCACCTCCACCGATTGCACGCGGCGGAAGTTTGCTTTGAGACGTTCAGGCGTGTCAATGGCGGCGATCTTGCCGTGCGAGATGATCGCCACTCGGTCGCACAACTGATTGGCTTCCTCGATTTGATGAGTGGTGAGGAAAACCGTTGTTCCATCCGCGTTCATCTTGCGGATCAACTCCCAAATCGCGCGGATGCTCTGCGCGTCCAAGCCGGGTGTGGGTTCGTCGAGGAACAGCAGCGAGGGTTTGTGAATGACCGCCATGGCGATGCTCAAACGGCGGCGCATCCCTTTGGAGAAGTTCTCGGCTTTGATATCGCGCTTATCCCACAAGCCGAAGGTTTCCAACAATTCCTGGGCACGTTTTGCCCGCTCGTCGCGCGGCACGCGGTAGATGCTGGCGGTGAACATCAGGTTGTCCCAGGCGGTCAGTTCGGTGTAGACGTTGGATTCTTCGGGGACCAGCCCGATCTGCCGTTTGGCGGGGTAAGAGTCGCGGGCGAGATCATGCCCATTGATCAGGATCAACCCCTCGGTCGGGGTGAGAAGCGTGGTCAGCATCCGCTGGGTGGTGCTTTTCCCTGCGCCGTTCGGTCCGAGAAATCCAAATATCTCGCCCCGCTTCACAGCGAAGTTGATGCGGTCCACCGCCAAAAATTTTTCGTAATACTTGGTCAGGTTTTCGACTTCGATGGTATTGTTCATTATTTGCTCCGTAAATCCTTAGAGAGCGTTTTAAAAGTCCTATTTTTGTTCTCTCAAAATGCGTAGGATGCGCTCTCCAGCGCATCCAGCGACGTTAGAGAACGTCGCTTACGCG
>JABWAU010000079.1 GCA_013360875.1 Anaerolineales bacterium | reverse complement strand
CATGAGGTTCTCCTGTTGGTGGTCGGGATACCCCAACTTTACTGAATCTCATGGATTTTTGTCAATTTTCATCCCAAGGTAGCAACTTGGGTTAAGTAAAAATATCGTCGTTGAAAAGAGGAGATTGCTTCGTCGCGGCGAACGCTCCTCGCAATGACGTAAATACAGGAGAGAACATGGCAGAAAATTTCGATGTGGTCGTCATCGGCGCGGGACCTGCGGGGTACGTCGCCGCGATACGCGCCGCGCAACTCAAACAAAAGGTTGCGATCGTGGACAAACAATGGCTGGGCGGCGTGTGTTTGAACGTTGGCTGCATCCCGTCCAAGTCGCTGTTGAAAAATGCGGAGGTGGCACACACGCTGCGCGAACGCGGCAAGGACTTCGGTTTTTCGTTCGAGAACTTGAAATTGGATTATGGCGTTGCGGTCAAACGCTCGCGGCAGAATTCGGATCGGTTGACCAAGGGCGTCGGATTCCTGATGCGGAAGAACAACATCGCGGTCTTCATGGGAGAAGCGCGTCTCACCAAGCCGACAACTGTTACCGTTACCGATAAAGACGGCAAGACGACGGAACTCATCGCAAGGAACATCGTCGTAGCGACGGGCGCGAGCGCGATGGTTCCCAGTGATTGGAAAATAGACGGCGAGAAGGTCGTCACGTACCTCGAAGCGATTTTACAGGACAAGCTGCCCAAATCCGTGATCGTGATCGGCTCCGGCGCGATCGGAGTGGAGTTTTCCACCATCTGGAATGCCTACGGCGTGGATGTGACCATTGTCGAGATGCTGCCGCGGCTCGTTCCGCTGGAAGATGAAGAAATCTCGAAGGAACTAGAAAAGGAGTTCAAGAAGCGCGGCATCAAGTCGCTGACGGGGCATAAGGTTGAGTCTGTCGAAGCGACCGCGGCAGGCGTGAAGGTCAAAGTGTCGGCGGGCGGAAAGGAATCCGTATTGGAAGCAGATCAGGCGCTGGTCGCCATCGGGTTCCGTCCCAATTCCAAAGGCTTGGGACTGGAGGAGGTCGGCGTCAAAATCAACGAGCGCGGCTTCGTCGAGATCAACGAGAAGATGCAGACCAGCGTACCGAACATCTACGCCATCGGCGACGTGACGGGCAAACTGATGCTGGCGCACGTCGGCTCGGCGATGGGAATCGTCGCGGCGGAGAACATCGCCGGCGCGGAGACGGTCACGCTCGATTACGAAATGATGCCGCGCGCCACGTATTCGTATCCGCAGGTGGCGTCGTTCGGGTTGACCGAGGCGCAGGCAAAGGAGCGCGGCTACGAGATCAAGATCGGGCGCTTCCCATTCCAGGCGAACGGCAAGGCGCTGGGACTCGGCGATTATGCCGGTTTCGTCAAGATCGTCGTGGACGCGAAATACGGCGAGATCCTCGGCGCGCACATGATCGGTCCCGAGGTGACGGAACTGCTCCCCGAACTGACGCTGGCGCGCATGATGGAGTTGACGCCGCACGAGATCGCGCGCAACGTCCACGCGCACCCGACGCTCTCCGAGGTATTGATGGAAGCGGCACACGGCGCGGACGGAACGCCGATCCATATATAGCGATGCAGACCTCCGAGTTGTTCAAGAACTCGGAGGTCTTTTTTGTCGGCGGGGAAATGCCGTTCGGACAGAGACAGGTTCAAGTTGGGAAGGAAGCGGGAACTTTATCCGCCCAAATCCAGTCTTATGGGTATAATTCAAGTCAGTCATTCGATAAGGATTTTTGACATTGATTATCGAAAAAGGGTAGGAGGCCACGTTTCCATGAACGGTCAAAAAAGCACATCGCCATCCCCGACGCAACCTCGCAAGAAGAACGGTCCTTCCATTTCTCAAAGAGGCATGTTGAGCCTCGCCATGTCGGTGATCAGCCTGAGCGCGCTGGGCATCTCCATGCTGGGCGGCGCAAAACTGGCTTATGACGTCCTTGCCAATCCGGATGGAATAAAAACGAATCTGTTCGCGGCGGCGCTCGCGCTCGGCATTACCTATGCGGTGGGGTGGCTGACGGCAATGGTGGCGATCCGCGTCTACGGGAATTTGATCCTGCCCATCCTGATCAACCTGTTCATGTGGGGATGCCTTGCGGGGATCTGTTATCTGTACGTCGAGATACTGGTTCGTTTATACGACCAGGCATATCGCTTTTGGCAGTTTTGGAAGTACGTATTCGTGATGCTCGCGGGATTGACGGTCCTGGTTGGACTCCACCTGATCATCGAGGATCACAACCTGCGCCCCTTCTCGATTCCCCTGCTGTTCGCCAGCCTGATTCAGTTGGGCTTGATCGTGCTTCGTTACGTGTTCGTTGGGAGCGAACATCCCTTTTACATCCTTGCCGACCTGTTCTTCCTGTTTGGGATGTCCGCTTTCTCGGCGTTGATGCTGGCGCACGTGGGCTTGCTCGATCCGCTGCGGAAGCGCTTCACAGATTACTTCGACATGAACAGTACTTCGATTCGGACTCCCGATTAACCTGTTTCTGTGTCGATGAAAACTTCCGAGGCTGACAACGGCTTCGGAAGTTTTCGATTCCGACGATACTTCGGTGGAGAGGGGAAACTAAGAGTTTGATAAGAGCCCTCTTTATCTCTTGACAAACTGGACAAAACCTGTAAAATACATACATAATCTGTACAAAAACTGTGCAGAAATCAAATAAAAAAAAGTAGATATTGGAGTAAAGAAGATGAAACGTTTTAGTGTTTTTGCCATGCTGTTGACCGTGACAGCCCTCGTGCTGGCGGCTTGTGCGCCTGCCGCCACCCCCACGCCGGCTCCCGAGCCGACGACGATGCCCGAGCCTACCGCCATGCCCGAACCCGAGGCAATGCTCAAGGACATCGTTGACACCGCCATCGCTGATGGCCGTTTCCAGACGTTGGTCGCTGCTGTGACCGCCGCCGATCTGGTTGGAACTCTCAAGGGTGAGGGTCCCTTCACCGTGTTCGCCCCCACTGACGATGCCTTCGCCAAACTGCCCGCCGGAACAGTCGAAAGCCTGCTCCTGCCCGAGAACAAGCAGGCGCTGACCGACATCCTGCTCTACCATGTGGTTTCCGGCAGCGTCCTGGCTGCTGACGTGGTCAATCTCGAAAGCGCCACCACTGCCCTCGGCAAGGATGTCGCCATCAAGGTTGACATGGGTAATGTCTACGTCAATGACGCCCAGGTCATCATCACCGATATCGAGACATCCAACGGCGTCATCCACGTGATTGACACAGTCCTTTTGCCCCCGGCTGAAGAAGCCGCCGCCCCGGGAACCATCGTTGACATCGCCGCCGCCGACGAACGCTTCAGTACCCTGGTTGCCGCCGTGACCGCCGCAGGGCTGGCGGAAACTCTCAGCGGTGAAGGTCCTTTCACGGTTTTCGCCCCCACCAACGATGCCTTTGCTGCTTTGCCCGCAGGCACGCTCGACAGCCTGCTCCTGCCTGAGAACAAGCAGCAGCTGACCGACATCCTGCTCTACCATGTGGTCTCCGGCAAGGTCATGGCTGCCGATGTGGTTGGTCTCTCCGCCGCTCCCACTGCTTTGGGCAAGGACATCACCATCACGATCAAGGACGGCAAAGTCTACCTGAACGACACTGTCCAGGTCATCATCACAGATATCGAAGCCTCCAATGGTGTGATCCACGTGATTGACGCGGTTCTCCTCCCGCCTCAATAACTCTTCTCTCACATTTTGGATTTGGTAAAGAAAGGACGGGTTTTGCGCCCGTCCTTTCGATTCTCGATAAAGAAACTATTTTGCCAGCGGGATTTGAATGATAAAGGTGCTACCCGGCAGTTTTTCCTCGTCGCAACCGGGGCTTTCGACCCAGATCTTCCCCTGATGCGCCTTGATGATGCCCGCCGCGATGGCAAGACCCAGCCCGGGTCCGCCGCCCTTGAACTTGGTCCGGCCCGAGGAATGCAGTTCCACTTTGCCCACCTGGTAGAGTTTTTCGAAGATCATTTCCTTGTCCGCCTCGTTGATGCCAATGCCAGTATCCTGAATGCGTACCTCGCAGAACTCGCCGCGATCCCCGTTGACGACCGCCGCGTCAATGTGGATGGAGCCACCGTCCGGCGTGAACTTGATGGCGTTGACGACCACGTTATCCAAAGCCTTTTGCAGAAGTTTGGAATCCGCCCGGACGGCGGGAAGGGCATTGATCGAAGGATCGAGTTCGAACGTCAATTGACGCGCCTGCAGGTCCTCCGCGTAATCCTTCTGGATGAGCCGCAGGATCGGACCGAGGGTCACGCTCTCGAAGTGGGGGGATAACACCTGGCTTTCGAGCCGCGCCACATCCAACATGCTGTTGACCACCTGATGCAGACGTTCGGCGCCTTGCAGAACGCCCAACGTGGCTTGCGCGAGGTTTGGGTTTTCCTGTATCGCCGGGGCGGCTTTGAGCATGCCCATGTATCCTTTGATGATGGTCAGCGGCGTGCGTAGTTCGTGCGCCGCCACCTGGATGAAGTCGCTCTTGTTGCGGTCCAGTTTTTCAAGGCGGGTCAGCGCGCGGTTCAGTTCCTCGACGCGTTGTTCGACCATGCGTCCCAGCAACTGGTTGAAGCTCGTTTCCTTGTCGTACAGGCGGGCGTTCTCGAGCGCGATGGAGGCTTGGATGGCGAATGTGCTGGCGAGCAGGACGTCGTCGTGATTGAACGAAGCCGGTTCTCCGCGGCTCATGGTCAACATGCCGACCACCTTGTTCTTCGCAAAGAGGGGAATGCCGAGCCACGAACGATCTTCGGCGAGCCATTCGGGCTGCCGCCAATCCTTCATGCTCCTCACGTCGCCGATCAGGATGGGTTCGGACTGTTTGACGATGGCATGATAGACGTTGGTCCCGCCCGCTTCGTAAACCAGCCCATCCACCGGCGCGGCGCGCGGAAAACCCAGGTGCGCGCGCAGGCGCGGCTCTCCGTTGACGTCCTCCAGGAACAACGCGCAGCGCTCCACCGGGATGATCTGCACCAACTGGGCGACGATCTGCTGCGAGACCTCCGCTTCGGTGGACAACGACGACAGTTGCCGCGACGCCCTCGCCAACGCCTCCGCCGCGCGGCGACGCGCCTGCTCGCTGGAATACAAATTTGCATTCTCCGCCGCCACGTTTTCCGCGAACTCCTTTGCGATCGCCAGTTCCCGCGCCTGAGTCTGCGTCTCAGCCAGCAGACGTTCCACCTCCTTTTGCGCCTGTTCCCTTTGCGAGACGAGCATCGTGCGGAGCAACGCGCTGCTGACCAGGTTGCGAATGCGGACGTAGATCTCCCAATCCTCCGGTCCCATTTCGACCCACATGAAACCGAAGCGGTTGCGAGCCAGCGTCAACGGCATGACCACGGCCGTGTAACGGCGGTCTTCCGGAGTCTTGCCGCGCGGCACGAGTTGACCCGTGCCGATGGAGATCTGTTTGCGCGGGATTTCGAATTTTGCGTCCTCGTATTGGAACAACAGCCTGTAACTCTTTGGCGTCGGCGCGGAGATGGATTGCGGCGAACTCACGTCGCTGTAGAACATCACGTACCAGCGACCGATGCCCATCTGGGGGAAATGCTCCGATATGGCGGCGCCAATCTCGTCAATGCTCATGGCGGGCGCCATCGAAAAACTGAAATTTTGCAGGATGCCCTCCTGCTGCTCGAACGCCAGCCTCTGGTAAGCCTGCCACCTTTGCGAGAGTTCGCCCGTCAACATGCGCGCCTGCTGGAACAAATTCTCCGCCTCCAGCATGACCGTATGACTGGTGATGCCGCCCAGTGCATACCGCCGCATCATCGAGATCACGTTATGCCAGACCGAAGGCGGCAGGTCCTGTTGTTGCATGAGTTCGATCATGGCGTTGACGGTCTTCAGGAACTCGTCGCTCGAAGTCCTTCCATGCAACGCCAGAAGGAAGGCGTCCCAGGCGCGGCCGAAGGCCTCCCTGTACTGCGGGAACGCGGCGTCCTGTTCCGTAACGCCGGCGGAATTCAACAGGGCGCGCATGGCGGCTTCGCGTTTATTCTCCAGTTTGCCGGTTTTGGCGACATCGCGCAGGGCGACCGCCGCCCGGCGGACGTTCTCCGGCAGGCATCCGCACGACCAGCGCACGAGCATTTGCGTAGGCGTCACCACCTGTCCCTGCACGGTGTCGCCGTGGATGCGCTTGAGGAGCGAACGCATGGCGTTCCTCCCCGCCGTGTAATAGGACTGGCGCACTGTGGTCAACGGCACGCCCAGGAACTGGGCTTCGCGCAAATCGTCGAAACCGGTGACCGCCACATCGTCCGGCACGCGAACGCCGCGCTGCTGCAGCGCCTCCAACGCGCCGAAAGCCATGCGGTCGTTTGCCGCCACCACAGCCTGAAAACGCAGCCTGCGCTCGTCGAGTAAAATACGGATCGCCTCGCGTCCGCCCTCCTGGGTAAAATCACCGCTCACCACGAGGTCGTTGTCGAGGCGCAGTTTGTGCGAACCAAGTTCGTCTTTATATGCCTGGAAACGCTGTTCGGAATCGATCTGCCCCACAAGCCCGCGAATGAACGCGATGCGCTTGTACCCGTGATCCTCGATCAGGTGGCGAAGGAGCGCGCTCATCCCCTCGCGGTTGTTCGGGATGAACATCGTCGCGCCCGGCATCGGAACGGACTGGGTCACAATGGGCGTGCCGGCGTGGATGGAACGGAACGCGTCCAGATCCGCCTGGCTCACGCCATAGGCAACGTCGGCGGTCAGCACCAGACCGTCGAACTGATTGGGCTTTGCGAGGTCGTACAATCCGAAGGACGTTTTGGACTCGTCGCCGGAAACGGGCGAAAGTTTTCCCCCGATGAAATACACCAGGTTCACGTCCGCCTCCTGCGCGGCGTCGGCAACCCCCGCGAGAAATTGCGCGCCCCAGCCGCGCCCCACCTGCGATGCGAATACGCCGATCGTTTTTCTTTCTGAGGATGCCATTTTGCGCCTGACTCCCGGAGGATGCGAAAATTATATCTGCAAAATCAGCCGGGCGAAAAACAAATGGATGACAAAACGCACGCTTCGCGACCGGCCGATGCCTGATCCTGTTCAATGAGCCGTGGACGACCCGTCGGCGCCGCGCTCAAGGACAAGCCTCATCTGCCACTGCGAAAGATCCTCGCGCGCAAAGCCCGCCCGTTCGAAGCTTCCCTCGAACTCCTCGGGCATGATCGCCGGGACGCGCCAGGTCTTGCCCGCGTGATTCGCGATGACGTTCCTCAACATCTCCGTGCCCAGCCCATTCCCGCGCGCCTGCGGCTCCACGAGCAGGGACCAGACGACCACGCGTTCCGCCGCCGGGTCCGAAATGACGGCGTATGCAGGACCTCTTTTATACGCGCGCGCAGGCGGATTCATTAACGCGATGGTCTCCCCCGATAACTGCCAGGGCAGGTCGAGCAATCCATGCTGGGCGATCATGCGCCCCATCTCCCGCAGGTCAATTTCCTGCAAATCGTCCCCTGCGCTCTCCCTTGCGTCCCGGCGGATCAGGCCGATCAACCTTCTGACGGATCGAAAACCGAACCTGCGATACAGGCTCACGGCGGGTTCATTTCGTTCGATCACCTCCAGGGTCATTTCGCGGTCGCCGCGTGCGCGCGCTTCATGGATGAGCCGCTCCATGAACCACGAACCTGCGCCCCTGCCGCGCGATTCCTTCGCGATGCCCATCGCCGCCAGGCGGCTGACCCAGCCGCGCCGCGCGATCAACGCAATGCCGCAGGGCTGCCCCTCCGCGAGCAACACGCGGCTGGAGACGAGATCAACGCCGTCCTTGCGAAGCATGGCATGGAATTGGGAAAGGTCGAACTGGATGGGGACGAGATAACCCTCAAAGCCGCGATTCATCAATTCAACGAGATCAGGTAGCGGGGAGTCCGAAGCGGGCTTTAGGTCGAAGGTCATGCCCCACATTCTACCCTCAACGGGCTTATAATCGGCGAATTCGAGAGGATAAATCCATGACAAACTTTACAAAATTTGCCCGCAGGATCACGATCGTTTTATTCGTAACGCAGAGCCTGGTCTCCGCAGGGAACATTGCCTCGGCAACCGTGAATCCGATCGTGGGCGCGCAACTCGGCGGCAGCGATTATTGGACGGGCGTGCCTACCGCAGTGTATCTGCTGGGCGCGGCGTTCGCAGCTTCGGCCTGGGGCTACATCATGGATGCAATTGGGCGGCGCAAAGGGTTGATGCTCGGCCTGTTCGTCGGGGTGATCGGCAACGCCATGATCGTTTTGGCGATCCGCGCGGAAGATATGTTGACGCTTTTGGTCGGCATGGTGCTGGTGGGCGCAACCAACGCGGCTGTGGTGCTGGCGCGTTTTGCCGCAGGCGAGGTGAACCCGCCGGAGCAGCGCGGCGGCGCGATCTCGCTGGTGGTGTGGGGCGGGACGTTCGGCGCGGTCTTTGGTCCCCTGCTGGTGGGACCGACGGGCGCCTTCGTGAAGGAATTCGGTTTCAACGAACTTGCGGGTCCTTACCTGGCGGCGCTGGCTTTGTTCGCGGCGGTCTCTGTGATCATCTTTGTCGGTTTGCGCCCCGACCCGCGCGAACTGGGCAAACAGATCGCGGAACTCCATCCCTCCACTGCCCCGACCGGGCAATCGCGATCCATGCGCGAGATCTTTCGCCAGCCCGCGGCGTTGACCGCGGTGAGCGCGATGGTGCTGGGGCAGGTGGTGATGGTGGCGATCATGGTGATCACGTCGCGTCACATGAACCAGCACCAGCACGGATTGACGGACATCGCCCACGTCATCCAGGCGCACACGATCGGCATGTATGCCTTTTCGGTCATCTCGGGCCGCCTTTCGGATAAGTGGGGACGCGGACCGGTCATCCTGGCGGGCGCGGCGATGCTACTGGTGGCTTGCGCGACCGCGCCGCTCTCACCGGACGTGCTGCCGCTGGCGGTGTCGTTATTCTTTTTGGGTCTCGGTTGGAATTTTTGTTTTGTGGGCGGTTCAGCCCTGCTCTCCGACCAGCTCTCCCCGCTGGAACGTTCGCGCACGCAGGGGACAAACGACCTGATGGTCGGTCTCGCCTCCGCGGCGGGCAGCCTGGGAAGCGGCATCGTCTTCGCGGCGTCCAGTTACACGGTGATCACGCTGGCGGCTGGATTGATTTCGTTGATTCCATTGCTGATGGGCCTGGCGTGGATGAGGAAACATCCCGCGCGCGTTCTCGCCTGAAAAACAACATCCCGCCGGTTCCGCGCCGCGCGGGATGTTTCTCGCTTCTCGCTTCTCACCGATCACTGATCACTAATCACTGATAACTGATCACTTTCTTACCATCGTCAACAGCATCTTGAAACGCGTCAACGCGCGGACCGCGTGCGGTTCATCCGCGGGCATGATGATCGCGTCACCCATCTTCAGGTGAAACGGCTTTCCTGAAATTTTGATCTCCGCTTCGCCGTCCAACACGTGGACGAGCGCGTCGAAGGGGGCGGTGTGTTCGCTCAATTCCTGATCCTTGTCGAAGGCAAAGAGCGTGACGTTGCCCGCCTCCGCTTTGGTGATCTGGCGGCTGACGACGGAACCGTCGTTATATGAAACGAGGTTTGCAATGGGAAGGACTTCTGATTTTGGGGCTGTGGACATGGTGACTCCTCTTGAAGCAGGCATGTAAACAAGTACACAAACGTTTCCTTATCCGCCTGTGTACCTTTCATACGCGTCTACTTCACCTCAACTTGATACGCGGCGGGAATGGTCGTAAAGCGCGTGCTCCCCGCCACGATCAGGATCGCCTGCTCGCCGGCTTTCAATGAAAGCGGAATCTCCGCGGTCTGATCGGCGTTGAGTTCGATGTTGGTTACAGTGGTGGTATCGCCTTTGAGGATGAGGGACAGGCGATAGGTCTGCGGGAGAACGTTATCCACGCGCGCAAAGCCTTTCGCCTCCCAGCCGCCGTCATCCGCCTCGAAATCGGATGCGTACGCATAGCTGATCGCTTCGATCCGAACATCATCCAGCAACAAGCCCTCCCCGTTGACCGCCGCGTCGGTGATATATTCGAAGCGGATCTGCACCTTTTGACCGGCGAACTTCGAGAGATCAACGCTTTCCTGAATCCAGTCTCCGGTTGCGCCGGTATAGCCCCATCCGTACGAATTGCCGGAGGGATTGTAATCGGTGCCGGAGGGGGTCTTGAGAATTTCCCAAACTTTCCCGTCGGTGGAGGCTTCGAGGTAGAGATAATCCCAATCCTCTTCGATGTCGTACCACGTCCAGTAACTGATCTCGATGGGCGCGCTCACGTCCGTGAAGTCGAACTCGCGCGTCAGGGTCATATCCGATTCGTCGCCCTTGTTCGACCAGAAGGCATACTTCCCGGAATACGGCTCCGTCGGCAGGAGGCTGACGACCGTCGAGCCGCTGAAGCGCAGGGTGAAATCCCCCGCGCAGGAAATGTTGATGTAATCCATGCCGTATTGATTGACCGAGAAATTCAGCGGCGGCTGCGGACAGGCGGCGATCAAATCGGTATCGAACACGCGCGGCGCGTCGGGATAGTTGCGGTAGGTGTAACGCCCGTCGCCCACGCTCCCATCCATGAGATATAACGCCGCCGCCCAATCCATGAAAACGTCGTCGGCTGTAACGATCCTGCCGGTAAGCGGGTCGGTGACGCCGAGTTGCGCGAGTGTATCGTCCACGCTGGAGATGTCGTTTTCGGGGTTCTTGGTCAATGCCTGTGTGGCTTCCTCGCCGAAGCGATCTAGGAAGTACGTCAGGTACAGGAACGATTGGCCGTAGTGCGGACCGTTATCGCTGGCGCTGTCACCCCAGGTCGTCAATTGCAGGTCCGGGTCGGTGGCATAGTACCAGTCCTTGCCGCCCACGTCGTACCCGTTGAGGAAAACGCCCACTTCCGCAAATCCCTCGCTAAGCCAGGAAACGTCGTTGCGGTCGGATGGAAACTGGATCATGTGTACGAATTCGTGCGCCAGCACGCCGTAGGTGTATTCATCGGACAGGAGTTGCGTGGTGCTGAGCATGTACGTCTCGTGGGCATTGGAATATTCCTTGACCAGGGGATGGAACGAATCGGACGAATTGAAATATCCCGCCACGTTACTGCCGAGGCCGCCGGCGTAGATCACGTAGATGTGCGGGTCGCCGTCAATGCCGGGGTTGAATTCCTCTCCGAAGAACTCACGGTTGGTGGGATAGATCTCGTTTTCGAATGTATCCATCAACCTTTTCACATCGGCTTCATCGTACCTTGCGCCCTCCTCCGCCCAAAAATAGGAATGAGGCGTTTCGTACACCAGCCTGGCTGTGATCTGACGGTGTTCTGCGGTATCCGAATTGCTGATCCAGAATTGCTCCTTATCCCCGATCTGATAGGATTTTGCCAGTACCGTGCGGGGCACGTCGCAAATTCCCTTTAAGCGGCAGGCGAGTTCATACGGGTCGTTCTCCGGGACCAGGGTCTGGTTCAGCGTTTCGAGCGTGTTCGACGAAATGGATTCGATCGGCGTCTGATCCAACGTGGGAATCGGCGCGGTGGCTGGCGGCTCCAGGGTCGGATAAACAGGGGGGATGTCAACCGGAGCCTGTTGATAAGCCTGATAAATGATGACGCCCGCGGCAAGGATGGCTATGCAGGCGCAACATACCAGAACGGCGACAACCCCGGCGACGATCTTCGGAACAATCGAAGAGGCTGAGGATGGGCTGGGATTTGATTCCATGATCGAGGCAGTCTCCTTTTCAAAAAGTCGGTGTATGGTATCCCGATTCTATAAAATTGGGATTAGGAAAAAAAGCCCTCTGGGAATTCCCGCGATTCTGACACGGACAGCACGGAAAAAATCCGTGCATCAAAAGGGGTTGATCGCGGCGATACCAAACGAGCCGGAAAAAGTTAAAAGCGACAGTCGCCTGACAAGCGACTGTCGCCTTCGAGCCTCATGCCTCCGCGTGCTGTTCGCTCTTTTTCTGCTTCATCGGTTCGGACATTTGGAAGACGATCTTGTTCTCCTTCTCGTCCACGTCCACTGTCACGGTCGCGCCGTCCTTGAACTTGCCTCCAAGCAGTTCCACCGAAAGCGGACTCTCGACGTTCTTCTGGATGGCGCGTCGCAGCGGGCGCGCACCGAACGCGGGATCGTAGCCTTCCTTCGCCAGCCACTTGCGGGCGGCGTTCGTCAACTCGATCGTGATGTTATATTCATTCAGGCGATCCTGCACTTCCTTCATTTGCAGGACGACGATCTCCTCCATCTGTTCGATGGAAAGCGGCGAGAACATGATGATCTCGTCAATGCGGTTGAGGAACTCGGGACGGAAGGCGCTCTTCAACGCCTTCTCGATCTTATCGTGCGCCTCGCGCTCCTCGTTGCTCGCCCTGGATTGGACAAAGCCCAGGGTGCCTCCCTTTCTTACGTATTCGGTGCCCAGGTTCGAGGTCATGATGAGAACCGTATTGCGGAAGTCCACCACGTTGCCCTGGCCGTCGGTCATTCGTCCGTCATCCAAAATCTGCAATAGCGCGTTCCACACTTCGGGATGCGCCTTCTCGATCTCGTCGAAGAGCAGGACGCGGTATGGTCGGCGTCGGACGGCTTCGGTCAACTGACCGCCCTCCTCGTACCCGACGTATCCGGGGGGCGCGCCGAAGAGGCGCGAGACCGTGTGCTGTTCGCGATACTCGGACATGTCAATGCGCACGAGCGCGTCCTCGTCGTCGAACATGAACCAGGCGAGGGCTTTGGCAAGTTCCGTCTTGCCGACGCCCGACGGACCGATGAAGATGAACGAACCGATCGGACGCGACGGATCCTTCAACCCGCTTCTTGCGCGGCGGATTGCATCCGAGATGGCGTGGATGGCTTCCTCCTGCCCGATGATGCGCTCGTGCAGGCGCGCCTCCATGTGCAATAACTTCTCGGCTTCGGTCTCCATCATTTGCGAGACCGGAATGCCCGTCCATTGATGCACGACCGCGGCGATGTCTTCCACGTTGACTTCCTCGTCCAATTGATGTTCGACCTCCCATTTGCCGCGCTTCTCGTGATATTCCTGTTCGAGGCGCAGACGTTCCGATTTCTTCCTCGCCGCGAGTTCGTAATCGCGATTCAAGCCCGCCTGTTCCTCCTCGGCTTGCAGTTTTTCGATCTCGCTCTTCATGGCTTTGAGATCGGGCGGCATGGAATAGAGCGCCACGCGCAGTTTCGCGGCGGCTTCGTCCATCAGATCAATGGCTTTATCGGGCAGTTTTCGGTCTGTGACGTAGCGGTCCGCCAGGCGCGCCGCGGCGACCAGCGCGTCATCCGCAAAACGGACCTTGTGATGCGCCTCATAGCGGTCGCGCAACCCCTGCAACATCTTGATCGTGTCGTCCACGCTCGGCTCTTCCACGTAGATCGGGGCAAAGCGGCGTTCGAGCGCGGCGTCCTTTTCGATGTACTTGTGATATTCGTCCAGCGTCGTCGCTCCGATGCACTGCAATTCGCCGCGCGCCAAGGCGGGCTTGAGCATGTTCGAGGCGTCCATCGCGCCCTGCGCCGCCCCCGCGCCGACGACGGTGTGCAGTTCGTCAATCATCAGGATGATGTCGCCGCCCGCGCGCTGGATTTCCTCCACCACGGCTTTGAGCCGTTCCTCGAACTCGCCTCGAAACCTCGACCCGGCGATCATAGCGCCCAAATCGAGCGCCACCACCCGTTTGCCGGAGAGGATCTCCGGCACGTCGTTGTTGGCGATCTTCTGCGCGAGACCCTCCGCGATGGCGGTCTTGCCGACGCCCGCTTCACCGATCAACACAGGGTTGTTCTTCGTGCGGCGGGAGAGGATCTGGATCAATCGCAGGATTTCGTTATCGCGCCCGATGACCGGGTCGAGTTTTCCTTCGCGCGCCAGTTGGGTGAGGTCACGCGAGTATTTCTCGAGCATCCGATAACGGGATTCAGCCTGCGGGTCGGTGACGCGCTGTCCGCCTCTCAAATCCTGAATGGCAGAGTAAACGCGGTCGCGCGTCAGACCGGCGGATTCCAAAATGCGCGCCGCGGGCGTATTCCGCTCGGTAAGGATGGCGAGGAAGATATGCTCGGTCGAGATATATTCATCCTTGAGGCGGTTCGCCTCCTCGTTGGCGAGGTCAATGATCCGCTTGACGCGCGGCGTGATGAAGATCTGCCCCGCGCCGCCGCCGAAGATGTTGGCTTTCGGGCTGGCGCGCAGGGTGGCGTCGAGGCGTTCGGTCAACGCTTCGGGGCTGACGCTCAGTTTTTCGAGGATCTGGGGAATCACCCCGCCGGGCTGTTCGATCAGCGCCAGCAGGATGTGTTCGGTGTCTATCTGGTTGTGGCCGTAGCGCTGGATGATCTCCGCGGCGCGTTGTGCGGCTTCCTGGGCTCTCTCTGTAAATCGGTCAAATCGCATCATGGAAAAGTTCCTTTCCTGACAAAGAAGCCCTAAAGGTCTCAGAGACCTTTAGGGTCTGGTGGGACAAGCGCGATTATAACAAAACCGTACAGACGGTTTGTCAACGCGGCGTAAGAGGAGTGTTGGAATTGCGCTATGGAACCCTGCCTGGTTCTTTAGTCTCTGTGGTCGAGGCGGTTTCTTCGCCCCCAACCGTCTGCGCGTCTTCTTGTGCGGGTTCTTTTGGAGCGCTTTCCTCCTTCTCGCTGAAGAAGTTCCTGACGATTTTTTGGATGCGGCGCGTAGCGTCGTACCACCCGAAGCCGGAAAGAAAGCCGATGCCCAGATAAGCCAGATTTTGAATGGAGATTTCGTCCGATGCGCCCGTCCCCCCGGAAAAGATCAACAACCCGGATTGAAGAAGCACGAAAACGGTCAAACCAAGGACCGCTGACAACCATGGCGCAAAGATATATCCCCAGGTATGGGCTATGTCGAAGTTCTGTTCGATGGAAACGTGACGATGGAAACTGGTCAACCCCAACACACCCGCCCCAAGCACGCCGCCGAGCATGGCATGAAAGGCAGAGACAAATATCGGCGACAGGGTTTCACAGTTTGTCACATTGAAGTAATTACAAAGCCATTGATTGTTGTGCGCCCAGGAATTTATCAGGGTCGCAAGCGCCAACGTGATGTAAAACAGGATCCAAATTGCCAGAAAGAACTTGACAACGAAGACCAGCGCTTGCGGCTGGGCTTTCACTTCTGCCGCAATGGCATCGCCTGCCGTCTCGGGTTTGTCAAGATGACTATAGTTCATTTCATCGTTGATCATGGCTTCCTCCGATTTCAGGATGGGTTTTTAGAATGCCATTTATTCACGTTCAGGACATGAAATGGCGTGTTGAATTGGAACTCAATCGAACGTCATCCGCGACTACCCACCGCCTTTATCGTTCCTCGACGCCTGAAACAACGTGACCTGTATCCCATCGGGATCCTGCAACCGCACGTTGTAGTCGCCCCACGGCGTCTGAACCGGCGGATGAACGAGAGTTGCACCGTGGGCAAGCAGTCGCTCCATCGCGGATTTCAAGTCTGGCACACGCAATGCAAATCGAACCTGTCCGCTGACGCGTTTTCCCGCTTCGAGTTGGTCAATGACCTCCGCCTGGCGTTCGTCAAAAAGTTCGAGTGTGGCGGCGCCCATTTCGAGCATGAGCGCTCTGCCGCCGTCGTTGTTCCAAACCGCGGCGGGTTCCAACCCGAGACCGTCGCAATAGAATTTGACGAGGCGTTCGTAGTCGCTGGAGGTGAGCGCGACACGGAGTTCGAAAACGGAGGAGTTCGGTTTGGACATGGGTATGTTCCTTTAGTGAAAAATTCTATTTGGCGATGTCAAAACGAGAAGAAGAATCAAGCCAGCAGTCCGTAGGTAACTAAAAGGAAAAATATTGAATACCGGCATGACAAATACAAGAACCAGGATAATCATTAGATGCACGGGGGCTCTCCGGCCGGCAAGGGCAAACGCCCAAATTGCGAGTGGCATGGCAATTACGTAGTGATGCTCCCAGGCGGATGGAGCGATCAACAGCGAGAGGACCGAAAAATCAGTGAGATGCCCGATGCTCCGATAAGAATCATTTCCCGAAGGCAATTGGGAGCTTGTTTCAAGAGAACGCGCATATAGTTTCTCCCGTTGTGCGAAGCGCAGGGCAATCCATCCCAAAATGATCAGGGTAATGGTTCCAAATAAGGGAGTCAGTAATTCCGATGGCGCGCCTGCAAAATCAAGGGAATTCCTCAGAAAACTCAAGACGCTGCTGTTCCGGAACCATGCACTTTCACGTTCGACCGGGAAGGACAGGTAAAAGCGGCCGAATTGTTTCCACGACAAAAGGTCGCGAAAGGCATTGGTCTGGACGGCAATCATTCCAACTGAACCGATGGCAGCACCAATCAACGCCCGCCATTTTCTAATCGCGAACAGGGGGGCGATCAGGGCATATGGATATAATTTGATCAAACCGCCGACAGCAATTGCCACGCCGGACAGGAAAGGGCGGCGCGCCAGAGCCAGGATTGCAACAAGTACAGAGACGAGGATATAAAAGTTCACTTGGTTATAAATAACTGTCCTGAGCAGAGGCGTGTTGAACAGAAACAGGCCACTGACGAATAGCATTCCTTTAAATGGCGTCAAACTTGCCATTTCGGCCAACTGCAGGGATAGATAATAGGCGAGGAGAATAGCGTATAGCAATCCGCTTTGGTGAACGTAAAAGACAAACATCCATAAAGATGATTCCTCCGGGCTAATGCCCACGGCTGGCAGGAACCATGTTCCAGCCCTGTAGACTGCAGCCATGGCTTCAGCAAAGATTGGCGGATAAAGATAGCGGGTGCTTCGATAGGGATTATCCTCCACTACGATGGATCGAAAGGCGGTTTCGTACTGTACATAATCCCACGACTTCTGACTGTGTTCAGCAACATTGACCAGCATGAACAGGCAAATGAGAATAGGAATGCCGATCATCATCAGCCTTCTCGAGGAAGGTGCAGATGTGCTCCGGTAATCGGCATAAGCAGTGTATAGGATAGTACAGAAGACGCAAAAACCGAACAAGCCAAAGAGATGCTCCCAGCTTGTGGATGTGGCGCGGACAATCGCCCAATTCCTGGATAAAAGGAAATACGCGGCGAACACTGCGATCCAATAAAGAGGTGTGAAATGTGTCAGGAATTTATTGGATCGCGCGCTGAAAGTTGTATGATTTTTCATATCCGATTTCTCATGGTGTGGAGGAGACCGACGGGGTCAGTGTGACGACTGCCAGATGGATCTGCGGTATCCAGCCGATGCGCCCGTCCCGGTCCACGACCTGCAGCCAGACGAGTCCGTCCATCACCTCGCTGGCGTACAGCACGGTCAGGATGTCGCCCTCCCGCAGCCTGCCGATGGAGGGTCCGCCCGGGGATTGGACCAGGTCGAGGATGCGTCCGTTCGTATTGGTGACGCGCGCAACCGACGGGGTGGCGGTGGTGGTCGGGGGAATGGGCGTAGCGCTGGGCGAGGCGGAGGCGGTGGCGGTCGGAGTGGAGGTGGAGGTGGCGGTCAACGTGACAGGCGTCGGCGTGGTGGTGAACGTGGGGGTGATGGTCAACGTGGGCGGGACGAGCGGGTCCAGCCGGGCGGTGAATATCTGGTTGACGAC
>JABWAU010000078.1 GCA_013360875.1 Anaerolineales bacterium | reverse complement strand
TGGCTGGCACAGCAGGGATGGAGGAATGTCTTCAACGTGCGCGGCGGGATTGACGAGTACGCGCGCAAGGTGGATCAATCGGTGGGGTTTTATTAAAAATGTAGGGACGGGTGGATGCCCATCCCTGTTGATTCATTTCCCAAACACAAACTCCCCGTTCCTGTAAAACAACTCGCCATCCGCATGGATCTCCGAGTCTGTGCGCAAATCGCAGATCATGTCCCAGTGAATGGAGGATTTGTTCTTCGAGCCGGTTTCCGGGTAGCCTGCGCCGAGCGCCATGTGGAACGTCCCGCCGATCTTTTCGTCGAAGAGGATGTTGCCGGTGAATTTGTTGATATCGAAATTCGTACCGATGGCGAACTCGCCGACATAGCGCGAGCCTGCATCCGATTCGAGCATCTTGATCAGATACGCTTCGTTCTTTTCCGCTTTTGCCTGCTCCACGCGCCCGCGGCTGAATACCAGTTCCGCGCCTTCGACCGCCACGCCGCCGTAGATGGCGGGATAGGTGAACTTCACCCAGCCGTTCAACGAGTCTTCGACGGGACCCGTGTAGATCTCGCCGTCGGGCATGTTGTAGATGCCGATGGAATTCATGAACTTGCGCCCCTTGATGGAAAGCGACAGGTCCACATTGGGTCCGCGCAATGTGACAATATCCTTGTCCGCGAGAAAATCAATCGCTTCTTGTTGACCTGCTGCCGTCCCCTTCCAATATGCGATGGGATCGTCCTCGTTCGCGTGGATGGCATTGAAGACGAAATCCTCGTACTCCTTCAGGCTCATCCCCGCGTCCTGCGCGTACGCCTCGGTGGGATAGAGCGTGGTGACCCATTTGAATTTGCCCTCCGCGCCGCGCTGCATCTGTGCCTCGGTGATTCTGCTGAGCGCCTTGCTTCGCCGCTGGGCTTTGACGGGATCAATATTTGTAGTGCCGCGCGTATTCGTCGCAGAGTGAATGCGGATGCGGCTCTCGAACTGGTCGTAGGCGATCTTGTAAAAGGTCGGCGCGAAATCCAGTTGCGCGTCCCCGGCGTAGGTGAGATAAAACTCGTCCTGGCTGAACGGCATCAGGCCGGGCAGGGCAACCATCGGGTGGGGATGACCGCCCTTCTCCATGATCTGGATGAACAACTCGCGCACCAGCGGCTCGGCGGCAGTTGTCGCCTCGATCAGCACCCGGTCGCCGGGGACGATGCGGGTGGAATGCTCGACCAAAACTTTTGCGAATTTTTGGACACGAATATCCGTCAAGTGAACGCTCCTGTTTGTGATGAATGTGCCGAAATTATAACATCCCACTTGGGGTATACTCCCTCCTGCAACGAACTGCCAACCCGCAGCTGTATCCAGGGCAACCCTGGTCGAAAACCCAAAATCGCAAATCGAAATGAAACAACTCCTCCAAAACATCAAAACCGGCAAAGCCTCTGTCGAGGACGTTCCCATCCCGATCCCGCGCGAGGGACAGGCGCTTGTCAAGGTATCCGCCAGTCTTGTCTCCGCGGGAACCGAACGCATGGTTGTCGAATTCGCCGAAAAGAGTCTCATTGGCAAGGCGCGCTCGCGTCCCGATCTCGTCAGGCAGGTCCTTGATAAAGCCCGCCGCGAAGGTCTGCTCAACACCGCGCAAGCCGCGTTCAACCGCCTCGACCAGCCGATGGCGCTCGGCTATTCTTCCGCCGGCACGATCGTTGCGCTCGGCAAGAATATGCAGGGTTTCAAAGTTGGTCAGCGCGTGGCGTGCGCGGGCGGCGGCTATGCCGTCCATGCCGAATACAACGTGGTGCCGCGCAATCTCCTCACGCCTCTCCCCAAAAATGTGGATTTCGAGTCTGCCGCATTCACCACCCTCGGCGCGATCGCCATGCACGGCTTTCGACTCGCCGAACCGCAATTGGGTGAAACCGTCGCCGTCATTGGCATGGGATTGCTCGGACTGCTCGCCGCCCAGATCGCATCCGCTGCTGGATGCCATGTCCTCGGCATTGACCTGGATGCCGCCCGCCTCGCCCTCGCCTCTTCTCTTGGACTTGAGGCTGTCTCCCGCGCCCAAGCCGCCGGAGGCTCAGCCCAAGTCTTTACTGCAAATCGCGGCTTCGATGTGATCCTCATCTGCGCCGACACACCCTCCAACGATCCCGTTGAACTGGCAGGCGTCATCGCCCGCGACCGCGCGCGTGTCGTCGCCACCGGCGCGGTTGGTCTCACCATCCCAAGAAAAATCTATTACGAAAAGGAACTTTCCTTCATCAACTCGCGCTCTTACGGACCCGGTCGTTACGATGCAAATTACGAAGCAAGCGGACAAGATTATCCCCTCGGTTACGTGCGCTGGACTGAAGGTCGAAATTTTCAAGCAGTGGTTGATCTCATGTCAAGCGGAAAGTTGAAAGTGAAACCGCTCATCACCCATCGCTTCCCCATCGAAAAAGCGACCGTTGCTTATGACGTGATTACCGGCAAGAAGAAAGAACCGTTTCTGGGTGTGGTGTTGACATACCCGCATAGCGGGTTGAAAGTGGAAAGTAGAGTTGTCCACTTTCCACTTTCCAGACCCTCGAAAACAGCATCTGTAAAACTCGGCGTTTTGGGTGCAGGTTTATTTGCCAATTCAGTTTTACTTCCGTCAATCAAGAAAGTGGATGGCATCGAACTCGTCGGCATCGCCTCCGCAGGCGGTTTGCATGCGCAGCACGCGGGGAAAAAATTCGGCTTTCAATATGCCTCCTCTTCCGACGACGAGATCATCAACGACCCGAAGGTCAACACCGTCGCCATCCTCACCCGCCACGATTCTCACGCGGAACTGGTTGTGAAAGCGCTCAAGGCAGGTAAGCACGTGTTTGTAGAGAAACCATTGGCAGTGACCAGCGATCAGTTGTCAGTGATCAGTAAACAGTTACTGAAAACCGATAACTGTTTACTGATGACTGGCTTCAACCGCCGCTTTGCCCCTCTCGCCAATTCTCTCAATTCTCAAATCTCCAATTCTCGCGAACCCAAATACATCCATTATCGAGTAAACGCCGGTCCCATTCCTCTCGACCATTGGACACACGACCCAGCGGTCGGCGGCGGACGCATCATCGGCGAAGCCTGTCACTTTATTGACTTCATTACTTTCCTTGTCGGCGCGCCTCCCATCTCAGTGACCGCGCAGGCGCTACCCGATGCTGGCAAATACCGCGAGGATAACGTTTCCATGACCTTCACCTTCCCTGATGGCTCCATTGGCGTCGTGGATTACCTCGCCAACGGCGACAAATCCTTCCCGAAGGAACGCGTCGAGGTGTTTTGCGGGGGGCAGGTGTCAGTGTTGGATGATTTTGTTTCGTTGGTAACAGTTCGTGATGGAAGAAAGAAGCGTGTGAAGGGAGCGCAGGATAAAGGTCATGTGGCGGAGTGGATTGCCTTCGTCAGATCCGTCCGTGAGGGAGGTGAACCGCCGATTCCGTATGAGCAGTTGATTGGTGTGACCAAGTGTACTTTCGCGGCGATGGAGGCGTTGAGAACAGGAAATAAGGTGTCAATATGAACATAGTGTGGAAGGTAAGACTTCCGCACTATTGATAAAAGGTTCTATTTCACTAAACCGTCCCGCGATTGTTTGCGTCGCGCCAATCCCACCAATACGGGCCAGAATAAGATTGCGCCCCAAATTGCGAGCATCAAAATCACCCTTAGAGCGGAAACATACCACGCAACAGGCGGTTGGGGTGGGAGACCGTAATATGCACGCCAGTCCCAGGTAGCCTCACTGATTGTTCCGATGACGGCAATTGCCGCGCAACTCGATAGCAAAGCAACAATCCGTTTTCGGGTTCGGCGTTCACGGAGGAAGAGCCAGGCGCCTCCGGACACGACAAGGGTCGAGGCGGTCATGAAAGCAAATAGATACGGATGATGGTTTTCATCATATAGCAATGCCATCCATCCAACGAACGTATACATTGCCAGGGAAAGGAGCGACCAATCCTGCCAGATGTTGAGAATCAGTACTCGGAGGGGGCGAAGCGAACGCGTCCATAATAGAGCGACGCCAATTATTGCGAGAAGTGGTGGCCATATTTGCCAGGTCCAATAGTTGATTTGGAAGCCGAAGATTTTCAACCCAGCGGTACCCATATTTGACCACCACGAGGCAAAGACCAGGGACCAGCCAAGATAACTGTATGTCCAGCGCGGAACTCCTTTTACGATTCCGATCAGAAGCCCAGGCAGGACAATGGCAAAAAATGCCAGATAAGGATACGCCCCATGAACCGGCAGATCGAGTTTCGCCATAATGGAGGCAATGCCAAACAATGCAAACGGCAGCGTTCCAAATAAAGCATTCCAACGACTCGCCCGGTCATCGTTGGTTGATCTTGGGTCCACTTTTTCAACTGTGGTCATGTTTATCTCCTTTCTTTCGAACTCGTGACGGAATTCCTGCAGGATGTTGAAGGGTAGACCGCCCAATTCTCTCAAACAGATGAGTATCAACGGCGCGATTCCGTCCTTAATTGCTTCATTCAATGAGTCGTTGAACACTACCTGCATTTCTTCGGCAAACTCTTCCTGAAATCTGCGCGGATATAGGTTCAATAATTTCGAGTACACATGAGCAACGGTTTGCGTGAACAGGTTCATGACGCGCTCTCGGATGTGCGCTGTTCCGCCGTGGAAAGCAGCGACCTCAAGCGCTCCACTTCGGCATCCACCACTCTTCGTCCTTTGTCCGTCAGTGTGTATGCCTTTCGTTCCCGATCGGTGGGATTGGGTTCGGGGTCAGCCACGCGCTTGATCCAGCCCTGTTCGAGCAGGCGGCGTATCGCGCCATATAACGTCCCGGTACTGAAATTGATGCGTCCCATGCTGAGCGCCTTGACCTCCTTCATGATGGCGTATCCATGTTTGGGCGCAGGGGACAGGCTCAGGAGGATGAAGAACGTGGCTTCCGTCAGCGGAGAGGTCGTTTGCTGTTTCATTCGGTAAAGTCCTTTTCATTCAATATGTCGCCTAACGACATATTACAACTTTTCGAGGCAAAAGTCAATAAGGTGCGTGATAAAATCCCGCCCATGTAACTATTAATTCTCCGCTTTCTACTTTCCACTTCCCTCCTTGTCCCCCTCCCTCCTCATTCTCTTTGTCTCCGTCTTCGTTGATCTCCTCGGTTACGGCATCATGCTGCCGTTGCTTCCGTTTTACGTGCAGGCGCAGGATGGGGGCGCGGCAATAGCGGGCGGATTGATGTCCGTATATTCGGCGGTGCAACTCGTGTCGGGACCCATCCTCGGCGCGTTCTCCGACCGTTACGGGCGCAAGCCGATTTTATTGATTTGTTTGTTTGGAACTGCGTGTGCATATCTTTTACTTGGTCTTGCAGATTCCCTCTTCCTCATCTTCCTCGCCGTGTTCATTGACGGACTCACCGGCTCGAACCTCACCCTCGCCCACGCCTACATCGCCGACTCGACCACACCCGAAACCCGTTCCCGTAGTATGAGCCTCGCCGGAGTCGCGTTCGGCTTGGGCTTGATGTCGGGACCCGCGCTCGGCGGTTTGCTCAGCGGATACGGTCTGAGCGTTCCCGCCCTCGCCGCTTCCTCCATCGCCTTTGCCAACACAGTCTTCGGATTCTTTATCCTCCCCGAATCCCTCCCTCCCGAACGACGCGCCTCCAGATCGGTTTCGCTCATCTTCAGTTGGACGTCCCAATTCAGGAGCATATTCCTGCGGGAGAACATTCAAAGATTTCTCATCACGTTATTCCTGCTCAACCTTGCCTTCGCCGGGTTACAGACAAACTTTCCTCTTTATTCCAATCATCGTTTCGGATGGACGCCCGCGCAAAACAGTTACTTTTATCTGTATGTCGGCGTGTGCGGTGTTTTCATCCAGGGCTATTTGTTTGGCAAACTGCAACCGCGTTTTGGTGAACGCGCTCTCACTGTTTTCGGTCTCATGTGCATGGCGCTCGGACTCGCAGGCATGGCACTCGCCTCCGCCGCGTGGATGCTCTTTCCCGCGGTCACACTCGTTGCGCTTGGCACAGGTATCAGCATCCCTTCGCTCACAGCTCTCATCTCTCTCCGCGTTCCCGATCACGAACAGGGACGTCTCATGGGCGGCACGCAGACTCTCCTCAGCCTCACCAACATCCTCGGTCCCACCCTCGCGGGCGTGACCTTCGAAATCGTCGCCATCTCCGCGCCTTATTTTCTTGGAAGTATTCTTTCTGTATTTGCTTTTATCATTGCGTCCCTTGCGTTGAGCGGAGAGAACCAATAGGCGAATGCAGACGAAGCGCAGGCAACACGGGATACGTAGTACGTAATACGCAATACGTTACACGACTCCCCGCATCTGACTCACCGCAACCTGCACGCCATCCTCCAAACTTAACGCGGCGCTGATCCCTTTCGCCCTCTCCCGCATGGACTCGTCCCACAACGTGGTCCGAATCGCCGCTGACAATTTCTCCGCGTTCAATGCCCGTTGCGGAATCGGTTTGGCGGCGACTCCGATTTTGTACGCTCTCTCGCCCCAAAAGAACTGGTCAATCGCCAGCGGCAATGTGACCATGGGAATCCCCGCGTGCAAACCAGCAGACGTTGTCCCTGCGCCGCCATGATGCACCGCGGCTCGTACAAGTTGATACAGCCATTCGTGAGGCGCGTACTCGATGGGGAGGATGTTATTCGACCTGATTTGCGGGTGATATCGCGATGGAATTGTCAGCACTGCGCGCGCATCCGATCGGGTCAGCGCCCGCTCGATCACGTTTATGAAGTGAATGAAGTCCTCCGCGCCAGGGCTTCCAAGTCCGATGGCGATGGTGTTGTGTGGGGAACGTTCGATGAACGATTCAAGTTCTAGGGGCGGCATCCATTCTTCCGTAGACAATTGCCAATACCCGGTGATGATTTGCTTCTCATTCCAATCCTTTGGGCGCGGGACGATGTATTCGCTGAATCCGTTCAGGGTGAGGGGTTGATGTGGAAAAGGTCTCAGCGAAGGATCGAGCCAGTGAGCGCGCGGCAAACCAAAGTGAGTCCGACGCGCCCGGTTGATCTCCCGGCGAAACGAAAGCCATGCGCCCTGGATCAAAATCCAATGCGAGAACCAGTTCCCGATCCCCGAAAGATCGAACCGAAACGGCAGGAGCGCGGATGCGAACTCGCGGGTGGGCGTGAGCGGTTGAAGCGCGGCGCGAATGCCGGGAACGCGCAAACCTTCCGCAATGTGCGCGCCCCACAGCGCGGGCAAGCCGTAGACGACGGCGTCCGAACCGCGGCAAGCGTGCATCGCGGTCTGCAACATGCGCGGGTATATTGTGCGGGCTTGCGCCAGAAATTTGCGCGTGGTGTCGAGGGAGCGAAATAGATTTCGCCCCACGGTAAGCGGGTCGGATTGATCAATCATCAAGTCAGACGGGTTGCCCTCGAACGGCGCAAATGTGAGACCGCTCGGTTCGATGAGACTTTGAAACCCAATCGGCGCGGCGATGCGGACGTTGTATCCCGCATCGCGTAATCCCAACCCCAATGCCATGTAGGGTATCACGTCGCCGCGCGTGCCGCTGGTGAGGAGGGTGATTGTTTTCATAAATACACCGTTGGTTGAGTAGGGCGGATGCTTGTCCCGCCCGTATCGAAACCAACAGGTAAGCAGAGGGATTTTGCTGTCATGGGTTTTCTCGTAGCGGGTGGTTTCGATACAGCACTTGCTGTCGCTCGTGCTTACTCAACCACCGCGTTTCTCGAATACCAAAAACCGATACTCGATCACTTTCATGAATAAGCACTGTTGTAATGCCATGCTCCCCAGCACGGACGGCAGGATGGCGTGTTTGATGGGTAAATGGCGGCCGAGAAAAAGAAGAAGGCTGGCGATGGAGTTTGGAAGATTGCGCAATCGCAAGTATGGTGTGAGATCATCGTTTTTCATCATTTGCAGGTGATGCCTTTCTGCAAACAAGTTCACTTGTTCCACGGTCGTCACACCCGGGACATGCCAGCCGTTGACGTAAGTCTCCAGCCATTGCGATTCATTTTGCGTAAGCGGACGATCTGCCAGATAATCGTCCACGAGAATCAATTTTCCGCCGCGCCTGAGCAGACGGCTTGCCTCCTGAAAATATCTCTCAGGTTCCGGCGCGTGGACAACCGCCTCTACAGAATAACTCGCATCCAGAGATTCGCCTGCCAACGGGACTGCCGTAAAATCACCCTCGGCAAAAAGGACTTGATTTTCGAGGTTTGCCTGTTTCGCAAATTGACCTGCCAGCCGCGCCTGTACCGGGCTGAGCGTCAACCCGAATGCTGGTTTTGGCTCCAGCAAACGAGGAACGATGTGGAACAGACTTGCTCCGACCCCGCAACCCAAATCGGCGATCCGTGCCTGGGTTGGCGCAGCGGATTCGATTTCCGCTCGAATGCGCTCGTTTGTCACATTGAGCGCGTCTTCGAGTGTCTTTGCGCCGTCTGTCCATACTGAACGATGGATATCCTCTGCTTTACGGGAACGATTGAATGCGAGAAACAGCCGCGTATTTTGATCGTAGTAGTCGCGGACGGCATCGTGGTTGGGGGGCATTGGAAAATTATACCCAGTTGGAGAGGATGTAACCGTCCTGTCTGCATGTTGACTTCGCTTTGTTTTACAGCACTATGACAGTCAACTATAATGAGCAAGGAGAATGCATGAGAACTCGCGCAGGCATCGTCCTGATCGAAAATGACAGCGTCGCGCTGATCGAACGTCACCGCGCCGGGAGGGATTATTATGTCTTTCCGGGCGGCGGTGTGGACGAGGGCGAGACTCCCGAAGAAGCCGCGGTCCGTGAGGCGAGGGAGGAGTTGGGGATCGAAGTAGCGATCAAGCAAAAGGTGGCAGTCGTCCATTTCGATCTCAGCACGCAGGTCTATTTTCTTGCGGAGAAGATCGGTGGCGAGTTCGGGACGGGTGTGGGCGAGGAGTTCACGGATGCCGATCCCGATAATCCACAGGAGGGTATTTACATCCCGATCTGGATGCCGATCGAGGAGTTGCCGAAACACGAAAACGTTCATCCGGCTGAGGTGGCGAAACTGCTTTTGAAAGCGCAGACAGACGGATGGCCGGATGAGCCGGTGGTCGTCGTCGAAAGATCGGGATAAATATCGCTACGGAAAATCCAGCCTGTTCGTGTTGACGAATGAAATCGGGCGCGGGAACAAATCAATTTCATCGTCGTCCTTGCTATAACGCCGAAAAAAATATTTTTACCCGGAGGATACGATGAAAACTCGATCCGCTCTATTCACATTGCTTGTTGCAGGAATGCTCGTTCTTGCCGCCTGTGGAGCCGGCGCTCCCGCAACGGAAGCGCCCGCAGGTACGGAGTTCTATGCAAACGAGCCTGCCGCGCCTGCCCAACCCGAATCGAAGGTGGAGGAGGAAATCGCGGGGCAATCCGTTGATTCGATCGGCTTTCCCATTTCGGATGGGACCGCCTACGAAGTCATTAGTCAATCAGGGGACCTGACCGTGCTTGAACGTTCCAACCGCATGATCGTAAAGAACGCCGATATCCGCCTGCTGGTGGAGGACACCAACACCGCCATTGACCGCACCACGCAGATCGTCGGTGACGCCGACGGGTACATCGTCAGTTCGCGTGTGTGGTACCAGGACTACTACGAACACCAATTGAAATACGCTTCGGTGACGCTCGGTGTGCCTGTGGACGAGTTCGAGAAGGTGCTTAGCCGCCTGCGCGGACTTGCCATCGAAGTGCGTGACGAGACCGCTTCCGGCGACGATGTGACCGATCAATACGTGGACCTGCAATCGCAGTTGACCAACCTCGAAGCGACGCGCGAACGGGTGAAGTCTTTTTTGGACGATGCAAAGACTGTGGACGAAGCCCTGCGCATCAACCAGGAACTGGCAAGCCTCGAATCACAGATCGAGCAGATCAAGGGACGCATGAACTACCTCAACGACCGCTCGGCCTTTTCGACGATCACGATCAACTTCGAACCGGAATACCCTGAAGTCCCTGCGCCCAAGCCGCAGACGTGGAATCCCGGTTTGGTTTTGCAGGACGCGGTCAAGGTTCTCACGACCGCCTATCAGGGAATCGCAGAATTCGTGATCTGGTTGTTCGTGGTCATCCTGCCCATTCTGCTGCCGCCCGCGTTGATCCTGTGGGGCTTGTGGAAACTGGTTACCAGGAAGACCGCCAAAGTGATCGCTGACAAATAGAAATTGGAAAAATCCTAAGAGCGATAGGGAGGCGGGTGGGCGCTGTCCCTATTTTGTTGATGTTGTTATGTTGGGGATTTCCAGCCCGAGGGCTTTCGCCGCCGAGATCAATTCATCTGCGCTCAACTCAGCCTGATTGTCGCTGATCCAGCGCAGGAGTTCCACGCTGAAATCGAAATTGTCAGGGAGCGCATTCCCGTTTTCTGCTATTCGTTCCAGATATTGCCTCAGCAAATCATTGCCCGGGGATTTCGAATCCCTTCCCGGGTTATCAACAAATCGCTCATCAAAACTGGGAGTATCTATTTCACTGTCGGGCCAAATGGGCTGGTTTCCGTTACTATCGTAAAGCCCAAGCTCTGAGCCACTGCCTGAGTTCAGCCGCGACAGGGCATTCGTATTCATCCATCTTGACAGCCACGTGCCAAGTCGGGCGAGTTCGGGGTAATATGCTATCTGCTCAAGGTATACCAAGGTGTCGAATGAATAACATATTTCCTCTTCGACAATTGAGTTGGTGTCACGGTCCCCTTGATGCAATGCTTCATGAGCAAAGGTGTTTGTGAACAGGAAGGGATTTTCAGCCTGAAATCGTTCGTTGAACTCGATCGCCACCACTTCCGGATCATCCAGACCGAACTTGGTGACCATTGCAATGGTATTGCTCCGGTTTTCTGGAAATTTGCTGAAGCGTGCAAGCGCCACTTTAGGGTTGCCCTGTGTGGTCTTGGCGTAGAGTATATAATCTATTGCCGGTTCGCCAACTGTATCCATGAGGGCAACAAACGCCGCCCGCAACGTGGGGCTAGATATCTTCAGGAACGTTTCTGGATTGTTGTAGAGAGCAATGCCTTCCTTGACCCTGTCGGGATCATTGAGGTATCGGAGTTTGAGATAATCCTCCAACATTTTCTTCGCTTCTTCTTCCGAAGGAGGTTCCCCTTGCGCATCGGTCAGCGGCAATTCGCTGGCGTACACGGATGGGAAAAAGATGGACGTATCCGTCGGCTTGAATGGACGTAGAGCGAGCAATTCCACTGAAGAAACGGAGGGCGTTGCAGCCGCCGTGATAATCTCCACTTTGGCGATAATCGTGAAGGTGTTGGTCGCATTTTCCGGGCTGAACCAGTTTCCGGTTGCTCCGAATTGAAAGACTTGCCCGGAGGTGAATTCGTAACGTAGGATCCCGCTTTCTCCACGTTTGAGGTCGTACAAGTGGGCAACGGACGTTTCGACCCTTCCCTCTGTGGGAATGGCTGCGCCTTCGGGGAAGAGGTCAAATGAGCCATCGCTCTCCCCGTCTCCGAGAAAGATCTCGAGGGTTAATATGCCGCCGGATGAAAAGTCGTTTGTGTCAATTGAAAAAATGGAGTAGTTTTGCTTGCCATACCCCGGGGCAGTCAGCTTTCCTTCCGCAGTGGCGCTTGGACTGATATGGGTCAGAGTTAGGGCGAAAGGATTTCTTACGCTGTTATCGCTTGCTGCTGTAGCGGAAACTGCTGTTGGGTTGATTGCTGGATTGGATGTTGGACTTCCTGGTTTTGGGGCGTTCGCCTGACAGGCGATCCCGGTAAGGCTCAAAAGCAATCCGACAATGAGCAGGGAAACCAGTTTTCCAATTTTTCCTCGAAAACTCCTAATGCGCATACAAACACATTCTCCATTTTCTTCGGAAATTGAGTTGGCATGGATGAGTATTCTTATGGATTGTATGTTGCCCGGTTACGAATTGCGCTGAAAAAAACGCAATCTGTGACCGTGAGGGTAAGAATTTTTGGAGCAATTATACCGAAACTGGTGAATTTATTGAATATACGTAAGGATCAATGCCGCTGCCACTCCCGTTACCCCGCACGCAAAATTGACCCAGTCATTATCCAGCCACATCCAGCCGCGGATGTGAACCGTCTCCGTGCCGCAGGTGTGGAGCGGGTGTTTCTCGGTCTCTTTTTTGTCCGCCGGGCAATAGTACATGGCTTGCACGGTTGCGCCGAGAAGAGAATCAAAGAGTGAGCCTGCGAGTCCAGCGAAAGAGATCAACGGGAAAAGAAACCAGTTATCAGTGAACAGTGCGGCGGGTAGGGCAATGATGCCGGCGCCCAACAGGGAAGCCAGAGTTCCAAAGAGGGAGATGCCGCCCGAGGTCCCTTTTTCGACGCGTTTTCCCAGGTTCGTGATCATGCGCGGCGGAGTCGGATTCAAGACTCCCAACTCCGTTGCCCACGTGTCCGCGTTGACCGCGGCAAGCGCCGCGGCGAATCCGACCCAGCCGATGCTTGATTCAGGATAAAGGGCATGGACCAACACGAAAGCCGTCGCCAGCCCGCCGTTGCCGAATACCTGTCCCGCATCGCGCTCGTGCCCCTTCGAAAATTTTTCGTCCAGTCCCTGCTTGCGTTTCTTGAACATGCGACTCAACGCCGATGAGGTCACAAAAAAGGTAAGCAAAAGAACCGCCCACTGCAATCCGCCCAAGCCAAAGACAATCGTGCCGACCGCCGTCGCGGCAATTGCTCCGCTCCGGTTGAGGCTGCGCGCGCGATAGGCGAGATAGGCGATGAGAGTTGCGAGGATTAAACCGATAAGAAGTTGCATGGTTTGAGTCGAATCAAAGGTCAAAGGTCGAACGTCTGGATTGGACTTTTGACCTTTGACGTTCGACCTTTGACGTTACACCGGCGTCATTACCAGGAACAGGACCGCCATCAGGAACAACACCGTGCACAATGCGCTCGATATCCAGATGACGAACGCCAGCGGACGCTGTTTCTCCCGACGATAAAAATACAGACCTGTCACAAAGCCGACGATAAACAACAACCCGCTGATGAGCGGAAGCAATATCAGGCGGACGGACGGCGCGGTTTCCACAGGCGCACCGAACGGATCGAACCCCAAAGGGACCTGCCCGAGCGATGGGATGAGAAACCCAACCCATACGATGAGCCCCAGGTTGAGCAGGATTCCGCTCGTCCACAAAAAGCGCGCCGCAGAACTTTCCCATGCCTGCGTGATGACGAAGGATGGATACACTGAGACAGGTTCGGCGGGCGAGAGACTCCCCATCTCGGTTGCGCGCGCAAACGTACGGACGAGGGACGCCGCGTCCTTTGGCGAGATGGCAAAGACGCGTTTCGATGTGGCGACCAGAATGAGGTTCGAGGAATTCGAGGCGATAAATTCGACAAGTCCCAGGTCGGGGTGGCGGCGAGTCCCCAACACTGCGCCAGGCAATCGGAGGGGAGGAAGCGATAACGGATTCGTCAGATCGGACGCGGGTCGCACCCATTCGATGTCGGTGAGCGGAATATCCTCGACGCGCAGTCCCCAGATCATGGCAAGACTGTCGCGGTCAATGTAATAGTCCGCGCGCAGAAGGGCGTAGGCGCGATAGCCGAGAAACGGAATGGGAATGGCTGAAAGGATTCCGACCAAAAGATAATTCACTAATGCCGGTCCCACCTCCGCGTTGGTCAAGTTGAAAAATCCCCAGGCTGACGCGCCCGCCAGCGCGAGGATGCAGAGTCCGTGCACCATCAAACCGAATCGTTTGGCGGGAGGAAAATGTCCGACTTTGGCGTTGTTCATGTAGTGGGAATTATGCCCCGATGGATGTGCGCTGAGACGACTTTTTGTAGGACGTCTTCACTTTGTACGGTTTGACCAAAACCTCGGCGGGGATGCCAAGCCCCGCATGAAGTCGTTGGATCATGGACAGGGTGAGCGGACGCCTTCGATTCAATACTTCAGAAATGCGCGCTCGACTGCCGATATACGGTTCAAGGTCGGAGCGTGTCAATCCGCGGCTTTCCATGAAATAAAATATCGCTTCAATGGGATCGGGTAACGGGATTGGGTAATGTTCAACTTTGTATGCGTCTACAAGCGTCACAAGCACACCGAAACGGTCGCCGTCCGGGGTGCCGGGTTCGGCGTTGAAAAAGCGTTCGATTTCCTTGAGCGCGGCTTCGTATTCTTTTTCTGTTCTAATTGGTTCGATATCCATGTTCGCTTTGAATTTCTGAAATGATTTTATCAAGACTGACAAACTTGTTTTCTTTCGCCATCCTGCTTTTCAATTCTACCATCTCCTCTTTCAATCCCTTTTCCCCCACCGTCACGCGGGTCGGACATCCGATCAAATCCGCATCGTTGAATTTAACTCCGGCGCGTTCGTCGCGGTCATCGAACAAAACAGATATGCCTGCGCTTTGCAGAGCAATGTAAATTTCCTCGGCTTTGGCGCGCGTGTCCGTTTCTTTGCCCGGCACGTGCATGAGGTACACATCGAACGGCGCGGCGGGATGGGGTAGTGTCAGCCCTTTGTCATCATGATGTGTTTCAGCGAGGGCGCGCAGAATGTTTTCAAAATAATATTCTTTTCGTGTAGCCAGGATATTTACAGGCAGGACATTCAAAGGATTTCCGCAATGGATGCAGGAATCACTTGCTTTTGCTTGAATCAAATCTACGACAACCTCCGCCGAATAATCGCGTCCGTAATTCGTGTTCAATAGATGATAACCCTCCTCGTTCGCCCCTGCGACCAGGTTCTGCGATTGCGGGATTAAATCATCCACGACGATCAACGCATCCTTCAGCCCTTCGACACGGCTCGGGGCAAGCCCGACGGCTGACGCGTATCCCATCGCCGCGCCCGCGCTGACGATTTCATCCGCCGTCGCCGTGCGGACCTCGCCCACCTGCGCTTTCAATTTTGCCTCGCTCAATTGCATGTCCCCGCGCACGACCACGAAGACGAATCTGCCGTCGCTCACGCGCGTGTACATCAGGGCTTTGGCGGTTTTTTCTTTTGGAATGTTGAGGAAGTTGGCGAGCGATTCAATTGTGTCGCAATCGGGCGTGGATACTTTTTCGAGCGGGAGTTGTACTTCCTGCGGAAGCGGAGTCTTTTTGATTTTGGCAAATTCCAACCGCTCGGTGTATTTGCAGGAGGGACAATGCGCGACTTCGATATCCCCCGTCACGATGGGGAAAAAGGTCTCTTGATCGTTGCCGATGGTTGGCAGTGATAGACGAAGGAGGAATGATGGATCGCTGGATAGAACTTGCAAATGCTCGAGCGCGATTTCGCCCAGTTTTGTGGGGACGTTCTCGCGCGTCACATACCCCGCGCGGACGAGGAAGGCAAATCCCTGCGTGCGCGCGTTGTTTGGCGCTTCGCGTTGGGTTTGGATGTGCAGGTCGCGATATTTCATAATTCAAGAGACCTTGAAGGTCTCTGAGACCTTTGGTCTGCTTTATTCTTCTTTTTTCTTTCTCGTAACTTTTCGCGTTGTCCCGCCGGTGACGGATTCGGGTACGACGATCGGCGTCGAAGAGATGGACTCCGCCACAGCCGCCTCGGAAGGCGTGGTTTCGGGAGCAGGCTCGAGGTCCAGCTCGACCGTTTCTTCCATGCGGATCTGTCCGCGCAGGAACGCGCCTTCCTCGGTCACGAATGCCGTGGTGACCACGTCACCCCATACCCGCCCTGTGGCGCGGATTTCCAATTTCTGCGTGGTGATATTTCCGCGCACTGCGCCTGCCACGATGACGGTGTTGGCGCGCACATTCTGGCAGGTGACGCGTCCCGTCTCGCCGACGACGAGCATGCCGCGCAGGGCGATCTCACCTTCGAACGCGCCTTCGATGCGCACGCCGCCTGAACCGTTGACGCTGCCATGCCAGATCACACCCGACCCAAGCACCGAGGTGATGCGCTCCACGGCTTGGACGGGTTGCGGGGTTTCCGCGGGGGTCGTATTGCGTTTGAACATGAGGGCAATTTTACCGTTAAAACAAAAAGGGCGGACGTAAAGCCCGCCCTTGCTCGCCACTTATTATGTTTTACTCAGTCTTCTCTTCTTTTCCCGTCATCTGTACGCCCATTGTGTTGAAGCCCGAATCGACGTACAAGACCTCGCCGGTGATACGCTTGGACAAGTCCGAAGCAAGAAAGACGGCGGCATTGCCCACGTCTTCGATGGTGACATTTTCACGCATGGGAGACATATCTGCAAAGTGCTTGTACATATCGCGGAAACCGCCCACGCCCGCCGCCGCCAACGTGCGGATGGGTCCCGCCGAGATGGCGTTCACGCGCATCTTTTGCGGACCGAGGTCATACGCCAGGTAGCGGGTGGACGATTCCAGCGCGGCTTTAGCGACGCCCATCACGTTGTAATGCGGCGCGACCTTCACCGAGCCGTAATACGTCAGACACATGATCGAAGCGCCCGGGTTCAGAAGTGGCAAAAAGGCATTGGTCAGCGCCACAAATGAAAATACGCTGATATCCAATGCGGTCTTGAATCCTTCGCGGCTGGTTTCATGATATGGTTTGCTCAGTTCATCGCGTCCGGCGAACGCAATCGAATGAACGAGAATATCGATCTTGCCGAAATGCTCCGCTGCTTTTTTTGCCGTCGCGGCAATTTGCTCGTCGCTGGTCACATCACATTCTTCGACCCATTTGCAATCCACTTGTTCCGCAAGCGGTTTGACGCGGCGTTCGAGCATTTCACCCGCATAGCTGATTCCCAAATTCGCGCCTTCTCGTTTGAACGCCTGCGTAATGCCCCAAGCGATCGAGCGTTCATTTGCCAGACCAAAGATCAACGCATTCTTGCCTTCCAATAAACCCATAACGGTTCCTCCGAGTTAAAAATCTATCTTCCAACCTCTTACCAGAAACCGCCACGGTTTTGAGAACCACGGCTCTGGTGTTGTGTTTAAACCCACTCGGGGACCAATCGTCACGCCTTTATCGGGGACTTTAACCCCCGCTTCGATCCATAGACTGGAGCTTGATTCTGTTAAATCTGCATAGTTCTCGCTTTTGGTGATGCCCAGCGCCTGAGTCAGTTTGCCCGGTCCGAACGTATCTCGCCTCTGACGGCGTTCCATCATCACGTCGATTCCCTCAATCGGCTGAATCGCGCGGATAAGCACTGCCGCCGGAAAGCCCTCCCGCTCGGTGACGGCGTTCAACATCCAATGATTGCCATAGGTGAAATAGACATACGCATGCCCCGGCGGACCGAACATCGGGTCGGTGCGGATCGTCCGCCCAGCTTTGGCGTGACTAGCAAGGTCGTCATGCCCAAAGTAAGCTTCCGTTTCCGTGATGAGCCCCACCAATGTGACGCCATCCAGCACGCGGACCAAACGCGCGCCGAGCAAGTCGCGGGCAACGGTCAATGTGGGACGATTATAAAATTTACGGGGAAGAATCATTTCGTGAAAGTGTTCAGCTCTACGAATTACTTAAATCTCGAGTCGCGTTGCAGCGTAAGCCGCAAACCTTCTTCCAAACGAATGGACGGGGTGAAGCGCAGTTTTTCTTTGGCGAGGGTCAAGTCTGCTTTCATGCGCGAGACGCCTCCGGAT
>JABWAU010000077.1 GCA_013360875.1 Anaerolineales bacterium | reverse complement strand
GTGGTGATTATAGTCTCGTTTGGCAGCGCCCCGAAGATTCTGTAGCGCGGCATGCTTCGCAATGTCGCCTTTGGGTTGCGACTTGAAAGTCGCGTTGTGAATAACGCCCCGAAGGGTTTCGCGGTCCGGGCTTGTCCCTGTTCAACCTTCGGGACGGCGCGCCCTGACTCAATACGGCTGCGCCAGAAGTTCGTCCAGAACCTTGCGCGAACTTTCATCCAAAGTCGAATGTTTGCTCACGCCGTGCGAATCCATCGTGACAACGACGGGGAAGTTCTTCACCTCGATCACCCACATCGCTTCGGGGACGCCGAACTCTTCGAGTTTGTAAACGCCCAACACCTTTTGCACGGTCTGCGCCAGGAAGGACGCCGCGCCGCCGATGGCATGGAAGTACGCGCCGGGAGTCTCTTCACAGCCTTTCAAGGTTTTCGGTCCCATGCCGCCCTTGCCGATCACGCCCTTGATATTGAAATGCTTCATCACGTCGGCTTGATACGGCTCCTCGCGGATGGAGGTGGTGGGTCCTGCCGCGACGAATTTGTATTCCTTCGTATCCAGCCCGGAGACAACGGGACCGCAGTGATACAACACACCATGATCGAGGAATTTTTTGATCGCTTCATACACCGGCAAGTCGTCGCCCTGCGGCTGGCGGGTCTTCTTGATGAACGTGTCACTCATCCACTTGTGGACGGCGTCGCGCCCGGTCATCATCACCCCGGTCAGGTTGACGGGGTCGCCCGCGTGCAGACTGCGGATGACATCATCGCTGATGGGGATGGTTATTTCGCGCATAGTAGTATCCTTTTTCAACCACAAAGGGCACGAGGAACACAAAGGTTTTCAAGTTGATTTCTTCGTGTACTTCGTGTCCTTCGTGGTGAAGAATTAATCGTAAGTTACCTCTTCGTCCTTCACCGTCATCCTGCGGCGGCGGTATGCCCAGCACATATACGATACGGACACAAAATACGAAGCGGGCAACCGGTGCATCCCGGTGATCTTCGTATCCAGAACCGTCGTCTGTCCGCCGAAGCCCATCGGACCGATGCCCAGTTCATTGGCTTCCCTCGTCAAGCGTTCTTCGAGTTCGGCGATCTTCGGATCGGCGTTGCGCGTTCCCATCTCGCTGAATAACACTTCCTTCGACTTGATGTAAGACGACCCCCGGTCGCCGCCGATGGACACGCCCAAAATGCCCGGCGCGCATCCCTTTCCCTGCGCCTTTTGCACCGCATCCAGCACCACCTTGCGGACTCCCGCCAAATCGCGTCCCGCGCCCAGTTTGTTATCCGGCAGGGAATATTGCGCGCCGACGTTCTCGCACCCTCCGCCTTTCAGCATCAACTCGATGACCAGAGGCTGGTCGGCATCCACCTCTTCGAAATGGATGTAGGGGAAATCTTCGCCGCCGAGATTGTTCCCGGAGTTCCTGTCGTAGATGGCGTCCACGGCGTTCGGTCGCATATAGGACCGTTTGGTCGCCTCTGCCATCGCGGCTCTGATCTGCTCCTTGAGTTTGCGCGTACTCGTCCCTTCGGGATAATGGACGTAGAAGATCGGCGTTCCCGTATCCTGGCAGATCGGCGTGGAGTTGGCGCGCGATAACTCGATGTTCTTTATGATCGTCTCGAGCGCGCCGCGCGCCGCCGAACCCGGCTCCTCCCTCTCGATGGACGCCCGCAACCTGTCCTCCACATCCTTCGGCAGGCTCGTGGACGTGCGGCGGATCAATTCGATGATTTCATTGGTCAATTCACGCATGAGTTTCTCCTGTCTTATCATTATGATACTTCAACTCCATGGGAATTGCTAAAGCCGCGAAGCACAAAACTTCCCTGACGATTGTTATGTTTCCGTGTTGATTGCTCCGATGCCCGCCTTCTACATCCTCTTCCACTCCGGCTCGTAAAACGGAAGTTTGACCACCCTCGCCGGCGCGTGCCAGCGTTGATGTTCCACTGTGATCTCCATTCTCACGTTCGTCCCAACTTCATAATACGGTTTCTGCAAATGAGCGAGGGCGATGTATTTCTTCAATAACGGCGACCAGCTCGAAGTGGAAGCGTAACCCACCTGCGCGTTTCCAACCAAAATCGGCAAACTCGCCCGCACCGCCATGCCGGGGATCTGCGGAGGCAAGCCAACCTGCTTGAAAATCCTTTCCATCCCCTCCCAATTGACCTCAAGTCCCATCAACCTCCACACCGAACCTTCGCGTTTCTCGCGTTCCAGCGCGCGCCGCCCGACGAAGTAGCCGGGCTTGTCGAGCGCAATCGTCCAGTCCAGTCCCAATTCGAAGGGGGACGACTTCTGTGCTTCGATCCACGCGTGAGTCGTGGAGGTGTAGTCCACGTCGAGCATGAAGAGACCCGCCTCCACGCGCGCCATGTCCAGGGCAAGGATGCCGACCGGGGTGATGCCGTAGTCCGCGCCTGCATCCATCAGCGCGTCCCAAATCGCGAGCGCGTCTTTGTTATCCATCCAAATTTCATAACCGAGGTCGCCGGTGTAGCCGGTGCGCGAGATGGTCACGTCCATGCCATTAATTCGATTCTTCATCACGCGGAAGTACTTCAACTCCTCCACGGACGCTTCAGCGACAAGGTTCAGAATCTTCCTCGTGTTCGGTCCTTGAAAACTGAGCGCGGCGATTTCATCGGTTACATCTGTAATTTCGACCTCCATGCCGACCGCGTTCATTGTCAGCCAGCGCAGGTTCGGTTCCGCGGCGGTCAGGCGGAAGGTCTGTTCTTCGAGGCGTGAGATCGTGCCGTCGTCAATCATCTTGCCTTCGTCGTCGCACCAACCGGTGTAATAGACCTGTCCCACTTTCATTTTGTGGATGTCGCGGGTGGCGACGCGATGCAACAGAGCCGCCGCGTCCTTCCCCTTGATGACGTACTTGATCAACGGCGTGACGTCAATCAACGCCGCCGAGTTGCGGATCGCCCAATATTCGCGGTCGAGGGTCAGTTCGTAGGAGCCCGCGACGATGTATCCCGCCCACCGCCGCCAGTTTTGGGGGAGGCACAAGGCGGACGTCCGTTCGTGGAAAGGGGTGGTGTGGAGTTGGAACATGTTCTCCTGAAACGACGACGGATCGTTGACCGTTTTATTCATTATCAGTACTTCACGAAAACAGCGCGTAATTTGCGCCCTCTGGCGCAAATACGGCGGTAGAGACCGCCTAATACGCGCTTTCGCGATCTACTGATTATCCATCGTCCATGATCTGTTCGAATACTCCGCCGGCGCGAAGAACACCAATACCCTCAGTTCTTCCTCAATCGAATGGAATCTATGTTCCACGTTTTTCGCTACATAGACAATGCTTCCTGCCTGCACCTCGCGTTCCTCGTCCGCGACGCGAATCTTCGCCCGCCCACTCACCACGTAATAGACCTCATCCTCCGTGTGTGGCGACTGGGGATCCGTCCCGCCCGCGGGGAGGACGTACAGTCCCATGCTCATACCCATCCCTGCGTTCTCTGCAGGGAGGTCGGGGACTTTGAGAAATTCGAGGTAGAGTTTGTTAGAGTCTTTCTGTCGGGAGATTAAATCGGCAAGTTCAAAGGCTTGCATGAGAGCCTCCTCGCAAAACCTTACTTCCACTCGCTTAATTCATCCTCCAGCGACTCGATCAACTTGATGTGCCTGTCCGCGTCGCCCTTCATGCTGTTTTCGAAGGCGATGACGTTCAATCCCTCCGAAATTTTATGTTCGTCTTCGGGGGATATGTTCTGCTCGAGCAGCGGGAAGATCAGGGTCTTAAGCCTGTTCAAATGCTGGCGGAGCGTGGACGTATATTCGCTCGTCGCCCAACCCACCTCGCCGCGCGCCTCCTCGTCGCCCTCCTGCCATCCCTTCGCGGCGTTCAACATGTGACGGGCGGCGTTGCGGCTTTTTTCCTGCTCCGCGCGCATCGCGCCGACCGGCCCCTCGTCCGGGGGAAAGCCGTTGTTTTCCAGAGCCGTGATGAGCAGGTCCTCCTTTTTGAAGAAGTTCCCGTCAACGAACTCCTCGATGAAGGTATGCGCGAAGATGAAAAAACCAGGACGCGCCTTTTTATTGCCCGAAAGGATCGCCGCGCCGCCTCCCAACGCGTCCAGAAAACGCAGGATGATCTCCTGGTCCGCGCGAAAATTCTTTTCGATACGCATGGTTCGAATTCCTCTGCCTAACGGTTCTCTGCCTGGACCTTGTTCCTGATCTCCCCCAGCCCCTCGATCTCCACCGACACCTCGTCTCCATCCTTCAAAGGCGCCACTCCCGAAGGCGTCCCGGTAAAGATCAGGTCGCCGGGTTCGAGCGTCATAATGGAGGAGATGTAGGCGATTAACGCGCTCACGTTGAAGACCATATCGCGCGTGGACGCCATCTGCCTCATCTGCCCGTTCACGCGGACGGTGAGGACTGCATCGGCCGGATCGAAATCGGTGTCCACCCACGGACCGAACGGACAGAACGTATCGAAACCCTTGGCGCGCGTCCATTGGTCGTCAATCTTTTGAAGGTCGCGCGCGGTCACGTCGTTGCCGATGGTGTAGCCCAGGATGTGTTTCTTCGCGTTCCCGGCGGTAATGTGGCGTCCGCGTTTCCCGATCACGACCACCAGTTCGCCTTCGTGTTCCACCTGCGCGGATTGCGGAGGCAGGGTGATCGCCTCGCCCGGATCAATGATGGACGAGGGAGGTTTTAGAAAGATGAGCGGCACTTTCGGCACTTCGTTCCCCAGTTCCTTTGCATGTTCCACGTAATTGCGCCCCACGCATACGATTTTGGACGGCTCGGAAGGGGCGAGCAGGTTCACGTCCGCGAGAGGCGTTTCCGCCTCCCTGCGCCGGTAGCGTCCGAAGATGTTCCCGCTGATCTCGCCGACTTTGTCGTCCAACAACCAGCCGTACTTCGGTTTTGACCTTCCTTCCTTCATTTCATATCGAACGATGCGCATGGTTTCCTCCAACGCCCCAAGTGTAACATGATGTATAATAACAGGCACGGGCGCCTGGCTCAGTTGGTTGGAGCGTGGCGCTTGGCGTCAAGGTCGGTAAAGAACGAAATTCATTCGGGCGCTTAGCTCAGTTGGTTAGAGCGTCTCTCTTACACAGAGAAGGCCAGGGGTTCGAGTCCCTTAGCGCCCACAAGCCTCGCGATCGGCGGGGCTTTTTTCTTCCGTAAAAAGGGTTTTTCTTTTCACTGGCGTCCGTTCTCCCGGAAGACTTTGCACATTCGATAACCGCATTGTAAAAATCTTTCAGTATTGTGGGAATTGTGATATTTTTCAACAAATTCCTTATAATGTATACAACCCCCGCCGAACGGGTTGAAGGCATCGCGTGAGCATCCGCTTTAAAGTCATCCTGCCCTACTTGTTATTGACGCTCCTCGTCGCAGTGACGGGCGCCTACGTGGTCACGCGCCTGGTGACGAACTCCCTCGAGGAACGCCTGTCCAATCAACTGTTCGAGGCGGGACGCGTCGTCTCCGATTCGATGGCGCGCAGGGAAATTGACCATTTCCAGGATGCCCGCCTCGTCGCCTTTACCAGCGGCCTGGGCGAAGCGCTCAAGGATGGGGACGATGAGCGGGTCGTGGTTTTGGCGAAGCCTGCCGCGGGGGGTCTGAACGTCGAAAGCCTGATGGTCTTCGACGCGCAAGGGCGCGAAAAACTCCACACGATCAAACAATCCGATGGGACGATCCGAGATGTCACACAGCGGGACCAACAAGCCGCGTTGCCCATCGTGGAGGAACTACTCGCCGAGAACAGCCCGGACAGCCTCCCTCGCCGCGCGCTGGCGCAGAACCCGGTGGACCGGCGTTATTATTACTTTACAGCCATCCCCATCCCTTTCGGAGATCGCGTGGTCGGGGTTGTGACGGTTGGCACCTCGTTGGATACGCTCGTCCCGTTGTTGAAAGCGACCGCCTCCGCCGACGTCATCCTGTACGATAAGAACGGGCAGGCGCTCGCCTCCACGCTGGGAGGCAACACCACAGACCCACTCTTCCTCCGCACCCTTTCAATCGAAAAGGATTTTTACGACCGCGTCATCGTCCAGGACGAATCGGTCGAGGGCGAGAACTTCGAAGTGGAGGGACGCTTTTATCGCAGCGGCTTCAGTCCCTTGAGGATCAGCAATGACCGCATTGCCGTGTTCGCGGTGATCCTGCCCATGCAATTCGTCGTCGAATCGAGCTCGGTCAGCCGCAACAACTACGTCGCCCTGTATTCGGCGGCGATGCTTGCCGTGATCCTGGTCGGTTATCTCATCGCCCGCATCATCATTCTCAACCCGCTTTCATCCCTGGTACGCACCTCGCGCGCCATTGCGGCGGGAGACCTGAACCGGCGTACCGGCGTCCGCACCAACGACGAGATCGGCGTGCTGGCAAGCGCGTTCGACGCGATGACCGAAAACCTGCAGGAAAGGACGCACGAACTCGAAAAGACCAACCGCGTTCTCGAACAAATGGATCGCACCAAGGTCCGCTTCATCCAGATCTCCGCCCACGAATTGCGGACCCCTCTCACTTTGGTTCAGGGGTACGCGCAAATGGTCGAACTCAAATCCAAAGGCAACAAAGATCTCGAGAAATACGCGCGGGGCATCGTCAGCGGCGCCGAGCGGATGGTGGGCATTGTGGATAACCTGCTCGACGTTTCGCGCATAGACAGCAATCTGCTTGACGTGCGGGCGACCGATGTGGAGATCGCGGCGCTGGTCGAAAAGGCAAAAAAGGCCTTCGACGCGTCCCTGGAAGAGAGGCGGATGAACTTCAGCGTCCAGGGTCTTGCCGACCTGCCCTTCGTAAAAGCCGATACCGAACTGTTATACAAGGTCTTTTATCACGTCATAGGCAACGCCATCAAATACACGCCGGACGGCGGCTCAATCACAATCAGCGGCTCCACGGTGCGGGAGCGCGGCAAACCGCCCGAGATCGAAATCAAGGTCAGGGACACGGGCATCGGCATTGACCCTCAATATCACGAACTCGTTTTCGAAAAGTTCTATCAAACCGGCGAAGTTCTCCTGCATTCCTCGGGCAAGACCAAGTTCAAGGGCGGCGGACCCGGGCTGGGTCTTGCCATTTCGCGCGGCATCATGGACGCGCATCACGGGCGCATCTGGCTCGAAAGCGCCGGTCACGACGAAGCGAAGAATCCCGGCACAACCGTCTTCATACGCCTGCCCATTGACGGACACAAGTAAATGAATGGGAACGGAAAACTCCGTGAGCGCAAACGACGCGACTGGACGATCATCCTGATCATCCTGCTCTTCGGATTCCTGTGCGTGATCATCGCCGGCGAACAGGCGATCCGCTTCTCCCCGACCTGGAAACTGGATTCCAACATGAGGTCGAATCTCGACCCGGACGGAATCTTCCTCACGAACAGACCCGCCAATTACTTTCAGCCCCTTGATCCATCCATCCTCACCCAGCCGACCTGGGTCAACGTATTCCTGACGCCGGGCATCGCCTTCGAGCCGCGCACGCCGGCGCCAGCCTCGGTCACCATCTCCGCCCCTACGAACACGCCCCCTTCCACTTTCCGTACCCCCACAGCGACCCAGCCAAGCCCGACCTCCACCCTGCCCTTCCTCCCTCCGCCCACGTCCACGCGGAGACCGCCCTCCACCGTCACCTCGATCCCGCCAACCATCACCAACACCCCGCCCACGCCTGCCATCCCTGTGGATTTGAGCGTCACAAAAACGGACAGCTCGATAACCTATACGGCGGGTTTGACGGTCACCTACACGGTCGTCGTCGCCAATAACGGGCCCAACAACGTGACCGGCGCGGTGGTCAGCGACGCCAAACCCGCGCAAGTGACCACCTGGAGTTGGGCTTGCGCCTCGGTCGTCAATGCCGGCGGCTGCGATGCAATTGCCGGAAGCGCGGCGAATTTTGCGGACACGGTGGATATTCAAAGCGGCGGCAGTATCACCTACACGGTCACTGCCACTATCGCATCCTCGGCGACAGGGAATTTGACCAACACCGCATCGGTCAGCGCGCCTGCCGGTTACACGGATACTGTTCCGGGCAACAACTCCGCAACCGATACGGATACCCCCGCTCCGCTCGCCGATTTGCAGATCACGAAAGACGATGGAGCCACACATTACGTCGGGGACGCCATAAAGACGTATACCATCCTGGTTGCCAACGCGGGACCCTCCGATGTGATCGGCGCGACTGTGGCGGATGTCTTTTCGACGAACCCAAATGTCGCCAGCGCGAGTTGGACCTGTTCCGCTTCGGGTTCGGCGACCTGCGCGCCCAGCGGCACCGGCGACATCAACGACACGGTGAACATCCCTGCCAGCGCGTCGATTACCTATTCAGTCACTGTCCAGGTCGTATCCAATCCGTCAGGACCCCTGGACAATACCGCAACGGTTACCGAACCGCCGGGCGTTACCGACCCCGCGCCGGGCAACAACTCCGCCACGGACACGGACATTTTGATAACGCCCGATCCGCCTCCGGGACAAATAACCTTTCCTCCTGACGGCACTGCTTATACCCTGCCTGCGGGTCTCGCTTTGACGCTCAGCATTAATCTAACGGCAAATGGCGACGTTGGCGTCTGGGATCTGGTTTACTACGAATTCCCCGCCGGGAGCGGTATATGGCTGGATTGGATAATTGTCGAGATCAGCGACGGGAACAACTGGTACACCGTCTTCAATTGGGGCGATAACATCAGGGATCAAAACACGAACGTGGATTATGCGTTCCTGACCATCCCTGTGACACCCCCGACGCCCGAGGAGGTGGATCAACGCGACATTGCCGCTTCAGACCTGTATCTTTCGGCGTCCGGATATCAGACCGGCATCGCAATTGACATAGACGCCATCGTTCCACTGGGAACGTATTCCTACATTCGATTTACCGCCCCGACCGGCGACGTTGACGGCCAGACGGAAATAGACTCAATAGAGATCCTCCCATAACAAACCTTCGACAAAAACGAACAGGTGAGGCGAAAGAGTCGCCTCACCTGTTCCTATTGACCTGCCATCAGGTCCATGGATCGTTCAGAATCTAGGGCTGGACCTGCGGGCAATTGCCGAAGCCAAAGCCGTTGCCGTTACCCAATCCCTGCCCCCCTCCGCGTTGACCGCCGAAGCCGCGTCCCATTCCGCCGCCCATGAAGCCATTGTCAAGACCTTCGAGCAGCCAGTCCGCTTTCTCCTGGGTCATCGTGCCGTCTTCCACAGCCTGGGCGATGCGTTCGCGCATTTCGGCGACGCGCACAGCCTGGACCGCTGCCTGAACGTCCGCAATGTCCACGCCCTTTTCAGTGGCGAGGTCCTGGAGCGTCTTCCCGGACTGCAAAGCGGAGGTGAGTTCGTCGGTCGTCATGCCGAGCGCCTTGGCGGCGGCTTCCAGCGCCGCGTCGCTCCAGCCAAAGCCGCGCCCACCGCCCATCAAGCCGGAGCCGGGCGGATTCGGTCCCTGCGCATACGCAGACGTCGTTCCCACCACACCGACCACCAGCAAGGCGGCAAGCAAACCGCCGATCGCAATCAAGATTTTCTTTTTCATTGTTTTATCTCCTTGTTTGTAATCTGGTTGGACCGCGTCCAACCTTGCCCATATCTTATCGAAGGGTTGTTATGAGGTTGTGATACGAATGTGTGAAAATTATGGGGATGGGGAGACAAAAAAAACAGCCTGAAGGGTTCGACCTGTCAGGCTGTTCGCTTGAATGAGAGACCGCTTACGCCTTCTCCACCGGGAACTGGATCTCCGTCACCGTATTGGGGTCGGTCTGGCTGCCGTTCTTTGCCTCAGACGCGCCTCGATCCGCTCCAGACGTTCCGCCTCTTCCCGCACCCTCTGCCTGGCTTCTGTTTCCCTGAGCCTGAGCATCCCCCTCATCTGCTCCACGGAAAGACCGTCATCGAGCAGACGCCCGATCTCCTCGAGCGCCAGAATGCGGTTCAACGTTGACAACTGGCTGTACTCTTAGAGACGATACCCTGTGAATGGATCCACTTACACAGGTTCGAGCAAGCCCATTTCGTCGTAGTAACGAAGCGTCTTGACCGGGACGCGGCTGAGTTTTGAAAAATCTCCGATCCGGATCATGGGGAGGTCCTCCGATGCGTGTTATACACCCTCCAGTGGATGGAGAGTCAAGGGATGCGCGCGTAGAGGCGGGTTTCCCCACGCATGCGCGGCTACGATTTCAGCGATCTGAACCCCTCACCGAGCGCTTCGTGCGCGTGACCGATGACCATGAAGGCGGCCGGGTCCACCTCCCGGACGATGGCTTTCAGAGTCACCACCTCGGCGCGTGTGATGACAATATACAAAACAGGACGCTCCGCGCCGGTAAATGCGCCCGTCCCTTGAAGAACGGTAACGCCGCGCAGAAGTTCATCTAGCACGCGTTGCGAAACGGCATTCGGTTCGCTGGTGACGATCATCGCCGTGCGGACCGTCCCGCCGCCTTCGAGGGTCGTTTCGGCGGCGAGCCCGCTCACGTAGAGGGCGATCATCGCATACAACGCCTCCTTCCAGCCGAAGACGAACCCCGCGCCGAGAATGACCGCCGTATCCACCATGAGATAACTTTGCGTCATCGGGATGCCGCGCCAATGGTTGAGGATGCGGGCGAGGATGTCCGAGCCGCCGCTGGTGCCGCGCGCGCGATAGACCAGTCCATAGCCGATGCCGCTGACGATCGCGCCGTAGAGCGAACTGAGGAAGATATCCCCTTGCAGGTCGTGGATGAGCAGGGTTCCGGCTCCGTCTGGGGCGAAGAGCGGAGTTTTGAGGATGAGGTCGGTAAAGGTGGAATAGGCAAGGATGGCAGTGGCAGTACGCAAAGCGAATTGATGCCCGCCGAGGAAACGCCAGCCCAGGATGAACAGCGGAACGTTGCCGATCAGGATCATCAGACCGATGGGCCACCCCGTGAAGTGATTGATCAACTGCGAAACGCCGCTCACGCCGCCGGAGGCGAGGTTGGCAGGCACGAAGAACAGCCGCAGGGAAAGCGCCTGCAACAACGCGGCAATGATAATGAGAGCGTAATCGCGGAGGGCTGGGAGTTGTTTTTTCATCAATCCAAAATCCCAACCCCCGCCATCTTCTCGATCACCCCCACCACCGCGGAGTTATCCAATTCGCCCATGCCGAGTTCGATCATCTGCTGAAAGAGTTTGGTGTTTTCGGCGGTCGAAGAAACGGGAATGTCATATTCCCTTGCGGTGTCCAGAATGATCTTCAAATCCTTCAATTGCATGTACGCCTTGAAGCCGGGCTCCCGATTGCCATTGAATAAACGCGGCGGCTTGACGTCCAGCGTCCAGCATTGCGCCGCGCCGCCCTTGATCGCCTCCACGACCTTGCGCGGGTCCACACCAGCCTTCTTCGAGAAGACGAGCAGTTCGCCCATTGCCACCATCTGCGCCGCGACCATGATCTGGTTGGCGGCTTTTGCCACCTGACCGGCTCCCGCCTCGCCGACGTGTGTGACCGTTTTGCCCATTGCCTTGAACGCCGGCATAACCTTCTCCAACGCGGACGCGTCGCCGCCGACCATGATGGTAAGCGTCCCATCCCTCGCGCCAATATCCCCGCCGGAGACGGGGGCATCCAGGGCGTACACTCCTTTTTCCGCCAGCCTTTCTGCAATCCGCCGCGCGGAGGCAGGTTTGATGGTGGAATTGTCCACGTAAATCAACCCCTCATGTGCGCCTTCCATGATCCCGTTTTCGCCGAGGACGACCTCCTCCACATCGGGTGAATCGGGAAGGTTGGTAAAAACAATGTCCACTTGTTCGGCAACTTCCTTGGGAGAGTTGGCGCGTGCGGCACCTTCGGCAACGAGTTCATCCACGGCGGCTTGAGAGCGGTTGTGAACGACAAGGGGAAATCCCGCTTTGAGAATGTTGCGGGCAATGGACTTGCCCATCAACCCAAGACCGATGTATCCGACTTTGAGCATGGCGACTCCTTTTGCAAATGAATTGGGAGATTATAACCGTGTCATGCCCTTACCCCGGGAAATGCTCAAAGGAAAGAACCTGCCTCTTGTTCAGAAGCAGGTTCCAGTTAAGCATGATCCGGGCGGCGGGTTACTTGATCTCGTACGTAACGTTGACGGTCACGGTAAAGGTCAACTGCCCGGGTTGGATCGGCACAGCCGCTTCCGCCGCCGCTCCACCGCCGCCCTTGCCGCCAAAAATGGGGTAGGGCTGGCTGTCGCTGAAGCCGATGGACTGGATTTCGCCGAGGCTCAACCCAGCCGCGCCGGCGAGTTCCTGTGCCTTGGCTTCGGCGTCCTTCACGGCGTCGGCGCGGGCTTGCTTGAGGGCGGCATCCTTGTCAGCAACGTCGAATTGGATGCTGTTGACGGTGTTCGCGCCCGCCGCAATGACGGTATCGAGCAGGTCGCCGAGTTTATCGAGGTCGCGCACGGTGACGTAGACGGTGTTATCCACCACGTAGGTCTTCTGCCCGGTGGACGCTCCCGTTTGCGGGTCGTAACGTTCCTGGGGCCAGATGCTGAAGTTGGTCGTGCGGATGTCCTTCGAATCAATGCCGAACTTCTTGAGGGCTTCGATCACCTTCTGGGTTTGGGCATTGTTCTCTTTCACGGCGTCCGCAGCGCTGGATTCTTCGGTATGCACGCCCACGTAAATGTAGGCGATGTCCGGCACGAGGTAAGCCATGCCCGAACCCATTACGCTGACGGTGCGCTGGGGCGGCAAAGCCTGTTGGTTGATGGTGGTCGGTCCGCAGGCGCTGACGACGAGCGCAAGCAGGGCAACCACGGCAACGAGATACAATTTGGTTTTCATGTTTACTCCTTGTCGAGAATGATTCTCCTCGCTGGTTAGACGCCCGCCGCCCCCAAAAGTTCCGCGCCGGTTCTTGAAATTTCGCCCGTTTGCCTGTACAATCCTAACACATTTGTTCTATGCCCATAGATTACCAGCAAATCTACGAAAAGATACAGGAGATCGGCAAAGGCGCGCGGGAGAGAAAGAAGACCCTCGAAGAAAGACGCGTCAAAGCGCGTGAATTGCTGAACCTTTACGCGTCCAATCCGGAGTTCCTTCGGAATAAAGTGGATTCGGCCAAAGCGGTTGACCCGAACCTCCGATGCGCCTACCCGCTGACCGAAAACATCGCTTCTTCCTTCGACGTTCAGCCTGCTCCTGTTTCCCCGACCCTCATCGCGGCCGACGGTTCGCAAATCAACCCCGACCGTCATGCTTCCGTGCAGTTCGGCCTGGTGAACGTCGGCGCGATCATCATGAAGTTGAACTCCGGCGAGGCTCCCGAGATCACCACCGAAAGCGAACTGCTCTTCGGCGACGACCTGTTCCCGAACGGCGTTCCCATGTCCGATGGAATGGTTGCCCTCAAACGCGACCTTGCCGAGCGCGAAAAACTGGATAAGTTGTCCAAAGGCATCAAGGGACAGGTCGTCACGTTCACCGACGGTCCCATCGAGTTGTGGGGCGCTAAAGGCGACGACGCGCAGGCTTATAGTGAATTCGTGGATAGATACAAAACCATCCTCTCACGCCTGCAAACGCGCGGCGTCGTCACAGCGGGCTACGTGGATAAGCCCTCCGCGGATTTGGTCGTCCGTCTGCTCGAGATCGCAATGGCGGACCAGGAGCAGATGCAAAAGCTGCGCGTGTTCCATCCCCTGCGCGGCGTGAGCGACCGATGGCTGTATGGCGAGCGGGAAAACCCATTGCTGAAGCCCGGTCATCGTTCGGCGGTCTTCAGGATCCAATCGAGTTCGGAGAAAAACTACAAGGGCGTGTTGGAATTGCATTTTTTCTATTTGAATGTGGGAACCGAAGGACATCCCTGGCCCGTGCGCGTCGAAGTCCCCAAGTGGGTGGTGGATGATAAGGAAAAACTCAATTTGCTGCATGCGGTGCTTGTAGAACAATGCAAAATGATGGGCAGCAAGCCCTATCCCTACCTGCTCAATCGCGCACATGAAATTGCAGTGGTGAAGAACGAAGAAAAACAACAAATCGAACAGCTGCTTACGATGGAACTCAGCCGACACGGTGAAGAAACCGACGATCCTTCTCATAAACAGGCTGGCAAGGATGCCCTCGCCAGCGGCAGAAAGAGGTATGGAAAATGACCCAGGCAATCGAAATCGGGCGCCTGCTTCGTGCAGGGACAACAGGCTTCATTGCAGGCTGCCGTGTGAATCAGTTGAATGCTCCCTCCTTTGGGGCGCTGGTGCGCGCTCCGCTCGAAAACGGCTACCAGATCTTCGGGATCATTTACGATATTCACATAGAGGATGACGGGCTGGTGCGCCAACTTGTTACGGCAGATCACGTCAGCGAGGAGGTAATGCGCGACAACCGCGAGCGGCGCATCGTGCCTGTGGAGATGTCCGTGCTGGCGGTGGGGTATGAGCAGGACGGGAAGATTTATCATCTGCTTCCGCCGCGTCCGCCATTGAGTTTGGATGTGATCTATCTGTGTGATGACAAGGATATTGCGCGGTTCACGGAGAAATTTGGGTATTTCAGGCATATGATCAATAACAAGGACATCCCGGTTGGGGAAGTGATCGCAGCACATTTACAGCAGGCAAGCAGCGCAAGAGGAGTGGAAAGTGGAATGTGGAAAGAAGCAGCGACGCATGAAGTGATCGCATTGTTGCGGGATGATTACCCGACACTGATGAGTGTATTAGGGGCATTGAGTGATGTGAGTGTGTAAGGAGTACCCGTTGGTTGAGTAGAGCGGGCGATTTTCCCGCTCGTATCGAAACCAACAGTTACAGGAGAAATTTTGTAACAGGTTTTCTTTTGCATACGGCTGGTTTCGATACGGGCTTTGGAACGAACGCTCAGCCCTACTCAACCAGCGAGGGTTCTTAAAAAGAGGTAATTATGGACAGAACAAAGATTGGCTATCTCGTAGGCGGCGGGCTGAAGGAAAACTTCCGTGTGCGGCTCACGGTCTCGCCGCAGGAGATTCAGGAGGGGGCGTTTGTGGTGATCCAGAGCGGGGAGTGGAATTATTATGGCATTGTCACGGACATCGTCCTCGGTGCGACGGACCCGCGCTTTGCGGATGAGCAGATGGAGGGACGCTTCCCTGCGCATATCTCGCAGGCTCTACATAAACAAGCGTTGTACGCCAATCTCGAAGTGCTGCCGAATTTGATGCTGGAGGTGGGTCCCGAGTTGGGGACGCCTGAATATAAGCAATGGCAGGGAAAAATTGACGCAGGATTGAAAGACCCGCCGCGCATATTGCCTGTCAAGAATGTGCCGCCGCATCATGCACAGGTGTTTCTGGCGAATGAAGGTGACATTGCCGAGATCTTCGGTGACCCGAACGAGAAGGGCAACTTCATCATCGGGTATACGCGCGAGCAGGGACATCCCGTCTGCATCGACATGGAGAAGTTCGTGCAGCGGTCGTCGGGGGTGTTCGGGGCGACGGGGACGGGCAAGTCGTTTTTGACGCGGCTCGTTTTGGCGGGGTTGATGCATTACAACAAGGCCTCGGTGTTCGTGCTGGATATGCACAACGAGTATGGCTTTGACGATGTGGCGTCAGACACGAAAAAAGCCGTGACGGGACTGAAGACCAAATTCAAGTCGAAGGTGCGAATCGTCGGCTTGGGAGCAGGATCCACCATCAGGGGGCAGGTCCCTGATTTTAATCTGGAGATCTCCACGGGAGACATCACCACATCCGATATCGAAACATTGACGCGTACATTGAACCTGCGCGAGACCACACCGACGACTCTGAATGCGTTGTATGGGTCGTTCGGGCGGGATTGGTTCACGCAGTTCAAGTCGATGAATCGCAAAGAGATCGAGGTGGAGGACGAAAAGGGGAAGACGAAAAAGGTGCCGCATCCTGACAGCGTGGCGGCGTGGGCGAATGAGAACGGCGTGAATGTGATGGCGGCGGAGGCCCTTTACGAGAAATTGAGCCGCCTGTTCGATAAGCCGTATATCGTGGAGAAGCCCGCGGCGGACAGCGTGAAGGAAATCATTCAATCGCTGGAGAACGGACAGCATGTGATTTTGTCGTTTGGCGAACACGAAACTGATTTGGATTACCTGCTGGTGTCGAACCTGCTGACGCGTAAGATCCGCAACGCGTGGGAGGATAAGACCAACGCGTTCAGAACGCATGGTAAAGAGGAGCCGCGTCAATTGATTATTGTTGTTGAGGAGGCGCACAAACTGCTCAACCGCGAGATGGCGGCGCAGACGACCTTTGCGACCATCGCCCGCGAACTGCGCAAGTATTACGTGACGCTGTTGATCGTGGACCAGCGCCCGTCGCAAATCTATGACGAGGTGATGTCGCAGTTGGGGACGCGCATCTCCGGCTGGCTCGGCGACGAGGACGATATCCATGCCGTGCTTTCGGGTCTGGCGGGGCGGGAGGCTTTGCGCGGCATGCTGGCGCGGCTCCAACCGAAGGAGGAGGTTTTGTTGCTCGGTTGGGGTGTCCCGATGCCGCTGCCTGTGCGGTCACGCAGGTATGATGAGGAGTTTTGGAAGGAGTTGTTGGGAGGGAAGGAGAAGAGAAGTAAGGAGCAGAATTTGAAGGAGTTGGGATTCTAGGTAGGTGTATATGGATTTAGGAATTAATGGTCTCTACTATATTACACATATAAGCAACCTGGCTTCAATAATGCAGTCAGGTGTATTGTCGCATGCTCAAATTGAAAATAGCGGAGTAGGCGCTACTCGAATATATGACAACCAGATTGTGGCAGCAAGAAAAGAAAGAACTACTCCAGACGGAAAATCGCTTTGGGAGTTTGCCAACCTGTATTTCAACCCAAGAAATCCGATGCTCTACAGAGTCTTGAGGGAAAAGCCTGTAAAGCAAACAGAAATTATTGTGATTTGTTTCAGCCCTGTTATTATGAATAACAAGGATATCTATATTACCACTGGCAATGCTAGGTCATGGCAATCCGAAATACTTTCACGTGATGCTGGTTTAAAAAGGATGAAGGAAATACAGAAGAATTTTCAGCTTGAATGGTGGTCAAATGAAGATGGTTCAAAGATAAAGATAATGGCTGAATGTTTAGTGCCTGATAGAATTCCTCCTGAGCTTATTCAAGGTATTTATGTACTAAACCATAAAGTTGCTGAGTACATCAAAATAAATTACCCAGATATAAAGGTTGATATTATTCCAGAACCCCATATGTTTTTTCAACCTGTTTGGCGCACTGCACTTTCAAGCAACTTAAGTCTTGTTGATGGCGACATGTTTTTTTCCCAAATGCAAACTTTGACAATAAGTGTCAACTGTGTTGGTGTTATGGGAAAAGGGTTAGCATCAAGGGCGAAATACCAATTCCCAGGCATGTATGTGAAGTATCAGGATTTGTGTAAAGAAAAGAAACTTTCTTTAGGAAAACCTTATGTTCTCAAGAAAGAATATTCACTTGACGAAGAATTAGCGGATTCCCCCGAAAACTTAAGAAGCGTAGAAGAGACACAATTTTTGCTTTTCCCAACAAAGAACCATTGGCGACAAAAAAGCGACATTGTTGGCATTGAAGATGGTTTGAAAGAACTTGTAAAAAACTACAAAAGAGTAGGTGCAAACTGCAATAACCTCTGTAACAGAAAAACTGCAAGCACCTTAATAACAGTTCTAAAGGAAAGAACTGCAAATACCTATGATACATCTTCT
>JABWAU010000076.1 GCA_013360875.1 Anaerolineales bacterium | reverse complement strand
ATCGCGCTGACGATCAACGAGGACACCAACCCACCCTGGAAGAAGTACATCTGGCTGAATATATACAGCCCCAGGGTGATGAGGTTGATCGAAAAGAACGCGTAAACGAACGCATCCATGACCGACCACGAACGCACCAGGCCGGTCGCCTTACGCACGAACAAGTTACTCATGGGGAACCTCCTTCAATGGATTGAGTACGGCGGGGTGTATCTCGCTGCCTCGCCAGGGCGAATTGAATTTCGCGGTACACCACAGTTCATAACACGCAACACCCAAAAAAGTTAACCTGTTGTCAACACATAATTTTCGATCTTCCCGTTTCCCAGGACCACGAGCGCGCCGAGCAGCGTCCCCTGTTCGTACATCGAGCCGGGGTTGATGCACAGGGTTTTGCCGATGCGCGCCGCGCCGCGTCCCTCATGGATGTGTCCATGCAAGCCGAGCAGAGGCTGGGACTCTTCGATGACTTTTCGCAGAGCGGTCGAGCCGACGGGCTTGAGCGCCTGCCCTGCCATTTTGGGACGCAGGTTCTCGTCCAGTTCCGGCGCTTCGTCGAGTCCCGACTTATACGGCGGCACGTGGATGTTGAAGACGGCGTTACGCGGATTCCTGAGTCGGGAGATCATCGCCTCATACCGGACCTTGAGTTGATCCTCATCCTCCTCCCGGTGCGTATCCCAGGGCGTCCGATTCGACCAGCCCGAGGCGATCATTTCGTGGACTCCGTCGAGGGGAATCACCTGCCCCTCGGCGTGGATCACGCTCCGGCTCGCGCGAACGATCTCATCCACCTCGTTCATATCGTCGTTGCCGGGACAGCAATACACCTTCAGGCCGGCGCCGTCCAGTTTTTTGTCCGCCAGATCCATCCACTGCTGAACGACCTTGAGGACTTCGCTCGCAAAGATCCGATGCACGCGTTCCGGGTTATTTTCGAGTTCAGCGATCTCGTCGGGGTTCGTGAGATAGGGGTAATAGCCGCGGCTGCGGACGCGCTTGATCATGTCCGCAAGTTCGTCTTCATTCGTGATCGGGAATTCCTGTTCGAGTAACGTGACCTTGTAATTCTTTCCGCCCTGATGGATGAACGGCACCACCGCCTTGCCCGTCATGTCGCCGCCGAGGATGAGGACATCCACCCCGTAGAACTTCCCCGCATTGAGAAACTTGCTCCAGCAAATGTCCGAACCGTGAATGTCGGTTGCAAAGAAGAGTTTGGTCATGGGCTCTGTCCCTGTTCGGAGGATGATCGTGCAAAGTCATTATACTCCTGTGAATACGATTTGTTGTAGAATTGAACACAACGGGTTTAATACAAAAAGAGGCAACCATGAAAGTCTTCCCTTCGACAGGGTTTCGATACGGCTTCGCCAGTCAACCTGTCAGCTCAGGACGGCGGCTTTCCTCCACCTACCTTGACCTGATCGAGCATCGCAAAGCCGCGCAAGACGAAAACCATCCACGAATGACGACCACGAATAATCGAACACGCCCACCATCGGTTCATTTATTCGTGAAAAACTTGCCCTGAGCCTGTCGAAGGGTTCGTGGACGGTTCACCGGGAGACAAAAGATGAAACGCATCCCCGAAAATAAAGCGCGTGAAGAACGCATCGCCAATGAAGTCACTGTGGATGCCTACGGCAGTGAAGAAGTCATGGTCGGCTGGCTGACCTATTTGCAAGATAACCTTGCATGTCCATTTGACGCGGAATGTATCGAGGAAATGGAAGTCTCCCCACTCCGCAAAGGTGAAAAAGTGACTGTCCTTGAATTGATAGACGCAGACGAGAATCTCGGCGGCGACTTCTTCGTCCGCATCGAATGGATGGGGCGCAAAATGGGCGTTCCGCTCACGCAACTCAAGCCATTGAAAGGGGATAAAGAAACCAAACAAGCCATCGAGGACTGGCAATATTGGAAGGCAAGAGGCTATCAATTCTAAATTCATCCATCATAATTCATCATTCACTCTTCCCCAAAGGAGTCCCATGCCTACAAACCCTCTCATCAACATCCTCGGCTGGACGGGTTCGGTCCTGTATCTGCTTGCGTATGCGCTGGTCTCTGCGAAGAAGACCGAGGGCGATTCGCTTTTGTTTCAGGGTATCAACATCTTTGCAGGGGTCCTGCTCGTCATTTATACGCTTGCTTTAGGCGCGTACGCCACGACGGGTCTCAATGCCGTTTGGGTTACCATCGGTTTGTTCACGTTGGGACGAAAATGGTTTACACGAAACTGACTCCGCTCTGTACGCATGGTTCACGCGTCGAAGAGATTTCGCGCAGTTCTTTGCACTATCGCTTGGTGATTTCTCCTGGAAAAGCAGATGCATACCGCCTTGCCCAACTTGATGACTATACGCAAATTCCGAGGAGGCGACTCTTCCTTCACCGCTTCGGAAAAGGTCCCTCACATCCGCTCGAAACTAGCCTCAGCCTGTCCGCGCGGACTTCGAGCGACACCATCCCCGGAACCTGGGGATTCGGATTGTGGAACGATCCGTTCGGGTTATCAATCGGTTTTGGCGGCAAGCCGTTCCGCCTCCCTGCCCTGCCGAACGCGGTCTGGTTTTTTGGGGCGTCGGAAGAGAATTATTTGTCGTTCAAGGAACCTCCTGGTTTCGATACGCCTTCGGCTACTCAACCAGCGGCGAATGGTTTTTTAGCCCAATCCTTTCGCGCTCCGAGGTTTCATCCTTTGCTGATCCTTGCAGGGATGGCGCTCCCCTTCTCGCGCAAGTGGACGCGGCGGTTAATGAGCCAGATCGTTGCGGAGGATGGAGTTCAATTGTGGAGTCCGGGAGCTCGCTCCCATAATGCCGCCAGCAAGATGGCTGAGTCCAAAGCGCATCGGCAAGTTGACGGGGTTCAGGGCAAAGGCGTGGATCCAACCCAATGGCACAGATACAGGCTCGAGTGGAGTCCGAACCGTGTCTCCTTCGACGTGGATGAGGTTCGGGTGTTCGAGTCGGTTGTGAGGCCGAATCCGCCGCTGGGTTTGGTCATCTGGATTGACAATCAATACGCCGCGTTCACCCCCGAAGGAAGGATCGGGTTCGGCGTTTTGGAAAACCCCGAACCCGCGTGGTTGGAAGTCAAAGAAGTGGAAGTAGGCTAGAGCGCCCAATAGTTGGGAAGATATATGCGCAGGAGCGCGTCAATGAGCAAGCCCAGCAAAATATAACCGCCGAACTGACGGTTGTGCTGGAAGGCAAATCCCGAAAACCACACGGGCCAGGCGTGCCAGCCTTCGGGAGCCTTTTCGGGTTTCGGTTTGTTCAAGACTTTGAAGAAATTGAGGGCGTCCTTGTAGGCAAGGAAGACGATCAGTATGGCGGGCGTGAAATAATGCGCGACGAATACGAGGTACAGGATCACGGCGTAGATCGCGACGAGGGCAGCCTGGTCTGCGCGGCGGGCAACGGCTTCGCCCGCGCGCACGGGGAATGTGCCGACGCGGCGCGCTTTGTCGTCTTCGCGTTTGTCAATGTGTTTGGCAACGTTGATGCTGGCAACGCCCAAACCATAAGGCACGCCCGCCAGCACCGCGTTCCACACGTTGGACATGACGATTTCCCGTCCGCTCACAAGGGCGAGGACGTAATAAACGCCGCCGATAATGATCGGTCCCCATATCAGGAAGATGGACAGCTCACCGATACCCCAATATTTGAAGGGATAGGTGTAAAGAAGGAGAACCACCGCGCCGAACGCAAACAGGGCAATGACGACAGGGTCGAACGAGGTATTGAGAAGAGCCCAAACGCCTGCAAGGGCGGCAAGCGCGCCGCTGACGACGAACCATCTCAGTTGCTGCGGTTTGGTGAAGAAACCCTGCGCCAGCGGATGGACGCCGTATTGCGTGCGGAAGTAGTTCCCGTTGTCGAGTCCCCGGTTGTAATCGGTGTAATCGTTGAGCAGGTTGTTCGTACCGTGCGCGAGGAACAAGCCCAGGGTGAGGACGAGGAAAGGACCCCACGAGAAATAACCGTCGCGCCAGGCAAGGATGCCCGAAATCACGCAGGAATACACGGTGACCAGCGTCACCGCGGAACGGGTGGCGATCAACCATTTGGAAACGACGTCGAGCGCGTCCCATTCCTTTTTATCGTCCATCTTGATGAGTTGCCACGAGGCTTTCCGCCACATTGCGAAGTTGATGCGCATCACTCTCTCCTTATAAGGTCGGTCGAACGGCAAATGCCGATTTTCAAGGTCTGATTGTGTAAAATTATACAACCAAAACCATCCTCCGATTCCTCGTGCCGGATTTAAACACACACGGGCAGGGAACGCCTGCCCGCGTAAAGCCGCTTTGCAAAGCCCTATCGCCAGAAGTTCTGCGTGAACGGAATCAACCGAAGTGCAACGTCCAGCAACAAGCCGAACATGAAGAGCGAGCCGAACCTGCGGTTATTGTAGAACGCATACCCGACGAAATAGAGGGGCCAACCGGGTTGTCCCGCGGGCCTGGTCTTCGGCTTGGGTTTGAGGAAGACGGGATAGACCTTCAGGAACAAGGGAATCGCAAAAAAGACGATCAGCATGATCGGCGTAAAGAATTTGACCGCGATCAGGTACACGGTGAAGACATAAGGCGCGATCATCATCGCCAGCACTGCATAACGTGAGGCTTTTTCGCCGATTACGACCGGCAGGGTGTGAATGTCCTTCTCCTTGTCCATGTCGAGTTTGTCAATGTGCTTGCCGAATATGACAGTAGTGACGCCAAACACATACGGGAGACTTGCCAAAACGACGTTCCAACTCCATTGCCGGGCCAACACATAGTATCCGCCGCCGATCATCAACGGGCCCCAGACGATCAGCACGGCGAGTTCCCCCATTGCCATGCCCTTGAGGGGCCAGGTGTAGAACAGGAGGAAGAACGCGCCGAGTCCCAGCAATATCCAGGCGGTGGGGGTGAAGCCCGCGTACCAGATCAGGTACAAGCCCAGGGCGAGGGCGATCAGGGCGGTGACGGCGAAATAGGTCAGGTGTTGCCGCTGGGTCATCAAACCGCTGGCAATGGGCTGCGCGCCGTAGATGTTGCGGTAATAGTTGTCCTTGTCCACCCCGCGCACGAAATCGGTGTAATCGTTGAAGATGTTGTTGCTGGCGTGCGCCATGATGAGACCGAACGCCAGCGCAAGCCAGGGAAGGAAATCGAACGACCCGTCGCGCCAGGCGAAAAGTCCCGCGAGAGCCGCAGAGATAAAGGTCATAATGAGAACCGCTGCACGGGTGGAGATCAGCCATTTCGAGATCACGTCGAGGCGATCCCATTCCTCCTTGGAAACTTCCGGGATCACGCTCAACGCTTTTTTCCACATTGCGATATTCATGGTAACGCTCCTTGATAAATTTTCGCGATTATAACCAATTCGCCGTCGTCTGGGCGGTCTTCATCGAAAAGCCTTTTGATAGGCGTTCAGGATTGTATCCCATCGCCGGACGGCATCCCGGTCAACCGTCTGGAATTCGGGATGCGTCTCGAACCAGGCCAGCGCGCGGCGCACACCATCGCTCCATTTCACTTTGCAATCGAACTCCGGGACGAAGCGTTTGATCTTGCTGTTATCGAACACCACGCTGTTGGCTTTATCGCCGATCAAACTTCCGACAGCGTGATCGTCGAAGCGCGCGATGAAATCCGAGGGGATGTGAACGATATTCGGTTCGAGCCCCAGCGCGTCGTACACTTCGAGATAGATTTGGTCCCAGGTCAACACTTCATCCGAGGTGATATGGAACGCCTCTTCGATGGCGTTTTTGTTTCCGAGCAAGCCGAGCAGGCCGACGGCAAAATCCGCGTTCCAGGTCAACACCCACAGGGACGTGCCATCGCCGGGAACGATGACCGGTTCTCCCTGCTTCATGCGGTGAATCAACGTCCAGGGATGCTGCCAACTGCCCGTGCAAAGCGGTATTTGGAAGGGTGCGTAGGTGAGCGAGGGGCGGACGATGGTGACGGGGAATCCGCTGGCGCGATATTCCTTCATCAGCAAATTTTCGCAGGCGATCTTGCCGCGTGAATATTCCCAAAACGGATTCTCCAGCGGAGTCTCTTCGGTGATGAGGTAGTTTCTCACCGGCTTCTGGTACGCGCTGGCGGAGGAGATGAACACGAACTGGTCGGTCTTATCGCGGAAAAGGGGGAGGTCGCGTTCGATATCGCGGGGGAAAAATGCCACGAAGTCCACCACTGCGTCGAAGCGGTGACCAGCCAGGAGCGAGGAAAGAAGCGATGAATCGGCGTGGACATCCGCTTGTAGCACGGTCGCATGTGCCGGCGGGGGAATCTTCTTCGAGAGCGAACGATTCAAAAGAAAAAGTTCGTGACCGCGCTGCACGGCAAGTTCGGAACATGCGGAGCTGATGATGCCCGTGCCTCCGATGAAGAGCAGTTTCATCATCCCTCTCCCGGTTCTGGGATGGCTTGGATGAGAGCGCGATGCGCGACGATGCTCTCGACCCAGAAAATGACGAGCGCCAGCCAGACGATGCCGAAGCCGATCAGGCGGGTGTGATCGAACGGTTCGCGGTAAATGAAAACGCCGATGAGAAATTGGATCGTCGGGGCAAGATATTGCAGGACGCCGACCATGTTGAGCGGAATTTGCTTTGCGGCGGAGGCGAACATGAGCAGCGGGATGGTGGTGACGATGCCCGCGCCGACGAGCAGCAGGTCAACCCTCAAGCCGTCGCGCAAAAACGCGCCCGCGTCGTTGAACTGAAGGATGGCAAGATACGCCAGCGCAAGCGGAAAGACGATACCCGTTTCGAGCGTCAGCCCGTAGACCGAGCCGAGCGGCGAAAGTTTCTTCACCAACCCATACAACCCAAACGTGACCGCCAGCGAAAGCGCGATCCAGGGCGGGCGGGCGTAGGTAACGGTGAGATAGATCACGCCGACGGCGGCAAGCCCAACCGGAACCCACTGCATGGGTCGCAGGCGCTCACGCAGGAAGACCACGCCGAACAACACGCTGAGCAGCGGGTTGATGAAATATCCCAAACTCGTTTCGACGATGAATCCCGCGTTCACGCCCCAGACGTAGATCAGCCAGTTGACCGAGAGCAAAACACCCGCAATCGAATAAATGCCGATGGTTTTACGCTGAAACGCCACCGAGCGGAAATCCCTCCATTGGCGGGAAGCGAGGATGTAAAGCGTCAGCAGGATAAAAGACCAGCCGATGCGATGCCCCAGCAATTGCAGGGCTGGGACGTGCTGCAACAACTTCCAATAAATCGGGAAGAAACCCCACAGCGCATACGCGGCGACGCCGCTCCAGATGCCTTTGTTCATAAGCCTTCCTGAATGAATAATTTATGGAATTGACTGCCAAGAGGCAGCCCGATCAAACCTGCGGAATATTCAGAATGTCTCGATGGGCTGGCGCCCCGCGAAGCCCGCGTCCAACTCGTGCCAGAACTGGATGCTTCCCTCTCCGTATTTCCAACACAGGTACACCTCCCTGCCATTGCGCAAAGCGCGGAAATCCACCAAACCGATCGTCGCGTCTTTGACCTCCACGTCCATATCCTGCAGGCGGTGGAGCAACACGTACAATCTGTCGAAATCGGGCAGGAGTTTGTTCAGGGTCGAACTGCCGCCGTTCCCCGCCGCCTTTTCCGCCATTTCCCATATTTCAGAGCGGCGCTCACGGATGCGCCTTCCTATCTCCATCAACTCCTCCATCATCGGGCGGACGACGGTCAACATTTCATTGGCTTCGTCGAGGGTATAGTATCGGGGCATGGGAGCCAGTATACCATTTGCGTTAACGACGTTCTTAATCCAAACGGCGATCTTCGGGCGTACATTAATTGATGAAGCGCGGTCCGAGTCCAATGCTCTGCCGCGAGACGCATCTTCACAACGGCATGGAAAGGAGGTGACGTGAACAAACTCGACAAATGTCGGATCGTCCTGTTGAGAGTGTCCGTTTACTGTCGCACGATGTCATTTGCAGGAAAGGAACAATGCCATGAAAAAGACTTTGGTTTCCCTGACGATGATTCTGGTTTTGCTCGCCGCCGCCAGCGCGGCGTATGCCAGCCCCGCCGAAGGGCGGAATTTTGCCGTCCCGCTCAGCGGAGGCGAGGAAGTCCCGGAGCGTGACACGAATGCGCGCGGGCTCGCCAAATTCCAATTGAGTCGGGAAGGCGGGGAACTCAGTTATAAATTGATCGTTGCCAACATCGAGAACGTCGCCGCCGCGCACATCCATTGCGCGCCCGCGGGCGTGAATGGGCCTGTGGGAGTCACCCTTTTTGTCGGCTCGCCGGGCAGCGGGCGGTTTGACGGCGTCCTCGCGGAAGGAACGATCACCACGCCCGACAACGGGAACGGATGCGGATGGATGTCGCTCGACGACGTGTTGAATGCCATGCGAAGCGGCAGCGCCTACGTGAACGTTCACACCAACGACGGGGTTGCTCCGCCCAATACGGGACCCGGTGATTTCCCGGGCGGCGAGATTCGCGGGCAGATCCAATAATCTGGCTGACTGGGGGATACAAAGTACACAAAGTATACAGGTACACAAGTACACACCTGTATACCTGTATACCCGTGTACCTATGTACCTTCCTACACCTTCACTTTTCGAAGTCTCAAACTATTTGTCACCACGAACACACTGCTGAACGCCATCGCCCCGGCAGCGAGCATGGGATTCAGATAACCGAGCGCGGCGGCGGGGATGAGAATGACGTTGTAGAAGAATGCCCAGAACAGGTTTTGTTTGATCGTGCGAAGCGTTTTGCGCGAGAGGTGGATCGCACGCGCCATGCCGCGCAAGTCGCCGCTCATCAGGGTCACGGGCGCGGCTGCCATCGCCACATCCGTGCCTGTGCCGATTGCAATGCCCACATCGGCTTGAGCGAGCGCGGGGGCGTCGTTGACTCCGTCGCCGACCATCGCGACGATATTGGGGATCGGAGAATTGGAGGATTGAAGTTTTTTCACTTCGGACGATTTGCCTTCAGGGAGAACTTCTGCAAGCACGGTATCCACGCCAACTTGTTTTGCGATCGCTTCGGCGGTCTTCTGGTTATCGCCTGTGATCATCGCCACCTTCAAGCCCATGCGATGCAATTCGTCAATAGCTTCCTTCGAGCCGTCCTTGATCGTATCGGCGACCGCGATCACGCCCGCCACACTGCCGTCAATTGCAACCAGCATGGCAGTCTTGGCTTCGGATTGCAGACGGGAGACGTCGGACTCGAGACCGTTCAATGAGAATCCGCGCTCCCGCATCATGCGGAGATTGCCCACCGCAACGCTTCTTCCCTCGACCTCAGCCTGCACGCCATGCCCAGCCTCTGCCTTGAACCCAGCCGGTTCCGCCAGCGCGAGTCCGCGAGTCGTCGCCTCCGCCCAGATGGCTTCGCCAAGCGGATGCTCGCTCCCCTTTTCAACGGATGCGGCAAGGCGCAGGATTTCATCTACTTTCCACTTTCCATTTACTACCACATCTGTAACAGCAGGCTGACCTTTCGTGATCGTACCCGTTTTATCGAGAACCACCACGTTGACCTTGCCCGCCCGTTCCAGCGCTTCACTGTTCCTAAAAAGAATCCCCACCTCTGCGCCTTTACCCGTCCCAACCATGATGGCGGTTGGAGTGGCAAGACCCATCGCGCATGGACAAGCAATAACCAGCACCGCAACCATGTTAATCAGCGCGTGAGTGAACGGAGGATTGGAGAATTGGTAATCCGTGAATTGCGGGACGATGAAATACCAGACGGCAAACGTAAATAACGCGATGACGATCACGATCGGCATGAACACCGCCGAGACCTGGTCCGCCAGTTTTTGGATCGGCGCTTTGCTGCCCTGCGCGTCCTCGACCAGTTTGATGATCTGCGCCAGCGCGGTCTCTTTGCCGACTTTGGTGGCTTCGAACTTGAGCATTCCCAGTTTATTGAGCGTCGCGCCGATGACCGGGTCGCCGGGCTTCTTTTCCACCGGGAGCGACTCGCCTGTCAGCATGGATTCGTCCACTGCGCTGTGCCCCTCCACGACCACGCCGTCCACGGGAATCTTCTCGCCGGGCTTGACCAGAACAAGATCCCCGACGCGCACATCGTCAACAGGGACCTCAGCCTCCATCCCGTCGCGAATGATGCGGGCGGTTTTGGCGCGCAATCCCATCAATTTTTTGATCGCCTCGGAGGTGCGTCCCTTGGCGCGGGCTTCGAGGAACTTCCCCAGTTTGATGAGCGTGATGATGACCGCCGCCGTCTCGTAATAGACGTGTCCCTCCAGCCAGCCGAAGGTAATCGGCAGGGAATAGAAAAATGCGGCGGAGGTGCCCATGGCGATCAGCACATCCATATTGGCGGATTTGTTGCGCAGCGCTTTGAACGCGCCGACGTAATACTGCCAGCCTACGTAGAATTGTACGGGCAAGGTGAGCGCCAGCATCAGCCAGTTCGTCCACGGGGCGGGAGTGGCGCTCATGCCTGCCATGGCAGTCATCTCGTAGAACATGGCGGGCAGGAGGTTGAAGTCGCGCGCCATGGCAAACAGGAACAAGGGAACGGTGAAGATCAAACCGATGACGAGCAGCCGCCATTGTTCGTTGATCTCATGCTCGCGCGCCTTCGCTTCGGCGTCTTCCGCTTCGCCGCCCAGTTCGATTGCCTCGAAACCGGCAGAAGCGACCGCGCGGCGCAATTCCGCCTGCGTGATGATCGTGGGGACATATTTGACGCGCGCTTTTTCGGCGGCAAAATTGACTTGCGCTTCCAGCACGCCCTCGAGTTTGAGCAGCGCGTTTTCGAGGCGGCGGGCGTCGTTATCGTCAGAGAGGCGTTGGATGATGAGGTCTGCCTCGCCGGTGGCGACTCCGTATCCCGCGCGCTGGATGCGGGCGATGAAGTCGGTCAACTTGAGTTTGGCGGCGTCGAAATCCACTGTGGCGCGCTCGGAGGAAAGATTCACAACCGCATTTTGCACGCCGTCGAGTTTTTTGAGGTTGCGCTCAACCGTGGCGACACAGTTCGCGCAGGTCATGCCGGTGATGGGAAGTGTGAGTTGTTTTGTATCGCTCATAATATGGTTGCAATGTGCAGTGCGCGTTCTCTAACGCTCCCCCTCGTTAGAGAACGTCGGTTACGCTACAGCGTGATCAACCCTTCGGCAGGATAGTTAATCTCGGCGAGCAAAGATTTTATTTTCTGCTCGCTGGCGGGGGCGTCGAAGGTGATTTCGACCTTCTTGGTGTTCAAATCTGCCTTCACAGATCGGACACCCTGCAATTCGCCCACTTCCATTTCGATGGTGTGGGTGCAGTGTCCGCAGTGAATGGCGGGGACGGAATAAGTAACTGTTGTCATGGAGGTACTCCTTTTTTGATTTACGATTTCAGATTGATGGTTTACGATGAGACCATGAGACTATCAAACTTTCAGACTTTTGTAGACATCTCGAACACTTCGGTAATTTCCTTCAACACGCGTTCGCGTTCCTTCCTGTCGCTGCCCTGAACCGCCGTGATGACGCAGGAATTCAGGTGATCTTCCAGGATCCGCGAACTGACCTTGTTCAACGCAGCCTCAATCGCCTGGATCTGGCGGATCACATCAATGCAATACGCGTCCTCCTCCACCATGCGGATCACGCCGCGCAGGTGTCCTTCCACTGTTTTCAATCGCCTGAGTGTGTTTTCGTTTTCCATAGTCGCCTCTCACCCATAGATAAGGCTCGCCGCCTTTCTCTTACCCCCCCCAGGGGGGATGGGTATGCCGAATCATACTCCCCCAATGGCGTTCAGTCAATATGACAATCGTCATTGACTTACGCCGATTTTGAACCAACAAAAAGCCTGCGAATTATCCCAAACTTCTCTACCATACGTCCGCTTGATAAAAGGCCCTAAAAGAGTGTCTGAAAACAAAATCAGTGAGGCTGGTGTGTACCCGGCATTGTCATTTCGAGTGCCAGCGAGAAATCCTTTGCCCACCGAGCCAGGATTTCTCCTCGCGGAGTTTACCCTGAGCGGCGAAGCCGTGTCAAAGGGCTTGTCGAAATGACATCTGGCAGGGTTTTCAGACACTTTCTAAGAGATTTCAAACCACTCTCTAAAGGTTTCCTTCCCTGATAAAAACGCAGTCCAAGCAAGCCGCGGATGAGATTACTAAGCAAGGCCGACGGTCTGAAACAAGTTACGTATCTCGAATTGAATGTTTGCGGGCGACAGACAAGGCTATCACGGCTTGCAGAACCACGCGCATTCTGGGCTGGTTGATATCAACGCCCCCGACGCGCGTTTGCCCGACTTGGGAAGGCTGACGCCAATCATCCAGTCGGAGTAGAAAGGCGACCTCCGATGAACGACAAGGAATTGCTCAACAAATTGCTCGACACCCAAAGGCTCCAAGTGGTGAAGTCTGATTTCATAGGCGAAGAGAAACTGCATCTGGAAATCGTATGCACATTGCCGGTTGTCCAGATGGTGGACGCGCCATCCAGAGAGACGCCGATGAAATGACTCAAGAACTGCTCAAAGGGTGTCGCTGGCTATTGGTCAAGAACCGCGAGAACTGATCGAAGAACAAGAAAAGCAATTAGCAGGCTTGTTAGCGGTTTTGCCTGAATTGAAAACGTGCTACGAATTGAGAGAAGCCTTTCGCGATTTGTTCAACCAGAACCTTACACCCAAAGCCGCTGAAAAACCTCTGCTTGGTTGGATTGCTCAAGTCGAAGCCACATCCTTCAAAACCTTGCAGGCGTTCCAACAATGGCTTTGCCGAAGGTGTAAACTTGAAAATCAGAATGCTCAACCGTCGCGACTACGGCTACCGAAATTTCAATACCCTTCGTTGGCTCATCTACGAAAAGTGTGCAAAAACTTCCGTGCGTAGCGGACGTTCTCTAATGTCTGTTTAAAAATCACACATGAGCCTCCCTCGTTTACATGTTTTGGTCGCTTTTGACCCGATTTCCCGTTAAAAACGGGTGAGCCAAAGTTTGGTTTGATCTTTGCATGAGACAATGCGGACATCATTAAAACCCCTCCGCTACGTACTCGCCCCAAACGCCGCGGAGCGCTCCGCAAATCTCACCAAGCGTGACATCATTCTCGACGCATTCGATGAACAGCGGCATCAAATTCTCCTCGCCGCTCGCGGCAGATTTCAACTTGCCAAGCAACTTCTCCACCAGTCTCTGATCTCTAGTCTCCCTTAATTTCTTCAACCTCTCCCTCTGCCCCAATTCAATCGCGGGGTCAACCTTCAAACGTTCCAACGTCAATTCCTCGTCCACCTGAAATTCATTCACACCGACGACGATCTGCTCCTTCCTCTCGATTGCCTGCTGAGCGGCATAGGCGGCGTTTTGAATTTCGTTTTGCATGAAGCCTTTCTCGATGGCTTGCAAAGCGCCGCCCATTTCGTCAATTTTGGCAATGTATTCCTCGGCGCGGCGTTCGATCTCATCGGTCAGGTATTCGATGAGGTACGAACCCGCCAGCGGATCCACCGAATCCGCTACGCCTGATTCATGTGCAAGGATCTGCTGCGTGCGGAGTGCGACGCGCACAGACTTCTCGGTTGGGAGCCACAACGCCTCGTCCATCGAATTGGTGTGCAGGGATTGTGTCCCGCCGAGGACGGCAGACAGAGCCTGAACCGTCACACGCACCACGTTGTTCTCGGGCTGCTGCGCGGTGAGGGTCGAACCAGCCGTCTGCGTGTGAAAACGCAATTGCCACGACGACGGTTTCTGCGCCTTGAAACGTTCGCGCATGATCTTCGCCCATAAACGTCTCGCTGCGCGGAACTTCGCCACTTCCTCCAAAAAGTTGTTGTGCGCGTTGAAGAAGAACGAAAGTTGTCCCGCGAAGTCGTCCACCGACAAACCAGCGCGCAGAGCCGCCTCCACGTAGGCAATGCCGTTCGCCAGCGTGAACGCGACCTCCTGCGCGGCGGTCGAGCCCGCCTCGCGGATGTGATAACCCGAGATCGAAATCGTATTCCAGTTTGGGACTTCCTTCGCGCAGAATTGAAAAATGTCGGTGATGAGGCGCATCGAAGGCGCGGGCGGGAAGATGTAGGTGCCGCGCGCCACATATTCCTTGAGAATATCGTTCTGGATTGTGCCGCGCAGCGCCATCATGTCCGCGCCCTGCTTCTTCGCCACGGCAATGTACATCGCCAGCAAAATGCCCGCAGGCGCATTGATCGTCATCGAGGTTGAGACCTTCTCGAGTGGAATCTGGTCGAACAACTGCGCCATGTCATGCACGGACGAGATCGAAACGCCCACCTTCCCCACCTCCCCTTGCGCGATGGGATCGTCCGCATCGTACCCGATTTGAGTTGGGAGGTCGAAGGCAACGCTCAGCCCCGTTTGTCCGTTTGCCAGCAAGTAGCGATAACGCTTGTTGGTCTCCTCGGCGGTGGCAAAGCCCGCATACTGGCGCATGGTCCAGAAGCGTGACCGATACATCGTCGGCTGCACGCCGCGTGTGAAAGGATATTCGCCGGGGAAGCCGAGTTTTTCAGCGTATGTCGAGGCGTCTGAAACGGAATCAGGTTGTGATGGAAGAGCGAGGCGGGGGAGTTCGATCCCCGAGGAGGTTTCGAAACGTTCCTTCCTTTCCTTGAATTTTTCCAGCGACTTTTTGAGCGTGCTTTCTTTCCATCGGTTATATTGGTCTTGGAGGGTCATGTTTTCACCTGTTAATCTCGCGATAACTTGGAACAAGTATAAAGCCAAACTCCGAAGAAGGAATTGGATAGAAACAGGAAGATTTCGAGACAAAAGTCACATGCTTTCTGCCAACGAAGATGCTACCCTCTTCGTATATAAAGACAGGAGATTCAGCATGGCGAGCAAAACACTTCTTTATATCGGCGCGGGGATACTTTTCCTGGTCGGCTTGTGCCTGTTCGGATACGGCGTATTGAGCGTGATCGGTTCGACCTCCGCCCAGGGCAGTTCCAACTGGCTGACCTTCGGACTCGGCTTCGGCTGTGTCGGTGTGTTGTTCCTCGCGGGGGGCGCGGGGTTGATCTACGCCGCGCAGCGCGGGACGAAAACCGAGGTCGTCCAGCAGGTGACGATGAAGGTTGACTTGCCCGGTGAGACAAAAATTGAACAGCTGAAATGCCGTTCGTGCGGCGGCGCGTTGAAAGCGGAGAACGTCAAGATGATCGCCGGCGCGCCGACCGTGGAATGTCCGTATTGCGGGACGACGTATCAGTTGACCGAAGAGCCGAAATGGTGATTCGATTGACGATTGGAGGGTCGTTATGAAGAATAAACTTCTGGCGATGGCATTGGTCGTTATTCTCGCGTTCAGCGTTACAACGACCGCTTTTGCGCAGGATTATTACTTCAGCCTGGATAAAATGGTGGTGCACGTCTATTGGAATGCGGACGGCACGAGTTCGCTGGATTATCTGCTCACGTTCACCAACCAGCCAGGCGGGCATCGCATCGAATTCGTGGACGTGGGAATGCCGAACAGGAATTTCGATTTCAACAGCATCCAAGCCAGCATCAATGGGAATCCGCTTTCCATTTCGCGGGACTTTCAAGGCACGGGCGATGGCTTCGCCGTGGAAATGGGTCGGTATGCGATTCCGCCCGGGGGAACAGGAACAGTTCGCGTCGTCGTCGGACGCGTTTCGGGAGTCCTGTATAAAGACGACAATGACGCGGAATACGCCAGCGCGGTCTTCTCGCCGTTGTATTTTCAGAGGAATGTGATCACCGGGAATACCGACATCACCGTCGTCTATCACCTGCCGCCCGGTGTGCAGCCCGAGGAACCGCGCTGGCATTCCTCGCCCTCGGGCTTCCCCACCGAACCGCAAACGGGATTCGATTCGTCGGGTCGCATCACGTACACATGGATCAACCCCAACGCAAACGGATACACGCGATACGAGTTCGGCGCGTCGTTCCCGAAGAGTTACGTCCCTGCCGACAGCATCGTGACCGTGCAATTGCCGTCCTTCTCGATCTCGGCGGATGCGATCTTCAATCTCCTGTGCGTCGGTTTCTTTGCTTTCATGTTTTTGGGAATTCCCGTTCTTTCAGCCATTGCAGGTAATCGCCGCAAATTACAGTACATGCCGCCGAAGATCTCCATCGAAGGGCATGGGATCAAGCGCGGGTTGACGGCGGTCGAGGCGGCGATCCTCATGGAGCAGCCGCTCGACAAGGTGATGACGATGATCCTGTTCGGCGTGGTCAAGAAGGGCGCGGCACAGGTCATTAAACGGGACCCGCTTCAAATCCAGGTTATTGAAACGCTTCCCGAAGGTCTGCACGGGTATGAAAAGGATTTCCTCCAGGCATTCCGCGCGGGGTCGAATGCAAAGACCCGCCGCAAGGATTTGCAGGACATGACCGTGAAACTCGTCCGTTCGGTGTCCGAGAAAATGAAGGGCTTCAGCCGCCGCGAGACCGTGGACTATTACAAGGCGATCATGGAAAAAGCTTGGGCGCAGGTGGAAGCCGCGGACACGCCGGAAGTCAAAAGCAAAATGTTCGACGATGCGCTCGAGTGGACGATGCTCGACAAGGATTACGACGACCGCACGCGCCGCGTCTTCACCGGACCCGTATTTGTTCCCGTTTGGTGGCATCGCTATGACCCGGGCTGGGGCGGCGGAGCAAGGACCGTCTCCGCGCCATCCGCACCGACGGGCAGAGGTTCCACGGCGCTGCCCGGCGCGGACTTCGCCGCGTCGGTGGTGGGAGGCGTGCAAACCTTCTCGCAAAAAGTCATCGGCAACGTCAGCGAGGGTTCCTATCCGAGCGGCCACGCGGCCTGCGGCTACCTGTGGTCCATCCTGCTGGCGGACCTCCTGCCACAGCAGCGCGATGCGCTCTTCGCCCGCGGCATCGCCTACGGCCAGAGCCGCGTGATCGGTGGCGTACACTACCCGACCGATCTCACGGCGGGCCGCATCGCGGCCGCCGTGGTCGCCGCGGAACTGTTCGACAGCGCGGCATTCGGCGCCGACCTGCAGGCGGCGCGCGAAGAACTGGCTGCGGCGGGCCTGCTGGCGGCGCCGTGACAGCGCGCGGGATTTACTGCTGGGACACCCGGACCCGCGCCAGCGTCGTGCCGTCCTGGTTGTTGCGTAGCTCGTAGTCGGCCACCACCGTGGATATCCGGCCGCCGCCCGGTCCGGGCTGCACGCCGGTGATCCGCAGCAGGACATCCGCGGACACATTGCGGATCGGGCCGATCCGGTCCCGCACCGCCTGGGCCTCCGCAGCCGGCACCTTCCAGGTCTGCGCGGTCAGGCCGTTGTCGAAACCGACTTCGACCTTCTGCCCGAGGGCGCTGTAGGTGACGACGGAACTGGGCGCCAGCGCCTGGACCGTGAATTCGCCGTAGCTGGGATCGTAGTCGCTCAGGTTGGCACCCAGCGTCACGCGCAGCACACCGACGCCACGCACCGCAGCAGCCGCGGCTTCGCCGCCGCGGTCAAGGCGAGGAACAGGGCCACAGAGACGAGTCGCCCGCACGCGAGAGCGTGCGGGCGGGTGAAACGCGGCAACCTCCATCCGGAGCAACACCAAGTAGGCGGACGACGAAGCTGCTCGCCGAGTCCGCGGGTAGGTGGCTCGAGCCCTCCGGCAACGGCGAGATCAAGCCCCAGCAGCTCATGAAGGCGATCTGCAGCGTCACCGGCGGCGAGGCGATCCTCTGCTCGGACGTCGGCCAGCACCAGATGTGGGCGGCGCAGTACTACG
>JABWAU010000192.1 GCA_013360875.1 Anaerolineales bacterium | reverse complement strand
AAAAAGGCGCAGATTTTGCAAGGAAGCCTTGCTTGAACTCTGTTTGAGCCTGCAAGGGAAACCTTTAGGGTCTTTTTCAAAAGTTTTCAGACACTCTCTAAAGGTTTTTCTGGCAAACCCAGGCGCAAAATTTGCTCGAGGACTTGCGTACCGTGTTCTTATCAGGGAAGGAAACCCTTCGATTGCGAAGCGCTTAGGACAAGCCTTTAGGGTCTTTTACCGAGCGGATGCACGGAGAGAACACGATTTTACAGTCTCGCGTAGAGACCTTATAATTGCCCTCGCAAATTCTCCAATCCTCCCCTCTCCCCAACGCCCATGAACCCACTCATCGAATGTATCCCCAACTTCTCCGAAGCGCGACGCCCCGAAGTGATGGACCAGATCGTCGCCGCCATCCAATCGGTCGGCGAGGTTAAACTCCTCGACCGCTCCTCCGACCTCGACCATAACCGCACGGTGCTGACCTTTGCCGGTTCACCGGCGGGCGTGGAAGAAGCCGCGTTCCGCGCCATCAAAACCGCTGCCGAACTCATTGACCTCGATCAGCACACCGGCGAGCATCCGCGCATCGGCGCGACGGACGTGGTGCCGTTTGTGCCGCTCTTGAACGCGACGATGGACGATTGCGTTGGCATCGCCAAACGACTCGGCGAACGTGTCGGCAACGAACTCGGCATTCCAGTCTATTTGTATGAAGCGGCGGCAACGCGTCCCGAGCGCGTCAACCTCGAGAACATCCGCAAGGGTCAATACGAGGGGCTCAAAACCGAGATCGAGTCCGATCCGAATCGCAAGCCTGATTTCGGTCCGAGCAAACTGCCCCGGGCGGGCGCGACAGTCATCGGCGCGCGTGAACCGCTCATCGCCTTCAACGTCTACCTCACCACCGGCGACGTGAGCATCGCGAAGAAGATCGCCAAAGCCATTCGTCATTCATCGGGCGGCTTTCGTTACGTCAAAGGATTGGGCTTGCTCGTGGATGGACGCGCGCAGGTCTCGATGAACCTCACCAACTTTCGCGAAACGCCTCTCGCCCGCGTCGTCGAATTCATCCGACGCGAAGCGCAAAGATACGGCGTTGGCATCCATCACAGCGAACTTGTCGGCTTGATCCCGCAGGAGGCGCTGGTGGATGCGGCGGTTTGGTACACCCAATTGGATGGCTTCTCCAAAGAGCAGATTCTCGAATCCAGGCTTTTCTCTGCCCTGTCCGCCGACGGTTCGAACTCCCCGAAACCTGCTTCTTTCATCGAAGAATTAGCCGCCCCGACGCCTACTCCCGGAGGCGGCTCCGCCGCGGCATACGCCGGCGCAATGGGCGCGGCGCTGGTCGCGATGGTCGCGGGAGTGACCATCGGAAAAAAGAAATATGCCGAGGTCGAAGCCGAAATGCAGGCGATACGCGTCATGGTGGAAAAACTCCGCAAGGAACTGACGCAAGCCGCGGACGACGACGCGTCCTCCTTTGAGGTGTTGATGGCGACCTTCAAACTACCAAAAGAAACCGACGAACAAAAGGAAGCGCGTCAATCTGCCATCATCAAAGCGACTCTCAACGCCGCGCGCGTTCCGTTGCGCGTTGCGGAGGACGCGGTCAAGGTGATGGAACTTGCCATCAAATGCGCCAGGCACGGACTCCGAAACGCCATCAGCGATGCCATGTCCGGGTTTGCAATGGCGCGCGCCGCGCTGACCGCCGCAGGTTACAACGTGCGGATCAATCTCAACTCGCTCGAGGACAAGTCGGCAGGGGAGAAGATGTTGAACGAACTGGCGGAACTGGAGTTCAATGCCGATAAACTCGAACTGGAAATCCAGGCGGTGATGAAGGAGAGGGGTGGGATATAAATCATGGAGTCGGGAGCTTGCTCCCGCAACTACGCCAGCAAGCTGGCTGAGTCCAGAGGGATATGGAATCGGGTAGCTTGCTCCCATAATGACGCCAGCGAGCTGGCTGAGTCCATAATTTGTGTATGAGATATTTTTTTCTTCCATTCATTCTCCTCCTTGTCTCTTGCGCGCCTGTTATTCAACCCGCTGCGGCTGAGGCGTTTCCAACCTCAACCACAATGCCGTTCGTCGTTACTACGACCGAAATCGCCCCGACGTTGATTTCTCCCTCGCCGACTGCGACGCAAGTTCCGTGCGATCCCTTTGTGGAGGATTTCTGCATCACCGATGGTCGCTTCCTCTTCCAGAATCCCATCTTTCCGCCCGGCAACACTTCGGTTGATACAACCTATCGCTACGGCTCCACCCAAAACGGGACGCGCGAACCGCATCACGGAGTCGAATTCCTGAACAGGTTCGGGACGCCGATCCATGCCGCGGGGGACGGGACGGTGCAGTTCGCGGGTCCGGATAAAGAAGCGGTGTATAGTCCGTGGACGGATTTTTACGGCAACGTGGTCGTTATCCGTCACGCGGACGAGATGTACACGTTGTATGCGCATCTCTCAAAGCTCAATGTGCAAGCGGGGGATGGCGTTAAGGCGGGCGATCTAATTGGCGAGGTCGGGCAGAGCGGCGTGGCGATAGGGAGTCATCTGCATTTTGAAGTCCGCAAAGGCGGAGATGGGACGGATTACTTCTCGACGCAAAATCCCGAATTGTGGTTGAAGCCGAGCGAGGATGCAAATGGGAATTTACTTGGAGCGATTGCTTTTTCCGTCCTTGACGAGAATTCCAGTTTTGTGTTTGCCGAATTCACCGCGCGTTATCATCTCGATAAGAACGGACCCAAAATCAAATCGCATTATGTCGTGACGTATGCAAAGGATATGATGCGTGGAGATGAAAACGCCGCGCTGGGCGACCTGCCGCCCGGATTCTATCGCGTCGCTTTGAAATACAATGGTCATTTGTACGAGAGGTGGGTTGAAGTACAATCGGGCAGACTTACACAGGTTGTGTTTGTTGTGAAATGATTTTCACCGCGAAGGCGCGAAAAGCGCAAAGATGTTTTGATCTTCGCGAAGAACAATACTTTCTTTGCGTTTTCAGCGTCTTTGCGGTTCAATTAGAGGAGCATACCATGGGATTGAAACCCGACCACTGGATCCGCAGGATGGCGCTGGAACATAGAATGATCGAGCCGTTCGAAGAGAAACAAGTCCGCAATGGAGTCGTTTCCTACGGCGTTTCCTCGTATGGCTATGATGTCCGTGTGGCGGATGAGTTCAAGATCTTCACGAACGTCTTTTCTGCCATCGTGGACCCGAAGAACTTCGATACCAAATCCATGGTGGATTACATCGGCGACGTATGTGTCATCCCGCCCAACTCGTTCGCGCTGGCGCGGACGGTCGAATACTTCCGCATCCCGCGCAAGGTGTTGACGGTCTGTTTGGGGAAATCCACGTATGCGCGCTGCGGGATCATAGTCAACGTTACGCCGTTCGAGCCGGAGTGGGAAGGCTACGTCACGCTGGAAATCTCGAACACCACACCACTGCCTGCGAAGATTTACGCAAATGAAGGCTTGGCGCAAGTCCTTTTCTTCGAAGCGGATGAAGTGTGCGAAATCTCGTATGCGGACAAGAAGGGCAAG
>JABWAU010000075.1 GCA_013360875.1 Anaerolineales bacterium | reverse complement strand
CATTCTTTTTCTTTTCATCGTAAGCATCGCCGCTGATGAAATCGTAACGTCGCAAAAGTTCGCGCCCGATCAGGCGCTCAGGAGTGGACTGCTTGCGTTTGAAGATGGTGATGCGTGTCATCGGGTCGGTCGTGGTTACGCCGGCTGCCACACGAGCAGTGTTCAGTTCGCCGTCGGTTTGGAAGAGCGGATAGGAATCGGTGACGCGCACAGTGATAATGTGGGCATAACGTCCCATCGGCTTGCCGGGAACTTGCTGGACGAACCAATCGCGTTTTAGAGTGGACATAATTTTTTCTCCTATTAATGATGCTGTGGCGCGACATTCATGTCGCTTTTGGGTATGTTACGAGATAAATCTCTCGCGCTATGCCGCTTCTTCGTTTTCGACCGCCTCCCGCTCAGCGCGGTCTTTTTCGGCTTCATCCAGGTAAATCACCTCGCAGGCATTCTTGAGCAGGTTCAGCTGCTTGCCGCGCAGGGCGCTTTTGTCGCCGCGGAAGACGCCGAAGAAAATCTCTTGCACAAAGTAGCGGGCGAATTCGCGCATGGCTTCCTGTTGACTCTCGCGCCTGCTACCTTTGGGCGGGAAAGCCAGTTGTTCTTTGTATGCCCGTTCGATGAAGTTGTGAAGCGCGCCATAAACTGCATCTTTCAACGCTTCTTCGTTGCTAAACAGGCGCTCATCGGCGTCCAGGATGACGCGAGCGGTCTTGGTCACCGGCTGGAGGATGTTGTTGCTGTTCCAGCGTTTGGCACGATAGAACTGACGGTAGAGTTCGACAAGTTTTTGAGCGTGATTGGTCATGGTTTTATCTCCTGAAAGGTATTCAGAGTAGGCAAGGTACTGGGCGGCTTTGCCAGCAGGGATGGAGTCCATCTTCTGTTTGCGCTGCCATTTTTTTAGATAGTGAAAGGCATATAGCGGCGATTGCGCCAGCAGGCGGGCAGCGGCGGGAATATCCTGCCAGCGGTAATCGAATCCCCCCGCGCCCTGCGTGGCGTTGGAATCCACATGGATGAAATACGCTGCCAACATGCGCTGTAGGGTAGGAAGAAGTTCATCCACGTTGATGCGCGGTTTTTGGATGATGTACTGAATGGCGGCGTGCGGCGCATCGAAGAAAACCGTTTCGGGGATTTCGTTGGCTTCCAGCATCAGCGGCAAAGACGATTCGCTCGATACTACCTTGATGTCCAGCATGAGCGGTAGCAACAGGCTGAGCAGCGCCGGGTGTACCCAGGATTCGGCGTCTTTGGGGTCGCGGCTGGGCGGCGGCACACCCAAGAAGTAGAAGGTGACCGGCTCGTTTTCCGGGAAATGCAGGCGAATGTAGCGATCCTGGTCGGGATCGGCTGGTTGCGCATCGAGCATGAACTCCTGCAGGCGCTGGAGGGTAGCGGAAGAAAAATCCATGCTGCCCTTTTGGCTGCCCTTTTGATTCAACTGGCGCATCAACTCGGTAAAACTGACCCGTTTCAACTGGCTGTGCGCCTGGCGGATGACTTCCAGCGTTTCGGGTGTGAAGAAGTACACTGGGTAGAAGAACAGATAGCGCACGCGCCGCCCTTCGAATTTCTTCCCGCTTGTTGATGACCGATTCGTCAAAATTTGGCGGAGCATCATCTCCATACTGCAAATAGAGCAGATATCCCGTTTTGCATTTGAGCCGCCGACTGGTCTCTTATTACTATACACATCTGGCCCAAAAAGGATGGCTGCTTCAAGTTGTTCGCCTACTCGGTATGGTGATGAACAGAGGGTGCAAACTTGAGTCGAGCCGCGCCCTTTGCGTTTGGCGTTTGCGTAGCGGTGTAGTTCGGTTTGGAGTGCGGCGCGCAGCTCAGGTTTGGCTTCGCCGCCCAGGGTGAGCGTGCGTTCGACATAGAGGCGCAGGTCGTCCCAGTCGGTGTACGTGCCAGTAGTGTTCTGAATGACATGGGAACTGACCGCATCCGCTAACCGCTTTGCCATTTGGCGCGCTTTGTCTTCCACTTCGGCAGGCGAAAGGCCGGGATTGCGCTTGATGAAATGCCCGGCGGCAAAATACCAGTGGTAGCCCACGCCCCCGGCGCGGTTGTCGCGCGGCACGGCGCGGAAATCGCTTTCGATATCCGAGAGTCCCATTTCCTGCAAGAGAAAAGCGCCGGTATCGAAGTCAGGCAGCGCTTCGGCGACTTGCTTTTCTGCCAGATAGCACCACTCTGCCAGTTGGTCCACGCGGATACTGTCGGGCAGGTCCAGGTCAACGCGCGCGTCCATCCATGCGCCGCTGACCATTTTCTCAAAGCGTTTGCCTGCCGAAGAATCTTTATTTTCGTGAATAGTGTTGAAAGTCGCTTCTAATCCCAAATCTATGAAACTTGGCAAGTCAAAAAATAGCCAATAGTACGCTGCATATTTCATACCCTTTCCATCGCGTTGAAATCCTTTTTTGCTTTGTTTCAGGCGCTTGCCCACCGTCTCTTTGATTTTGGCGATGACGCCTTCAATGACCTGCGTTTTGTCGGGCAGGGGCGGGGCGTTTTTCTTGTGCTCCAGGTAAATCACACCGCTGGGGGCATAGAGAATCGGCTGGCGGTATTCATGCGTCAATGCGCTGAGCGCGGCGTTGTGGATGAAATTGGTCAGCACGCCGCGATTCTCGGAGACGTGGTGATAGGTCAGCCGCGCCAACCCGCCGCTCAGGGTGTTGATTTCGTTCTGAATTTTTTGCGTCATTGCTTGCGGTGGGGTCTGAATGACATACGCCAGCAGGTCGGAAAGGCGGCTGAGTTGCTCTGCCAGGTCGAGTTGGGTGGGTCCAAGGGTCAGGCGTTTGAGCAGGCTCAGGTTGCGCAGCGTTCCCCAGCGGACCTGCGTGTTGCTGGCAATGTAAATCAGGTCGTGCAGGAGGCTGTCCACGCTGCCGACTGGCTGCAGAAAAACATCCAACCTCAGGTAGGCGCACCACTGGCGGAAAATCGCTTCCAGCGTGGGCATTTGCGCCGCGCCGACGGCGGTATCGTGGCTGAAGCCGGCGGCTTCCAGCTGCTTGTCTACCTCGGGAAGTTTGAGATAGTCGTGCAGGATGTACCCGGCGATAAACACGCGGCGCATGGCGTCATCATAGGCGCGGAATTGCGGCGCGTTCCACACCTTGAGCAGCCGCGCCACATGCAGGGTCGGCAGCAACCCGTTGAGCAGGTGGGCGCGCATCGTCTGGTCAGCGAGATAACGCTCGACGCTTTCCCGTCCTTCAGCAAGGTGGCGCGCGGCGAATTCACCGCCTTTGGCGGCTTTATGCCCCAATTCTTCGGAAAGCGGGCGCAGGACACGCTCTACGAAATCGCCCATCACTGCGTCGCCAGGCCAGAGTTTTTCCACTGTCTTGCGCAAAAGAGCGACAAGCAGCGGTTCTTCGGCAATCTGCGCGTGCTGCTCCTTTTCTTCGGACGGGAGGTCTTCGCTCTCGGCTTCTTCTGTCCAAATGTCTTGTTCCTCAGTCATAAGCGCTCCTTTTTCAAACTGTTGTATTCTTGGGCAAGTCAAAGTCAAATTACACGATTACCACTCCGCCGCCGCAATTCATCGGGTGAAAGCGCAGACGGGCATCCAGCAGCAGGGCGGCGCGCCCGAACGCCAGCGTACCATTGATTCCATCGTCACTTTCAAACTCATACAGTGGGAAAAGCAGCGGCAGGTTCAGGCGGCGGCGCATTTCCAGCGGCTTCTTTCCGGCACAAAGCAGAGCAGGTAAAGTGCGCTTACGCAGGCGGCGATTGATTTCCGTCTGCCCGGGGAAATCGGCGTCCAGCGAAAACCCCTGGCGCGGCAGGGCTTTGCCGAATTGCTCTTCGCCCCAGCCGCCCATATCGCCATGAAAATGAAAAACAAACTTCTGAAACTCGCGTGGCGTGCCCAGGCGGAAGAATCCCAGCGGTTCCTGTTTTTGGAACCAGTCTGAGTTCAGCCCTGCTTTGCGCACGGCAGCATAAAAATCGTCGGCGCTCAGGTAATCCAGAGCATGATTGGCAATGGCGGAAAGTAAATCTACCGCTTTGAACTGCTCCACGCCGTTTTCGGTAGGATCAATCACACAACATGGGAAAAGTGTTCCACCGCGGAAGGAGAGCGCTTCATCCAGCAAGGCGGGCTGTTCCGCCTGCAGGCGTTTGAATTCTCCCAAAGCGCTATTGAGATGCACGCCAAAGGTCTCTTCGTAGCGTTTTTGCAATAGCGGGCGGGTTTCTTTGTATTGCTCCCGTACCGGCTTGCGCGCCAAGCCCAGCAGGATTTTGACCGATTGGAACTTGCCCCAGGTTTGGGCATATTGTTCAAACTCTGTGGCGGAAGGCAAGGCGGCTTCGATGGCTTGATTGAAGGCTGTGCGTTCGATTTCGGCGTCTTCTTTCAAAAGTGGCGGCGCGCCATTCTGACTCTCAGACAACCGCGCCAGCACCCAATCGGGCAGCAAGGCATACGCCACGAAATCCTGAAAAGGGATGTTTCGTCCCTCGCGCTCATAGCCATCATGCCGTCCCAGGCGCCCCAATCGCTGCAAGAAGGTACCGGCGCTGTCGCTCTCAAAGAGCAGGAAGTTAATCTGAAAGTCCACGCCCACGTCCACCGTCGAGGTGCCGACCAGTAAATCGGCAGCGTACGAAGCCTTGCGGCGGGTGCGTCCCGTCCAACCGGTGTTCGGTTCGACGGTCAGCCCATGTTGAGCAAAGACCGGTCGAATCTTCTCATAAATACGCAGAGCAGCAGCGCGTGAATTGACGATAATCGCACCTTTGGCGTGTGGGCGGCGTTCCAGGAAAAAAGGCAGGAGGGTGTCTTTCAGGTGCGCTTCGAGCCAGGCTTCGGCGCGTGTTTCTTTCTCGAAGCAAATCTCCACTGGATTGAGAATCTTGCGCCAGGTTTCGTTGCCGCCATCGCTGGAATATTGCCCCTCGATAAAGGCTGCCTCCAGCCCGGAGCGTTCCAGGTAGGTGCGCATCAGCGCTTTGGGCGTTGCCGAGAGAAACAGAAATTTATGCCGGCGCGCCTCTCCGCCGCTCTCACGCATGAAGAGCAGGGCGTTTAGCACACTGACAATTTGCGGCGCATCAAAAATGTGAAACTCATCGAAAGTCAACTGGCGGAATTTTTGCGTCAGCGGGCCAGCATAGCGATCGGCGGCATCTTGGGGCCAGGTGTAAAACTGGTGCATGACATAGTGGAAAATATCCGGGTTGGTCAGGATGAAATCCCCGTTGTGCAACACGCTCATCAACGCCTCGCCGCGGCGGGCATAGTCTTCGTCCTGCATTTTCAGGTCAAGCGCAGCGCTGTTCAGGCGGTTGTGCAGAATGTTAGCGCCCCAGCGCAGGATGGTCGCCGTCAGGTGTGCCATCTGGTCTTCAATGAGTTCGTTGGTCGGGTACATTGCCAGGGTGGGGTACTTCCAGCCTTCCTTTTCCGCCAGGATTGGTAATTGTCCCGCCAAACTCTTCCCATCCCCCGTCATCGCCGTGTTGAACACCACCTCTGCCTCTTCCTCCGTCAGCGCGCGATAGGTTTCCACCTGGTGACGTGAGAGCCGCATTCCTTGCGGAAGGCGCGAGCGCAGTTCGGGCGGAATTTCACCCTCCTCCGCAAGTTTGGAAAAAACGGGCAGCAACTTGATTCGCATCATCCTTCTTCAACCATCCGACCACCAGACGATCCAACCATCCGACCATCCGACCATCAAACTACCCCTCCCAGCGCTCCCCCTTACCCATCCCCATTGGCTGGGACACGATCATCTTACAACACAGGGTAGACCACATACATGCTCCACCCCTTGCGAGAGGGTAGTCTTGGTAGTCAAATGGTCTGATAGTCATATAGTCCGACCACGCGACCAAACGACTTATTCGACCTTTGGCATATCACGTCCTTCTTCGCACATAAAGGCTCCATTCATCAGGTTTATAAACGTCGTGTTGTCTTTTATGCTAGAATCAAGTCGCATGCAAACATTTGAAATCATCGGCGAGATGGAAAACTTCGATGAATAAATTTGTACTCTGTATCAACAACTCTGATAATCCAGCCAGTTTAATTGTAGGCAAGGTATATCGCCGTCTGCCGGACCCGGAAGCGGAAGCGCACAACATGATCCGCGTCATTGACGAAGACACATCCGAACCCGACGGCTACCTGTACCCGGAGGCGATGTTCGCGCCTATCGAACTGCCGGAAATCGCCGAACGCATTTTGCTGGCAGTGAACGCGTAGCCCATAAACAGATATAGCAGCGAACATCCGGCTACTCGACAAAATAGCCATAATTCTTCGCCATCCCTGCCACGATCTTCCGCATCTCCCGCAACAGGTCTACCCCACCCAGCACAATACACTTGTCGCCATACGCAAGCAGCGTGCGCGCCGCATCCCACACGTCGTCGGTCACCGCGTGGACTTCGGCGCTGCCATCCTCATTGCGCGTGATCTGCATTTCAGGGAAGCGGTGGCTGATCTCGCCGCGTCCGATCTCGGGCGCGAGTTGATAATGCACGAGGAAACGCGGCGGCTGGCGGTGACGCACTTCCACCTTCATCGGTGAAACGCGCAAACGCTCGTCGTCCAAAATGTAACTCAAACGGAAACGCAAAAACGATTCGTCCCCCTGCAAGCCCGCGTTCAAACTGTAACCGCGCAGATACCAATGCCCGTCCTGGAATCGGATTTGATACGGCGCGAGTTCGTGGAACACAGCCTTTCGGTCCGCGTGACGCGGTGAGAGATAATTGAACGTCAATTTGCGATGCTGATCCAACGCGCGTTGGATCGTTTCCCCCACACGCGGCGGAATGACGCTGCGATCCACATCCTGCTCGAAATCCAACGTCAACTCTTCTCCCGCAGATTCGATCCGCAAACGCGTCTCCGGCGGAAGCCAGCCGATGATCTGCTGAACGAGATCGCGCACGCCCGCCAGTTCGCCGACTGCGTTCTCGTATTGGCGCGACAGGATGGACAATGCCCGCAGCATCGGCGTCGAAAGCGAGACTCTGCCGTACGGTCCCGCATCATTCAGGATATAGAGATTGGTCTTTGGATCCCAAACGTGGTCCACGCCCAGGCGTTTTCTCAAGTTGTCACGGTCGTGCTTGAAGGCGTGTTTCCGCGCTCCGGGCGCAGAGGAATACGCATCCGCCCCCACCGTATCGAGAACGGATTGGATCAATTCTTCGCTGGTTGCCGGTCCTTCCATCAGGCGTTTCAGAATCGCCAAAACCCGCAGGAAGGAATTCCAGTCGCTGCCGCGTGGTATGCGTTGCATCACAAGTCTTCCATGACAACCTTTTTCACCCGTTTGCCCTGATGACAAACCGCTTGCGGTTATCTTACAACACCTCTTTGCAATTGCCAAGTACAGGTGTATTACAAATTGGGGAGATCTGCTAAACCCACTTTCACAAAGGGCTCCATCGTTTCAGTTTCATCCATAGTGATGTCCGCCGTATTCGTTGTCTGAATGTTCCAATCCCTGGCGCGCTCTGGGAAAACGCGCCTGCAATAGAAACCTTTAGGGTCTTTATCAAAAGTTTTCAGACACTCTCTTAAGCATCAGTTATTATTGGACGAATTGGAAATCGTGGTCTCAAAATCGGCTCTTTTTGTTTATAATTTCACACATCGAACACAAAACCATCAAATGGACGTCCCGCATCCAATCTTCGAAACTGGTGGTTGCGCGTTCGACCCGCGCCGGGGGCGCTGTTCTTATGCAGAACCCACAACCCGACCTGCAACTCCTCCGCATGGTATCCGACCGCCTCGAGCGCATCTCCGCCGATTCGATCTGGGCGCATCGCGCCAGCGGCGTGCGGGGATCGCTGCTCCGTATTCTCGATGAAGCGCGCGGCGAGTCTCCGCCCGACCCCAGTACGATCGCCAATGTCCTCGCAACGGCTTTCAGGATCCTCGAAGGCGCCGCGAAACGAAGTTAAGACGACAGTCACTTTTGAAAAGTGACTGTCGTCTTTATGTTTCAGGGTAAGATTTCGGGGCTGGAAGGTCTCAAACACATAAATATTTCATACAAGGCATCCATGAACGACAAATACACACTCAACCCGTCTCAAATCGTCATGTACGCGACGGAATATTGCTCCGATTGCATGCGTGCAAAGAAGTTCTTCGAAGCGAACAACATCCCCTACCTCCGCATCGGACTCGAAGGCGACCATAAAGCCGTCGAATTCGTCATGCAAATCAACAACGGCTATCAAAGCGTGCCTACCATCATTTTCCCCGACGGTTCCATCCTTGTCGAACCGGGCTGGGAGGAACTCAAACAGAAATTCAACTGACGAGTTCGCCGCAACCGTCCCGAAGGCTTTCGAGAACTCTGTTTCAGCGTTCATCCAAACCTTCGGGACGTTCCATGTCACATTACTCCGTCTGATACAATCAGGCGGAGTTTTTTATGAGCACAACGTACGATATAGTCATTTGCGGCGCGGGCATTGCGGGCGTCTCCGCCGCGTATTTCCTCGGCAGGGCGGGCGTCCGAAACATCCTGCTCGTGGACGAGCGCCCTCCCCTCTCCTTCACCAGCGATCGCTCCACCGAATGTTATCGCAACTGGTGGCCCGACCCCGAAATGGTGGCGCTGATGAACCGATCCATTGACCTGATGGAATCCCTCGCGGACGAATCGGGAAATGTCTTTCGGATGAACCGCCGCGGCTACCTGTACGTCACTGCCGATGAAGACAGGATCGAAGACCTGAAATCCGCTTCATTTCGGACCTCGAGCCTGGGCGCGGGACCGATGCGCGTTCACTCCTCCGAAACTTCAGACTACCAACCTTCCCACCCGGAAGGTTTTCACAACTCCCCCACCGGCGCGGACATGTTGATCGGGAACGAACTCATCCGCAAATATTTTCCTTACCTCACAGACAAAGCCGTCGCCGCGCTTCACGTCCGCCGCGCGGGATGGCTCTCCGCGCAGCAGTTGGGGATGCACCTGCTCGAGACCGCGCGCAGGTCCGGGGTCCGGTTTGAAACGGGGAAGGTAGCAGGCGTGGATGTTGAGGGAGGGCGAGTGCGGGGAGTCCGATTAAGTTCGGGAGTCCACATCCAATCCCCCATCTTCATCAACGCGGCAGGACCGTTCCTCAAAGAGGTCGGCAAGTTGGCTGGCATTGACCTTCCCGTTCATACCGAATTACATCTCAAAGCCGTCATCAAGGATGCGTTGGGCGTTGTCGGGCGCGAGGCTCCGCTGCTGATCTGGAACGATGCACAGACGCTGCCGTGGAGCGAGGAGGAACGCGAGGCATTGGCGGAAGACGACGAAACCCGCTGGTTGACGGGGACTTTTCCGCCCGGCGTCCACACGCGGCCCGAAGGCGGCGGCAGTGATATTTTGATGCTGTGGGAATATCATACGAACGTGATGGAACCGGTGGATGCGCCCGCCATGGACGAGCAATACCCTGAGATCGCGCTGCGAGGACTTGCCGCCATGCTGCCGCGCATGAGGGAATATTTCGGCAGAATGCCGCGCCCGCAACTCGACGGCGGATTCTACACAAAGACGCGCGAGAATCGTCCACTGGTGGGGGAAATGGGCGTGGACGGCGCGTACGTGATCGGCGCGGTGTCAGGTTATGGGATCATGTCCGCGTGCGGGGTCGGCGAATTGCTCGCCGCGCGCGCGACGGGTTCGGAATTGCCGCCGTATGCAAACGCCTTTGTCCCATCAAGATATGACGATCCCGAATATCAAAAGAGAGTGGAGAATTGGGAGGATGGCGGGCAGTTGTGAAATTACATTTCGAAATACAATACCCATGAAAACCTTTGTATGGACTTTGTATGGAAAGGCGGGAGGAAAAGGCGATCACTTCAGTGATCGCCTTTTCTTAGTAGAAAGCGTCTGAAACGACAGACCCTAAAGGTTTCTATTGCAAGCAAAAAAGCATTTCAAGCAGGCTTTCTGTGCAAATTTTGAACCCGATTCGCCAGAAAAACCTTTAGGGTCTTTTTCGAAAGTTTTCAGACACTCTCTTAAGCATGCGCGTGCTTCGCCTCGTGCGCGGCGGCTTCCATGCGCTCGAACATCTCCTGCGCGGCTTCGGGCGTCAGGCGCTGGTCGAGGATGGGGAGATAGACTTCCTCCTCCTTGGCAAAGTGGAGTTTGACGAGCGCGTACGCGCCGAACAGCACGCGCCGCAGGGCAGTGACCTGGGCAGACGTCAGCGGGTCGGTCAGGTTCGCCTGCAAGGCGGCAAGTTCCTCGATGTAGCGGCTGACCTCCACGTGATCGCGGCTCATGGTCTTTGTCGCATCGGGACTCCCGAGGACTTGCTGAACGACGGGATATAGCGCGGCGTCCTCGGCTTCGGCGTGTGGCTTGAGGTGATTGGCGAGGAAGTCGTACGCCTCCTCCACGCCGCGACGAATTTCATCCAGCGGCGCATTGCCGATCAATTCCGCAGCCTGGCAGATGCGCTCCACGTGCGGGAACAATTCTTTGTGCTCGTCGCGCAGGGGTTGAGTGAGTGTGTTCATGTTTTTTCTCCTATTCTTTATCGAATGTTTACACCCCCAATGTACCCCTCCCCCGTCAAAAATTACATGACCCAGATCAATTAACTGCGCCCCTTTTTGCCAACTCCTTCAATCTATTCAGATTCAGGATCGTCACCCATTTGCGCCCCGATCTGATCAAGCCCTCTTCCGCAAAGCGACTCATCGCCCGGCTTACCGTCTCGGTCGTGGACCCGGTCATTGCCGCCAGATCCTGACGTGAGAACGGCAATTGAATCAGGACTCCCTCTCCGCGCGCCTCGCCCAGTTTCGACGCTAATCGCATCAGCGCGGAGGCGATACGCTGCTCGACGGTGTACGCGCTCAACTGCTTGACGATCTCCTGCGACTCCGCCAGGCGCTGGCTGACCGCTTCCAGCACTTTGCGCGTCACGTCGGTATGATCCGCGAGGATGCGGTCGAAATCCCCGGCGGAGATACGCAGGATGCAGGAATCGGTCTGGGCGATGGCGGTCTCCGTATGGACGCGCCCGCTCAAAGTCGAGAAAGAGCCGAAGTAGTCGCCGCCGCGCAGGATGTCGAGCAGGACTTCGCGTCCCGAGGCGGTATTCCTCACCAATTTCACTTTTCCCATCGCCACAAGATACAGGTATTCCGCCTCGTCGCCTTCAAAGTAGATCCGCTCACCCGCAGATACGTCCACATCGTGGAACAGGCTGTTGATTTTGGCAATTGCGCCCGGTGGCAAATGCTTGAAGAACGGCAGTCTGCCGATGATCTTCAGGCGATAGTCCGTCGAGCAGATCGCAGGGTCCACCCACTCCAGGCGCACAGGCGATTTGGGACGCGGCATGGTTGCTCCTTTTCAGAGGAACGAAGTTTTCTCGGATATTAATATCGTATCACAACCGGCATCGAAATGCGCCGCCCCATTGACAAGCGTTCCATTTTGAGTATTCTATTATTGACGCTTGGCAACTGCTCAGGCAAGACCCTAAGAGAGCGTTTGAAAAGTCCGTTTTTATCACTTGTCGAGCGTAATATGCGCTCTCTTGCGCAGGGCGACGTTAGAAAGTGTCTGAAAAGTCAGACCCTAAAGGTTTTTGGGACGAAAAAGGCGCAGATTTTGCAAGGAAGCCTTGCTTGAACTCTGTTTGAGCCTGCAAGGGAAGTTACGACGCCTGAAAAAACCGGAGAGGAACCAATGAACACAAAAAAATTGTTCCAGTTGAGCATCGTTTTGGCAATTCTGGTCACATCCCTGGGATCCGCGGGAGAAGCGCTTGCCTCCTCCAAATGCCCCTCAATCATCACCGTCCAATGGGGCGACACCCTGAGCGGCATCGCGCAGTTATGCGGCACCACCGTGGACGCCATCCGCGCCGCCAACCCCGGACTTGGCTGGTGGCTGTACGCAGGGCAGACGCTCTACATCCCATCCGGCTACACGCCCGGTCAGCCGCCCGCAACCGGCGGCACCTACGTGGTGAAATCAGGCGACACCCTTGGGAAGATCGCGGCGCGCATTGGATCGAACGTCAATGCCATTCTGGCGGTCAATCCGCAGATCAAAAACGCCAACCTGATCTACGTGGGACAGGTCATCAACCTGCCGGCCGGCACAAAACCTCCGCCGCATCCCACGCAGCCACCCGGCGTTCCGCCGCCTCCATACGTCTCCTATGGCACGCTGAAGATCGCTTATGAAGGCGGGATGTTCATCCGCAGCGACCCCGGCGGACCGATCATCGCCTCGGCGCTTCACAAGACCAGTTGGTACTACGATTTGAACTCTGTCTTCGTGGATAAAAAGTGGAAGGTCTGGGTGAAGATCAAGATCAGCCCGCCCGTGAAGGGCTATTCCACCGGCTGGCTCCTCGTCCGCGACCAATACGGGACGTACTTCACCAGCCCGAAGATTGATCCATAAGCCCAGCATGCAAACTCAACGCAAGCCCCGTTTCACTGCGGGGCTTTTTATTTCATAACACATGAGAAATAAAAAATGAAGAAACATATTGGCGCCATCTCCCTGCTCGTGCGTGATTATGACGAAGCTCTTTTTTACTACGTGGATCAACTTGGATTCCGCCTATTGGAGGACACAGACATGGGGAGGCGCCAGGGGAGACCGCCAAACACGCGCTTTCGTGAAGTACTGATATTGGTAAAATAGAAACATCAACCAAAAGGAAAAGATGCCATGCCCACTCCCCTTCCCCGCTCAAAAGTAAAAAAGAATCAAACCTGGAACGCCGAAAGCGTTTTTGCTTCATCCGACGAGTTTGATATCGAAATCCAGAGTATTCTCGATACTTTGCCCGAGATCAAAAAATATCAGGGACATCTCGGCGATAGCGTGGATGTGTTCCTCGAAGCGATGGACGCCCTGGACGCGCTCGAACAGCGCTCGATGAAAGTGCGCGTGTATGCCAACCTGTCCAATGCGGTGGACGCGAACGACGAACTGGGTGCGGCGATGAACGGCAAAGCCATGTCCGCGCTGGCTCAGATCGGCGCGGCGACTTCTTTCGTCGAACCGGAATTGTTGTCCATGGGCGAGGCGAAGTTGCGCGAATGGCTCAGGGACGACCCGCGCATGAAACTGTACGAACATTTCATCGCCGACCTGTTCCGTCGGCAAGCGCACGTGCGGAACGCGGAGGTGGAGGAACTCCTTGGCATGTTGCGCGACCCTTTCGGCGCGGTCCGCAACACGGCAGGGATGCTGGCAAACGCCGATTTCAAATTCAAGCCTGCGCGCGACAGCAATGGCAAAAAACTGGAATTGACCCAAAGCACAAAGAACTCCCTCATGCACTCCCCGGACCGCAGGGCGCGCAAAACCGCATGGGAAAATTACCACGACAAATATCTCGAATACAAAAACACCCTCGCCGGCAACCTCGTCGCTTCGATCAAACAGAACGTGTTCAACATGAAGGCACGTGGATTCACCTCCTCGCTCGAAGCCACGTTATTCAACGGCGACGTGCCGGTGGAAATGTTCCATAACCTGCTGGGCATCTTCCAAAAGAGACTTCCCCTCTGGCACAAATATTGGCGCATCCGCCGCAAGGCGCTGGGCGTGAAAGCCCTGCATCCCTATGACGTTTGGGCGCCGCTCACGACCAGGAAACACAAAGTGCCATTCGAGCAAGCCGTGAACTGGATCTGTGAAGGGCTCGCGCCGATGGGCGAGGAATATGTGAACACCATGCGTAAGGGCTGTCTTGAAGACCGCTGGGTGGATTGGTCGCCGAACGCCGGCAAACGCGAGGGCGCCTTCTCGACGCGCGTGCCGAGCGACACGCATCCCTTCATTATGATGAGTTACACCGACGACATCGGGAGCATGAGCACCCTCTCGCACGAACTCGGTCATTCGATGCATGCCTATTACGCCAGCCGCTCCCAGCCGATGATCTATTACACCTATCCATCCATCATCGCGGAGACCGCCTCGAACTTCAATCAGGCAATGACCCGCGCCCACCTGCTCAGGACCAACAAAAGCAAATCCTTCCAGATCGCATTGCTGGAGGAGGCGATGGGCAATTTCCATCGTTACTTCTTCATCATGCCCACGCTCGCCCGCTTCGAACTCGAGACACACCAACGCGTCGAAAAAGGTCAGCCCCTCACCGCCGAATATATGATCAACCTCATGGCGGACCTGTTCAGCGAAGGTTTCGGCGGAGAAATGAATTTGGACCGCGAGCGCGTCGGCATTACGTGGGGCACGTTCACCACGCATCTCTACATTGACTTCTACTCGTTCCAGTACGCCATCGGCATCTCCGCCGCGAACGCCATCGCCAAACGCATCCTCGACGGAGTTCCCAACGCCGCGCAGGATCACATCAACTTCCTCAAGGCGGGCTCCTCCAAGCCGCCGATGGAAGTGTATAAGATCGCGGGCATTGACATGACCTCCACGCAGCCCATCGAGGACGCGTTCGACGCGCTGGAGGAATACGTTGATCGTTTGGGCGCGTTGACGGGCGGATGAGCGCGTTTCATGTGACTGGGTTTTATAATCAGTGAATTGTAAAGACCTCGCGCAGCATGCAATTCGACGTTAGAGAACGTCAATTACGCACTTCATAAAGTACCGACAACGAGAGCGTTGCAACCCGGAGGCAACCATGAAAAAGATAGACAAAAAGCAGGAAGAAGAGATCGTCCCTATCCCTGAAGAACGCCATATCGAACCCGCCGAGGAAATGGTCGAGGAGAAGGCTGAAGAAAGGGATGAAGAAAAGGTCAAGGAGAAGAAAAAGAATGAAACGCCGCGGCAAACCTTCGATCAGATCGTGAGGCGTTTCGTCCTCGCCGTCCTGCGTCTCATCATCATCGTGGCGGTCATCGGCGGATGCGGAGCGCTGACCTTTTACGGCGCGCCGTTCCTGTACGATAATTTTGTTCAGCCGGTGGAACAGAACGCCTCGCAAATGAACGACATCGCCCTCAGGCAAAGTCAACTCGAGTTTCAGTTCATGGACTTGCAGACGCGTCTCGCGACACTCGAGGCGGGTCAAACATCCCAAAGCGATTCCCTCGCCGAAATCGTCTCCGGCATTCAAACGCTCGAAGCCGGTCAAACCACCCAAAGCGAGTCGCTTGCTGCGCTTGATGCGCGCCTCCAGACCCTCGAAGGCGCGGATGCCGAACGGAACGAATCGCTCACCGACCTGAAGTATCAAACGAACCTGCTTCAGGCAATGGAACTGCTCTCGCGCGCCAGGCTTTTCCTTTATCAAAGCAATTACGGCCTTGCGCGTTCTGATGTGCAAGCCGCGCGAGACGTTCTGGCAGAGATGCAAGCCGCCGCGCCCGAATCCAAACAACAGGACCTGACCGAGGCGACCTTCCGCCTCGACCTTGCATTGAAAAACCTCCCGGATTTTCCCGTTGCCGCCAGCGACGACCTCGACATTGCATGGCAAATCCTTCTCCAGGGTTATCCCATCGCCCCCACCGCCACATTGACCCCGTTCCCCACCTCAACCGCCGCGCCGATTCCCACAATAACAGGAACGCCAACGCCGTAACGCGACTTTCAAGTCGCAACCCATGGCGAAACTGCGAAGAGCATCGTTCGACAGAATCTTCGCGACCGGGAAAGCCTTTGAAGTAATACTCCAATATCAACGCGGGAGGCGATTTGGTCGCCCGACCACTCGCCTCTCGATTTTCCCTTGACATATAGACAAACATCTATATAATATCTCATCGAAGGTCGTCAATATGAAAGTAAACCCTGTCCTCTTCGCCAAAGCCATCGCAGATGAAACCCGCCAGAAGATCATGAGCGCGTGTTGCTGCCGCTGGCTCTCGGTCAATGAGATCGTCGAAAAGATGGAAGTCTCCCAGCCCACGGTCTCGCATCATCTCGCCGTTTTGCGCGAGGCGGGTTTGGTGGACGTTCGCGAGGAAGGCAAACAGACCTTCTACACGCTCAATCAGGAACGCGTCGCGTATTGCTGCGGACAGTTGATGATCAAGTTCGCGCCCGAATCCGAAACGACCCTTACCGTCAAACAAGCCATCCAAAGTTGAACGCGGGACGCCGCCCGGGCCGGCGTCCCGTTAATTATACGAATATACATAGACAAACTTCGATATAAGGAGAAATCAATGACAAGTCCGACACCCATCCATGAAGCCGTCCGCGAGCATTATGCTGGGCGCATCAAGAACAACGCTTCCTGTTGCGGACCCGATAACTGCTGCTCCACCGACAGCAACCTCTACCCGGCGGATCTGCTCGCCACCCTCCCCGACGGCGAATCAATCGTCAGTTACGGATGCGGCGACCCGATCACACTCGCGTCGCTGCAACCGGGACAAACCGTCCTCGACCTTGGCTCCGGCGCGGGACTCGATTGCTTCTTTGCCGCGAAACAGGTCGGCGAGAGCGGAAAAGTCATCGGCGTGGATATGACCCCGGAGATGTTGGAGCAGGCGCGGGGTAGCGCGAAGCGTCTCGGTCTGTTCAACGTCGAATTCCGCGAGGGATTCATCGAAGACCTGCCCGTCGATTCGAACAGCGTGGACGTCGTCATCTCGAACTGCGTCATCAATCTGTCGCCGAATAAATCAAAGGTGTTCGCCGAAGCCTTTCGCGTGTTGAAACCAGGCGGCAAATTCGCGGTCTCGGATATCGTCACCGATGGTCCCCTGCCCGAGGCGGTGAAACAAAGCCTGAGCGCCTGGGCGGGATGCGTGGCGGGCGCGGTCGAAGCCAGCGAATACATTGGCATGATGGAAGCGGTCGGCTTCACCGATGTTTCGGTCACGCCTGTGTTCTTCGACAAGGAAACCGTTGACTCCGCGCTCGATGATATGAAATTGGACGTGAAGGAGTATCCGCGCGAGGTCGTGTACAAGGCGGTATACAGCGCAAAGATCACCGCATATAAACCTGTATAATCTCCAATCGGCGGCAGTCACTTTTGGGAAGTGACTGCCGCCTGTCAGAAAAAAGATGAGCACCATAGAGTTGGATTTTCCAAAAATCTACGACGCGTACCTGCCGAAGATTCTCCGTTATCTGACGCGCTTTATCGGCGAAAGCGAAGCCGAGGATCTGACGCAAGAGACGTTTATAAAGGTACATCAGGGGTTGGGAAACTTCAGGGGCGAGTCACGATTGTCCACGTGGATTTATCGCATTGCAACAAACACCGCGCTGGATAGAATGCGTCATCCGTCTTTTCAACGAGTGGATCAAGTGTCCATGTCCGACGAAATTAATGAAGCGAGAATCTCCCGTGGGCCCGGCTTTTCCGAGGGGCAAAAGCCCCCAATCGAAAAGGGACTCATTCGGGATGAAATGAATGATTGCATTCGGGGTTATATCGAACAACTCCCGGAAGATTATCGGGTTGTGCTGGTGCTGAGTGAGTACGAAGGTATAAAAAACAGTGAGATTGCCGAGATCCTGGGGGTTTCACTGGACACGGTCAAGATCAGATTGCATCGGGCGAAGATGAAACTTAAAGAGGAACTGGAATCACATTGTGAGCTTTATTGGATCGAGGAAATGCCGTGCAGTGTGAAGTGATACTGGATGGGGTGTATCCTTTTCCAACTTTCTTCGTCAATAGGGGCGGAAAGGAAAAAAACAATATCATGAAACTGGATACTCGAATTGCTGAATTGGTCGCCATCGGAGCATCCATCGGCGCGAACTGCCAACCATGCCTCCAATATCACGTCAAGAAGGCTTTGAAAAGTGGAGCCGATGAGCAGGAGATCGCAGATGCCATCGAAATCGGCAAGATGGTCAGGAAGGGTGCCGCTGCCAACATGGATAAGTTCGTCGCAAGCCTCAGTCAGGCGGTTCCTTCCGCCGATGGGAAAATGGAGGGGAGATGTGGCTGTACTCCCTGAAATGACCTGACTTCACAGGAGATAA
>JABWAU010000074.1 GCA_013360875.1 Anaerolineales bacterium | reverse complement strand
CGAACTTCTGGACACGGAATTCACGGAGTGAACGGACTTTTTTTCCGTTTTTTCACGGAGGCATCCGTGTCATCCGCGTGATCCGTGTACAAAAGGATTTTTTGTCAAGTGATAATGAGAAGACCATACCTTCAGAAAGCCCCGGCGAGGGAGGCTCGTACGTTCCTTAGAACCAGTCGCGTTTGTAGAAGATGTAGGTGGCAATTGCCGTGAGACCGACGGTGATGCCGATGATTGAAAGGAACGCGAACGGATGATCCTGGGCGGGCAGTGTGACGTTCATGCCATAGAACGAGGCAACGATGGTCGGCAGGTTCAGCACGATCGTAATGGCTGCCAGCGCCTTCATCACAACGTTCAGGTTGTTCGAGATGATCGAGGCGAAAGCGTCCATCATGCTCGCAAGGATCTCGGTGTTGATGCTGGTCATCTGGATGGCTTGCTGGTTCTCGGTCAGCACGTCCTCGAGCAGTTCCTGGTCCTCCTCGTAATAGTTGAAGATCTGCGTGCGCTGGACGCGCTCCATCATCACCTCGTTCGAGCGGAGCGCAGTGGCGAAATAGGTGAGGCTCTTCTGGTACTTGAGCAGTTCCATCAGCTCGCGGTTGCGCGTGGATTTTTGCAACTGGTCTTCGATCATCTCCGTCGTGCGATTGATCTCGCGCAGGTGCGCGAGATAGCGTGTGGCGGTTTCGAGAAAAATGTACAACGCAAAGCGGTATCGTTTGCCCGTTTTCAACATGCGGTACTTCCCGTTTGAAAGCACCCTGAACATATCCTTGTCGTATTTGCAAATGGTGACGATCATGTTCCCGCGGATCATGATCCCCAGCGGAATGGTGATGTAGGGAATGTCGCTTTCCGGCTGGCGGTGCGGAATGCGGATCAGGATGAAGGTATAGTCTTCATCCCGTTCCATGCGCGGCATTTCATCGAGGTCAAGCGAATAGTTGATGTAATCAACGTCCACCCCCCAATTGACAAGTTGCCCGATTTCCTCCGGCGTCGGGTCAATGGCTTTCACCCACACGCCGTTCGTCATCGTATCCAGTTGTTCGAGCCCCTGCTCGGTGGTTTTATAAATGGCGAGCATGAATGCCTCCTTGCGTGAGATCATCACGCAGGGGCATGGCTCGCCTGCGTGATGTCATGGATGGTGCGACGCGTATTTTCCGCCCGTACTGGGCGGCTGACCCTCGGTGTTTCCTGAATTACTCTCGTTCGTGTACATCATCTACCTTGCGGCGGTATTTTACGCCCATTGGAGGGAATCCACAACGGCGCAAAGGGGGAGGGTTCGCGCGAAAAAAAAACGCCTCTTTCCCGGCCGAAACCTGCCTCCCCGCCCAAACAGGCGCGACTTGACACTCTCCCCGAACTGCATTTCAATATCACCCATGATCCCCGGCCTCGACGGTTTGCGCGCGGTCGCCTTCCTGCTCGTATTCGCCTATCACGCCAAATACCTGGGCGTTGGTTGGGTGGGAGTGCAGTTCTTCTTCGTCCTCTCCGGCTTCCTCATTACCGGCATCTTGCTGGACATGAAGAAATCTCTGCCGGCGGGCGGCTATTTCCTCAGGTTCTACGGCAGGCGCTTCCTGCGCATCATCCCCCTTTATTATTTTTATTTGCTCCTCATGGGTGTCGTGGCTGCCTGGTTGATCTCCATCTCCTATCGAACGGATTACATGGAGGCGCCGGGGGGACAGATGCGTTATGCCATACTCTATGTATACAATTTCCTGCTGGCAACCACCGACCGCGATCCGGCCTTCTATCTGGAACACCTCTGGACGTTATCCATCGAGGAACAATTCTACGTTTTCTGGCCCTTGCTGATCTTCCTCGTCCCGGAGCGATTCCAAAAGAGGCTGTTCCTTGCGTTCATCGTATTGGGACTTGTTTTTCGGATCGCTTTCTATTTCGTCCACGCTTTCGGCGAATTTCGAAACTTTCACCCCAACGTATCGGAGGCGCTCTACCCGCTTCCCTTCACGCACATCGACGCGTTCGCCTTCGGCGCGTACATCAGCCGCCACAGAATACCGAAGGCAAGGGGACAATTCTTCATCCTGCTTGGGCTGGTTCCGCTGATCGGCTTTGCCTCGCAATACCTTTCCACCGCGCAGTTTGGACCATTCTCGACATTCGGATACGCTTTGCCCATGTCGGCTGGATACAAATTCATCTGGGGCTATTCGCTGCTGAACTATTTCTTTGCCGTGACCATCCAGGCTGTGGCAATGGAGGGCATGTTCAACCGTTTCCTCGAGTGGTCGCCCATGCGGTACCTGGGGAAAATCTCCTATGGGTTGTACGTATATCACCAGCCGATCACCTGGTTTGCGTTTGACATCCGGGATCTTGCCTTTTTCGAGAACGTTGATACCCAGCCCATCTCCGCGCTTCTGGCGTTCCTGGCAACCCTACTAATCGCCACCGCCAGTTACCACCTGATGGAAAAACCGATCCTCGACCTGAAAGACCGATTCTTTCCCATCAAGCGCGCCCTACCTCCCGGCGATCTTCACAACGGCCCATCCCCAAATTGACCCGTACGTTGAAACACATTGCGGGATTTCGACTCACAAATTACGCAACAAAAAAAACAAGAGCAGATACTTGTCCGCTCCCGTTCATTCTCCATCGTCCGAGGCGGCGCCCGGCTGGTCAACGTTCAACACCTCCCCGTGCACATTGATGATCACCTTGAACCCCATCATCCCCAAATAGGCGCGCGCGTCCTCTGGAATGCCCGTCTTCATCAACTGATCGAATTGTTTGTCAATGTTTTTCAACTGCTGTTCGATGGCGGCTTTGGTGAACACATCCTCCTGCCCAAGCATTTTGGCGGTCTGTTCGGAGATGATGCCTTCGCTGCCTTTCATTAGATCGGCAATCTGCTTCAATACCTGACGATCCACCTGCTCCGAGGGGATGTGGCGACGAAAACCCGCATCGTTCACCACGTAACACGGTTCGTCGCCTATGAAAGCGGTTTGAGCGGGATTCCCGAACTCGTCCAGGACCAGGCCGGCAAAAAGAGGCTCGCGCGGCATTAGTTACTCTGCCTTCCCTCCACAGCCGCGAGCAGGATACCGGCTGCGATACCGAGACGGCGGTCGAGCGCGTGAGCGATGTCCATACTGAAATCGAGGTTCAGTTCGTAGCGGAAGAGGTTGAAGTTTTGTCGTAGATCTGCGACGCGCATCTCGCCGAGGGTAAGGTCGTAGTTTTGAGGCAGCCACGAGCCGAGAAGGAAGCGGCGCAGGAGCGCCAGTCCCATGCTGTCCTCGAACAGGACACCGATCTGGTTATCGTTCGCGTCCAGCACCTGCCATTCGTCGCGCAGGATCGAACTCCATCCCTTGCGCCGCAACGCGCCCACCTTCTGGTTCATGGCGGTATCCACCACGTCGTACGCCGCGGCAAAATCAATGATCTGCCGCGCCTTGACGCTCAACACCTCCTGCGATTTGCTCTCGTCCGAATACACGCGGATGTCCTCCCGCAGTTTGAACATCTTCTGTTCGCTGAACATCACGAGGTTCCCCATCGGGTCATAAAAGCGGAACTTGCCCGTGAGCGCGAACACCTGGCGTTTGAGCAGATAACTCGGATGTTGAAAAATGGGATTCATGATTCTCCTTGCGAAGCCTTGTAGAGCGAGACGCCATCCTGCTTCACTGATTATATGACCTGGACGCGCGTGCCTTCTCCAGGCAGATGGAGGTAATCCTCGTCAGGCGGGACGTTTGGCAGGGTCCAGCGATAGATGAATTTCGCCGCCTCCGACGGCAGGTTCACGCAGCCGTGACTGCGCGGACGCCCGTAATCGTTATGCCAGTACGTTCCATGCAAGGCATGTCCCGCGCCGGTGAAGAATGAGCACCACGGCACGCCGGGCAGATTATAAATGTTTTCGAGCGCGTCGCCCTGATTGGTCATGTGGATGGCGGGCCCTTTGTGATACGTGCGAAATTCGCCTTTCGGGGTTTCGGTGCCGGGCGCGCCGCTCGAGCAGCGCTGCGAGAAGACCAGTCTCTCGCCCTCGAACGCGGTGACCATCTGGGTCTCACGGTCTATGACAATGTGCTTTTCCTCCTGCGGCACCTCCGGCGACAGGAGGGTCAATTCATCATAAGGGACAAGTCTCATGGCGTGAGAGGGAATATACAGGCGTTTCTTGATCTCCGTATCGTAGATCTCGTACCAGATGCTTTTTTCTTCGCGCGTGACGACAACCCGCGTCACCCAATGCGCGCTCCCGTAATAGACGCGGTAACTGCGTTCGGCATAGACGTAGGGCGCTTTCTTCGTATCAACGAACGGGATCGTGATCTCGCCAACCCGTCCAGATTTGGGAACATCGAATAACGGTTTTTGATATTTCGTTTCCACGGGAAGCACCCAGCCGGAATAGGTGTAGCCTTCGTTGTTGACCTGATACCACAAGCGGTTGAACGGGTTTCCCTCCTCCCCGTTCTCCTCGATGGCGGTGATGTCCACCACGTTATCCTTTCCAAAGTGACGGATCTTGTTCGCGTTGAAGGAGGGCGCATCGTAGAGAGGGATGCCGCTGATGGTCATACATCCCTGTTTGACCGATGAGGCGGCAAGGGCGCGGTCGAGTTTCAGGTCGCCCAGGGCAAAGGCGAGCGAACCGGCGGTTGCCAGTTTCAAAAACTCCCGGCGTGAAAGTTGAGGGTTAAGCATGGTGATAGTTTAACTGGAAATTGGGAGGATTTGTTCCGCTATAACGTTTTTCTTACCTTCGCCGAACGCCCGAAAGGGTCTCCTGAAAAAGATATACCGTTTCTGAATCCTTCGGGACGGTTCGGTTGTTTCCTATTCCACAACATCCACTCTCGTCCCCATATACCCGTAAACGAGATGTTTCCCCGGCGGGACGGTGGGGATCGTCCAGCGGAAGAGCCATTTGGCGGCTTGCGGCGTGAGGTTGATGCAGCCATGACTGCGCGGACGCCCATAGTCGTTGTGCCAGTACGTTCCATGAAACGACGTGCCGTTCTCCTTGATGTAGATCACCCACGGTACGCCGGGCAGGTCGAAGCCACTGGAGGCGAGGTCGCCGGCCGCCATGTGCCGCGTGGGACGTTTGTGATAGGTGATGTAATTGCCGGTCGGGGTGGTGTAGGTTCCGCTTCGCAGGCGTCCGCCGGTGGAGGCGCGGGTGGCGAAGACCAGCCTGTTCTTTTCGTAGGCAAGCACGAGTTGATCGTCCAGACGGACCTCGATCCGTTTGTCAGCCTCGGAAAGGTCCGGGGAAAGCGGGGTCAGTTCCTCGTCGGGGATGAGGCGGATGTGTTCCCCCGGCGCGAAGTAGGTTTGCTCGAACTTATCGTCCAGCAGGGCGTACCAGATGCTTCCATCCGACAGGACAGCGCTGGCTGTCACCCAATGGACGGTTTCGTAATACAGGCGGTAGACCACCTCCGAATTCGGATCGGCTTCGAGGTGCGCGTCGGTGTAGGGGACGCTGACCTCGCCCAAAGCGCCCTTCAGCGATATCAACTGCGATTCGTTCAGGATCGTACGGACGGGCTGGACACTCCCCGAATAAACGTATCCTCCCTCCTCGACCTCGTACCAGACCCGGTTGTAGGCGGTCTCGTCGTCGCTGATCGTGGAATTCGTGATGCGGAAGACGAGGTCGTGCCAGTAGAGTTTTTTGCGTTTGGATTTGCGATCCGGTTCCTCATGCGACCAGAGGATGCGGTCAATGACGCGCCCCTGCAGGGTATCGAAGGGGTCGGCTGGCGGATTCAATGAAAGGCCGGGCAGGATCATCCCCATCAAACCGTAACCTGTTAATTTTAGAAAGTCGCGACGGGAAATGTTCGACCTGCTCATTATCATCCAGCAAAAGTATGTCACGCTAAGTCCATCGGCTGACCCTTCCACTTCACTTCGTTCAGCGTCAGGGCTTCGGTCTAGGATAAATTCCGCGAAGAGTATTGTTTTTGGTCTGTCGTAAACAGTGTCCTAGATCCTCACCTGCACTTGCGTGCGGTGCAAGTGTCGTCGTTCCGTTTCTCAGAATGACATGGCAAAAACATCAATAATGCACGTTCACCAGCGTGCCGACCGAAGCCCAGCCATATAGCCATTCGGCATCCGGAATGCTCAGGTTGACGCAACCGTGACTCATCGGCGTGCCGAAGTTGTTGTGCCAGTAGGTTCCATGCAAACCGTATCCCTTGTAGAAGTACATGATGTACGGGACGTTGGGAAGATAATAGCCGGGACCGGACATTTTGGCGGAGCGATATTTCACGTAGATCTTATACTGCCCGGTAACGGTGGGCGTGAGCCAGGTGCCGGTGGAGACGAGAAAGGAGTTCACGATGACGTCGCCTTCATAGGCGTAAACCATCTGGTTGGTCAGATCCACGTCAATCCAGCGGACGCCGTTGCCGACGCTAACAGAACCTGGTTTTTGAGGATTCGCTGGCGGAACGTACGCGCTGGTGGGTGTGGGAGGCACGATTTCCATCGCCAGTTCGGCGGGCGTCTCCGTCACTTCGGGGGTGGAGACGGGCGCTTCGGCGGGAACGGATGCCGACTCGTCTGTCGGCGCGGGCGTGGATTCGATCTCGGTGGGAGGCGGGGATACATCCGCCGGGGCAGGCGCCTCCGCGGCGCCCTGGGCGAAAACGTTCGTGTCCGCCGGTTTGGGCAACGGCTTGACAATCTCCACCTGCGCCCAGAGATTCTCCTGTGTGGGGACAGGGGATCTGGGAATAATGGAGGCAAACGCCGGGTGATTGACCGCCGTCCACGCCGCGGCGAGAAGCACGATGCAGGTCAGAGAGGTCAGCGCGCCGAGGAACAGGTAAATGCGGGGGTTGCTCTTTTTGCCTTGTTTGTTCATGGTGTCACCTGTAAATGAACGTTACCATCGAATTTCCACGGGAGTGCCGATCTCAGCCCAATCATACAATAATTTCGACTCGTACGTCCCAAGCACTACACAGCCATACGAAACGGGTCTGCCGAGATAGCCCGCCCACAAGGTCGCGCCGTTGGGAAGAATGGGCAGGGCGTGGATGCCGTTTTCCAGTCCGCCCGCCCAGTAGATGCCGAGCCAGTTGGGCATCCAGATGTTCCAGGTGGAGCCGTACGCGTTGGGGATCTTACTTTGCACGGCGAACGTCCCGATGCGCGTGGCGTTGTTCATCCCGGTGGAGGCGACGAAACTGTAAACAAGCACATCCCCTTCGTAGACGTACATCTGCTGTTCGGAAATGTCCACGAGGATGTATTTCGAGCCGCCGTAGGAGTAGGAAGGAGCGGCAGGTTGTCCCGCCTGCTGGATCGGAACAGGCGTATTTTCAAGCACTTCCATCAAAAGTTCGGCGGGCGTTTCCGTGACTGTTGGAATTGGGGTAACAGTTTCCAATGGGATGGGAGTCGATTCGTCTTCCACAATGGAGGTCGGGAGTTCCATGGTCGTTTCGGCTGGGAAGATGAGCGGGGTGAGCGTGAACGCAGGTTTGGGAATCTCGACGTACGACCAAACGTACTCCTGGGCGGGGGGAGGCGGCGGAACGAAGTAGGCGCGCACCAGGGGGATCATGTAAAAGAATGCGGCGAGGAAGATGCCTCCGCATGCCAGGAGCAGGACGAGGAGGGGGATGAGGCGGACGCGTCCGTTATCAATAAGGAATTTCATGGCGTCACTCCGGGAACGGGGATCGGTTCGATGTTCTCATTGTTCGCAAAACACAGGATGCCGTCCACAACGCCCGCCGCGACGCGGTCGGTCTGTTTGGTAAGGAGTTCGCGGTCGAGGTTGAGGAAGCCCGTTTCGATGATGGCGGCGACGGTGCTGGGGTCAATCTCGCGAAAGGCGTGGTATTCCCGCATATCGCTCGTGATGCTCCCCGCGTGGAAGGTCAGGGCGGTGGCGCGGTAGTAACGGTCCACGAGGCAGGCGGTGAGGCGGTTGGCGCGGTTGGGGTCGGTGGAACTGAGCGCCGCGGCGACTTTGAAGCCGGTCGCATCGTCGTTGATGTATTCACAAGAGTCGTTATGGATGGAAACGATGGCAAGCGCGCGATAGCCATTCAAACGTGAGTCGAACTCGCGCAGAAGGTCAACCTGATAGCCTCTTTCGATCAATTGCTGTTGGACGAGCGCCGCGATCTCGAGGTTGACCTCCGCCTCGGTGAGCGTGACGTTTCCGTTCCCGTCCAGGCAGACCGCGCCGGAATCGCTGCCCGCATGACCCGCCACAATGCCGATGCGCGGGAGGGTTTGCGAGACGGACGGCGCGCCGTCCACGGGACGCGGGGTGAGGATGACGCTCAGCCGTTCGTAAAAATCGCCGGAGACCAATCCGCGCGAGGGGAGCGCCGTGAACAGGGTCGCCAGCAGCACGGCGACGCCGATGGTGGATTGCAGGGCGCGGACAGAACTTTTACGCCTGGTCGTTTTGGTCGGGTGGGAGGCGGTTTCCATGTTCCTGCCCATGATAGTACCTTTGAAATCAGCCGGAGGCAAGGGGATTGTTACCGGAAAATAGGGGACGAAATGTGATGGTGGGGTGGGTTATTAACTTGACTCATCCAAACCCACAAATTATGATGACGTTCCATTGGAAAACACATGACCCTCGACCCCGAACAACTCCGCCGTGCCATGCGCGCATGGACGACCGGCGTGGCAGTCATCACAGCGGCACATGAAGGACAACGATATGGCATGACCGTCAATTCGTTCACGTCCATTTCCCTGGAGCCGCCGCTGATCTCCGTCACACTGAAACGATTGACTCACACGCACGAACTCGTCGAAAGGTCTGGCGAGTTTGCGCTCACCGTTCTTTCCGCGGAACAGAAGGATTTATCGGACCGCTTCGCCGGTAAGATACCGGAGATCACCGACCGCTTCGAAGGTGTGGAGACCGAAACGCTCCTCATCAACGCCCCCCTTATCAAGGGCGGCACGGCTTACTTCAACTGCCGCGTGGCGAACGCGTTCCCCGTCGGGGAGAACACGCTGTTCATCGCCGAGGTCATTGCCGCGCGCGGGGAGGGCGAAGGCGATCCTTTGGTGTATCATAATAGAGTGTTTTGGAAACTGGTCAGATAAAAGCGCGTTGCGCCGTTGCGACCGATCGCTGATGGAGGGAATCAGCCATGACAGAAAAATTGACTCTCGAGGAACAAAAGACATTGCTCCGCCTCGCGCGTGAAGCAATGGAACATGCCGTGCGGGGAAAGGAACTGCCGCCACTCGACGCCTCCACCCTGACTCCCAACCTGCGCGAACACGGCGCGTCGTTCGTGACGTTGACCATGGGCGGTCAACTGCGCGGGTGCATCGGCGCGCTCGAAGCCCGCCAGCCGCTTGCCGAGGACGTGCGCGAACACGCCGTCGCCGCCGCGCTCGAAGACCCGCGCTTCCCCCCGGTGAGCGAGGACGAATTAAGCGGGATCAGCCTCGAGGTCTCGCGGCTGACGCGCCCGGTTCCGCTCCAGTACAAGGACGCGGACGATCTGTTATCCAAACTAAGACCGCACGTGGACGGCGTCATCCTGAGCGAGGGTTTTCGCCGGGCAACCTTCCTCCCGCAGGTGTGGGAGAAAATCCCGGACCCGTCCGCGTTTCTCGACAACCTTTGTTACAAGATGGGGGCGAGCCCCGCCGCATGGCGCTCCGGGCATCTCGATGTCTTCACGTATCAGGTGGAGGAATTTCACGAGTCCCCGAACGCTCCGAATTGAACTTCATGTTGTTCGAGGACGAGTAGGGTAAAATCAACGCATGGCTGACGACGTCGTCTTTCAGGAGGCAATGGACGCCCTGCGCGATGGGAATAAAGCCCGCGCCCGCGAACTGCTTACGGGGCTGATAAAGGACGATCAGAACAACGCGGAGTATTGGGTCTGGTTGAGCGCCGCGATGGAAACCGCCAAAGAGCGCGTGTACTGCCTCCAGACGGCGCTCAAACTGGACCCCGGGCATGCCGCCGCCAAACGAGGCTTGATCCTGCTCGGGGCTTTGCCCGCCGACGAAACCGTACCGCCCTTTTCAATGAACCGTCCGCGCGCCTGGGAGGAAAACCTTTTGCTCGCGCACGAAAAACCCAGGCTGAAGGGATGGGCGGCAGTCAGAGCCAGCCCGGTCTTTCGTTTGGGGATCGTCCTGTTGATCATCGGCGCGATCGCTGGCGGCGCGGCATTCGGACTAAGCGTCATTTCCGCCAACCGTAATACGCTTTCTCCCACCTCCACACCGGGACCCTCCCCCACCTACACATTCACCGTCACCGTCGTCGGAGGCAGGCCCCAGGCGCAAGCCACAGGCACGCCCGGCGGAATTGCCGATCTCTTCAAGGACGTGAACTACTCGCCCACGCCTTTATACGTGCCGACGGAGCGTTCGCCGCTCACCTCCGACGACCTGCTTCGCTTCGACCGCGCGTATAAACAGGGGGACTGGGACGGGGTCATCGTCGCGCTCCAGGCTGTGATCGAAGCCGAGCCGGACGCGGTCTTTGCCTATTACTACCTCGGCGAGGCGCATCGCTTCAAGGGGGATTTCGGAACCGCGCTTGGATACTACAACACCGCGCTCGAAAAGAACGAGGACTTCGGTCCCGCGTACGTGGGGATCGCGCGCGCCCGGCTCCAAATTGACCCGAACGCGAACGTCCTGCCGATTTTGGACGACGCGATCCGCCTCGATCCGAACTTCGGCGAAGCCTACATCGAGCGCGCCCGCGTCAAAGTGAGGGATAACGACATTCAGGGCGCGATCACCGACCTGGGTGATGCCTACGAACTCCTGCCGGGTTCCCCGCTTGTGTTCTACCATCTCGCGCAGGCGCGTTTGAAGGAGGGCGAATACGATCTCGCGCTCGACGCGGCGCGACAAGCCGAGGAAATGGACAGGACCCACCTGCCCACCTACCTCCTGCTCGGTCAGATCCACGCCGCGCTGAAAAACCGCGACGAAGCCATCGAGAACCTGAGTCTCTATTTGAAATATGAACCGGACGATCCCGCCGCCCGCCTCACGCTCGGAAAACTCCAATTCGAAACCGGCAATTACGAGGAATCCGTGCGGACAATGGACAGGGTCCTCACGGCAGATCGAAACCAGCGCGAAGCGTATCTCTATCGCTTCCTCGCGAACGTCGAATTGGGCAGGGGCGAAGCCGCCAACGAAGATCAGGATCGCGTCCTTGCTTTTTATCCCGACCTCTTCGAAGCCAACCTCGGATACGTCCGCGCCGAGTCGCTGAACGGCCGCAACGGAAACGCGCTCCTGGGTTTGAATAAAACCCTCGCGCTCGCGGAAACGGACGAACAAAAGGCGCTCGCCTATTACTGGGCGGCGACCGTCCACGAAGAACGCGACGAACCCAACAACGCCGCAAACTATTGGGAACAACTGCTCGAACTCCCCGAAGACTCCATGACCGAGGCAATGCGCGAGACCGCCGAGGAGCGCCTGCTCGATCTCCGCACGCCACTCCCCACCCCAACCTCGACCCGCACGCGCGCCCCAACCTCCACACCAACACCCACGCGGACGCCCACTCCCACGAGGACGGCGACGTCTGCGCCGTAAGTCCAAAGACAAATCCTCGCTCGAGGGTTGATCGCTCTTCCGGGTTCGACGCGCCAGGCTCAGGCGTATGGTTGATCCGTCCGGGAGTATAATCAAAATATCTCAGGGGGGCGTTTCAATATCGTGGTGACACAACAATTTACCGGTTCGAAAAGGAGTATGCGCCATGCCCGATCCAACATCCGTCCAAAAGTTTGCCGCACTGACCCGCGATATTGACTGGCAGAGAGCCAGTTTCCTATCCAATAGTCTCGAAATCGTATGGACTTCTGCGGACGCCAACCGCGCATCCTACGCGCCGTCCGAGGTCATCGTACGAAACATACTCGATCATTACTTTCTGCTGGCGTTGCTCTTTTACAGACAATTGCGTGACGACTTGAAAAAGGAATTCAGCACGAACAATATATCGGAGAGGGAGGTGAAGATCTCCATGCAGGACGGGCTGGATAAGCTGGTCGCGGAATGGTACCGCGTCCATGCCGTCATCCTCGCCATTCGAGCCAATCAATCCACCGGCAAAGCCAGCGACATCATCCAGGAAATGCACCCCGTCCTGCAAACGGCAAGGGAGGATGTTTATCTCTCCCCTGATTTTCTCGCCATCCTTCACTTCGGGCGGGATTTCTCGATGCGTTTCTTCAATTACATGGAGAACGTCGCCGCGTTGAACATGCCCCTCGCCACGTTCGAATCCCCCTGGGAATGGACCATCCTGTGGCACGAACTGGCTGGCGAAAAGGTGCGCGCCATGAAGAATAAGGATCCTTATTTCTTCGACGCCATGTTCTATGAGATCATGAGCCAGTTGGACGAGGTTCAGGCGGCGGAGGCGGAGGCGCTGGGCTGGTCTGTGGACTGGCTGGAGGAATTGTTCGAGGATTCTTTTTCAGTGGTCAATTTCCCCATCCATTTCCTGTACGTGCTGAAGAACCTGCTGGAACGTCATGCGGACCTGGGAGGCAAAGACTCAAGACACCCGCCCGAAGCGATTCGCCTGGCATCCGCCATGGCTTGTCACCTGCACAGAAAGAGGCTCATTGACTCTCCCGACCTCCAGGGCCGGGGCGAAGCGGTCTGGCGCGGCAACTGGGCTGAGTTGCAGGACGCTTCGGAACGGGAACCGACCCGGTTCGCGGGATTCGACCCTGCCCTCCTCCTGGCTGATCAACCTGTCAACCTCGCCGTCACGCGTCTTGCGGCGGAAAAGATCCTTGCCTGGCACAATCAACAGACAAGATGGGGCGGCGGGAATAGCGCCATCCGGGACCTGATCGGCAATGCCATTGTCGGGTATTCACGGGGCGATGAGAGGGGAAAATCTTTGCGCAGGCAATCGCCGCCCTGCAACCTACCAAGGATGTTGCCGGAATGGAACGCGAGCAACCCGTCGCGGACCAGGCACTGACACAAATAGAACGGATCGTTCGCAGTAAAAGTGTTGTCGAGAACGATCAGGCTCTTGACTCGCTCGAAGAACAGAATCCGAAGATCAGAAGGCTCCTGCGCGACGGAAGCCACACGACAGCATCAAAACTTGGGCACAAAGATCTGCTGGCTATTCGGTTCAACGATGTTGATTTTGTGGTGGAAACCGTAACGAACGTGACCTATAAAGGCGTGGTTCAGTTCGGCGATGGAGTTGGCAAACTAAACAAAATCCTCGCCAATACGCCTCCGTCAGGACTTGTCTCGTTCCGGCTCAGCACCAACGTAGACAAGCGTACCACCGTCATCGCCTGGAACAATTCGGCGGCGCCCGGCTTCGCGATCAACCCATAGCGCCAAAAGTACACCATATCAGACAGGCTTCAGTCTGCGTCGGACTGGAGCCTGTTGTTTTTGAAGCAACTCTGTCGAAATGCAACAATGACTTGGGATCATTCCACATCGTCCGCACAACGGATGCCGAGATCGTCGCGAGCCGACACGCCCAGATCGGCATTATAGATGGCGGCTTCCTCCGCCTTGTATCTCCAACCGCCGCCTCCCTGGGCATAAAAACAGGTCCCTTGATAGGTGTCGGGATTCCCATCCCAAATTTGATTCAGATCACAGTCCGTTTCGTTTTTGATGATGGTTGATGTCCACTCCCAGGCATTCCCGATCAGATGATGGATTCCCTGCGGGCTGACTCCATCCCAGTTGCTGTCGACCGGTTCCAGTTCACTCGGCGCGTAGTCTCCCCAGGGCATGTTTGCCTGGCCGGGGGTTGGATCGGTATTTCCCCAGTGCCAGCGAAACCCCTCCGCTCCCCGCGCGGCGCGTTCCCATTCATATTGGGTGGGCAGGCGCTGTCCCAGCCATTGACAATAGGTATTCGCCTGGAACAGCGTCACGTTCACAACAGGAAAATTCTGTCTCTCATCTTTCCTGAAATCGGTCTGGTCAACAGGCACGGTGCAATCGCCATATTCCACGCATTGGCCATATTGATAATTCGTGACCTCATATTTCCCGATATAGAACGCAGGCAGTGACGCAATCTCCTGTCGGGGCGGAAAACCGGCTTCCACAAACAAGGGGTTTTCCGTGCCGAAAAACGAAGGTCCCTCCGGGATGAGAATCATTTCACCCCGCGCCCTGGATTGGGCGATCCGATCCAGGACGATCGGCGTGATCAATACGCCGGCAATGCCGGTCATAACCAGCGCGATGAACGCGAGTACGCCCATTGTGATCCTGCGCTGCCTGTCGGTTGCCTGGCGGCTTTTCAACACGTATTCGCGTTGCAGTTCGGTGGGAGCAGGGTCTTTCGCAGCATTGACCGAAAGTTGTCGTTCAGCGTCCTCCAGGTCCCGTCCGCGCAGGAGGAAGCCGGCATCCCTGTCACTGCGCTCCCATTCCAGGGCTTTCACCTGCAGGCGGCGATGTGCTTTCACCCAATCGTAATCCGTATCCAGGGCCGTGAACAGTTTTTCCAGCGCGGAGTCATAATCATCGCTTTCACGGAAAAAAATATAGTTCAGGCGCGATAGTTCCGAAGGCACATCATCCCATTTGATCTCGGTTGCCACCACCGGGACTAAACGTTTGCCGTTCTTTACAGCGATCTCCAGTTCGTCCCTGCACACTTTGGATGTGATCGAATCAGGACTGATGACAAACAGGAAGGTGTCCGCCTCCTCGATACTTTTCTGGATCTCCTTCATCCAGTCCACGGTCGGTGGAATGCCCTCCCAGTCCACCCAGAAATCCAGGTCCCTTTCCCCCAGGGCGTCCGTGAGCCTCTTTACAAAATCAATGTTTTTGCGTGAATAAGAGATAAAGATCCTCGCCATACGAACGCTCCTCTACTTGAACCGTCGGACCGATGCCGTTCACGATATTTCATCCGATAACCCGCCCGATTTGGCTGAATTCAAGTGAAATCAACCATTATTACGACCCCTCCCAAACCTCTTCCGGTCCTCCTCGCACGGACACAACATCCACCTGCTCTCCATGCAAAGCCGACATCGTAGCATAATGAAAAGCGACCGGGAACTTTAGTCGCTTTTCCATGAGCGCAAAGTGCCCCTACTTGACAATCTTCTCAGCCCAGAAGACTACATTCGCGGCGAGTTTCAAAGCTTCGCGGTATTCATTGCGGGTGATCTCCTCCACAACGCTTGGATAACGAGATTGCACCGCATATTGCGTGAGAATATCCGCCTCGCGGACAATTTGTGGGATATGCACACCGCCGGATTCCAGAATGTCCATCAAGTGAACAAGCGAATGTGTTTTGGGGAATTCCATGCCTCGCGCAAGGCATATTGCTTTAAGGGCCTTCTCGGCGGCTTGTTGCGCATTGAAACACAGGTCTTCAAACAGGATACCTTTCAAACGTCCCCCTTTCTCAGCCAGCGTCAGATTCGCCCTGGCGCGTAACAACCATGCACGCGGATCGGTGGGATCTTTATGCTTCATAAAGCACGCGCCCCTCTTGCAAGACGGTTTTCAATATGGTGCCTGCGCTCTGTCCATATTTTTGAATATCCTTCTCGGTAGCCACAACAACATCAATTGCAATTCCCGTTCCATGCAGACTGCGATAGATTTTTTGTGCCGTCCGGCGACGGTGGACAGGCGCACGCATCACAACCAATACATCCAGGTCGCTATCACCGGTCATTTTCCCCCGAACAGCAGAGCCAAATAATAAAACGCGTTGCGGTTTGACGCTCGTCACAATTCGGCGCGTGACATCTTTCAGGATCTTATTATCAGGAGATACTCTGTTCTTCATGGTTATCGCAATCTGATTCGATTATACAATGATTTGTAATCATCCCCTCCCAAACCTCTTCCGGTCCTCCTCGCACGGACACAACGCGCGCAGGTAATGCCAGTTGAAGATGCCGTAATCGTGGCCGTCCTCCCAGACGATGGTCAACGCGTACGAACCGACAGCGACGACATTGGCGATGCGCGTCGCGGGCGAATCTCCCAGACGCTTCTCGAACACGTCCGCATCCGGCTCCGACTTCATGTTCTCGTGTCCGCCGCGGCACGAGGCGCACGGACACGCCGCCCGCAGCAGTTCAAACGGATAGACGCTGACATGTCCGTCATTCCACGTGATCGTAAACTCCCTTTTTGATTTGTTGGCTGTGATACCGGTGGGTTTTTCGTTCATCAATGACTCCGTTGCTTCTTTCCACTTCTTACTTTTCACCCTTCGACTGCGCTCAGGGCATGCTTTCTACCTTCCACTCTCTAATCCTTATACGGATCGAACTCGTTCTCACCCGCCATCGCCACGCCGATCGGTTTGAGCGTGTGCAGGATGCGGACAGTGGAACTGTGGAACCCCAGTACTTCGGGCAGACGCTTGTAACAATGCGGAGACTCGTCCGTGCCGGCGCCTCTCAACTCGACCCCCTGCCTGCGGATCCATTCCATCATCATTTCGCGTGAGACCGCGCCCTGTGACATGACCCTGCCCGTCCTGCGATTGATCTTGCCGCGCGCCGCGTTACGGCTCATCACCCGTCCCGCGCCGTGGACGGTGGAATACAGCGAATATTTCGCCTCCTCTGACTCCACACCTTCAAGGATCACGGAGATATCGCCCATCGAGCCGCCCACGAACCCGCGTTGACCGGGGAAGGCTGGCGTCGCTCCCTTGCGTACCACCCACAATTCCTGTCCGCCATGCGTTTCACGCCAGGCGTAGTTATGATGATTGTGGACCTCCTCCAAAATGTTCGCGCCCAACATGCGAGCCACCTCACTGCACACCCAATCGCGTCCCGCGTAGGCATACCGTCCCGCCAATTGCATACAGGCGAGATAATCCGTTCCCAGATTCGACCTTACAGATAACACCAGCGGATCCACGTCCATGCCGTCCTTCGCGCCGCCCGCGTTGAGGAAGAAGGTCGCGGTTTTATGTCCGAGTCCGCGCGAACCGAAATGGACACCGACCCAGGCGCGCCCCTGCTCGTCCTCGAACAGGTCAACGTAATGGTTGCCGGAGCCTATTGTACCCAGTTGCGCGCGCGCCTTGTCCTTGAGACCCTTGATCGCCTTGATGCTCCATGCCGGGTCGTCGAAGAGTTCGTGGTCCACGCGCTGCTTGTTCTTGAGACCCAGCCCAAAGGACAGGTTGTTCCAAATATCGTCCATGATCGTGCGAATATTGGCGCGTATTTCGGATGCGGGGACATCCAGCAAAACGGCTTTGTTTCCGCAGGCGATATCGAATCCGACTCCCGAGGGGCTGATCCTGTCGCTATAAGCCAACACCCCGCCGATGGGGACCGCGTATCCCTTGTGATGGTCCGCCATCAACGCGACGGCATCGGCGGTTCTGGCGCAATTTCTGATCTGCGAAAATGCGCTCATGTCCACCGGCTCGCCCCAGACAGGGATGTTCTCGATCAGTTTCATGGGATTCTTTTACCACAAAGTAACCGCGAATGGGGTGCATTCCAGATGAAAGGCTTTCAAATCATTGGGTGCGCATTGGGGGGGGCCACACGACGCGTTACATTTGCTTGCGTAGAGGACGTTCTCTAACGTCCGCTTCGAGAAATCACACCATTCACGGCTGAACCAGTTACATTTCTGCATAAGGCACTACGCAGGGTATTGCAAGAGGGGCAACATAATGATCTTTAACAAAATATTGCCGTAATGTCTGCGTAGGGCGCGTTCTCCTACGCGCCCGCCGGCGTTAGAGAACGCCGCCTGCGCGCGGTTACGGAGTTAATTTGTAAAACTTCGTAACTACTCAGCCCTTCTCGCATACGCAGACCCTAAGAAGTCAGACCCTAAAGGTTTTTGGGGCGAAAAAGGCGCAGATTTTGCAAGGAAGCCTTGCTTGAACTCTGGTTGAGCCTGCAAGGGAAACCTTTAGAAAGTGTCTGAAAACCCTGCCAGATGTCATTTCGACGAGCCCTTCGGCACGGCTTCGCCGCTCAAGGGGTAAACTCCGCGAGGAGAAATCCTGGCTCGGTGGGCAAAGGATTTCTCGCTGGCGCTCGAAATGACAATGCCGGGTACACACCAGCCTCACTGATTTTGTTTTCAGACACTCTCTTAGGGTTTTGCCTGAGCAGTTACAAAACTTCATAATGTCGCAGTACGTTACGACCGTCACGGCGCGGGGATGTAGGTCAAAAAGTCCGCCGCCGCCCAGCCTGCACGCGCGTCGTCATAGGGAGCGACGAGATACCACCACACGTACCCATCCGACTCGCGCGGACCGTCCTGCACGAGGAAGACCTCCGAGTCGAAGCCGAGGAAGACCGGTTCGCCGCTCAACCCCGGCGCGGCGCGGATGCGGAGGCCTTCCCCATTTGTGCCGGTGATCTGGGCATAACCGCCGACGGCGAGCCCGGTGGGGGTGGGAGAGGGGGCAAAGGGATCAATGGTCGCTGTCGGCGTGACGTCCGGGGTGGCGGTTGGGGCGAAGATCACGGTCAATTGCGCGGGAGCAAACCCAACGTCGGTGGAACGAAGCGGGGTCGTCCATCCAATGGAGATGACGGTGACGAGGGTCAAACAACCCGCCACGATCAACGCGCCGAGCACGACCCATTTGTTGAAAAGTTGACGCGCATTCATGTTTATCTATCCATGCTTCAATAATTCCAAGCCGCGCGGGGGCATGAGCATTCGCAGGGCGCGCGGATGGGTTCTGATCTCAGCCTGTTGCGCGGAACCGCGCGGCTCGCCGTCGGTCTGGATCCAAAACGGGGATCCGCCCTCGACGCGCAGGTGACTGAATGTGATGCGGCGGACGTTTTCCGCGTTGATGTGAAAGCCGCGCCACATGTTGTAGGCATGACGCAACGCGTCGCCCAGATTGTTCCCGCTGAAGAGCCAGATATCGAGCAGCCCGTCGTCGAGATAGGCGTCGGGCGAAAGGTTGGCAAGACCGCCGAGGTAGTGGCGGATGTTGGTGGATACCGCGACGATGTAATTGCCCTCCACTTCCTCGTCGTCCACCCATAATCGCAATTGCACGCCGCTCCATTGCGCCGCCTGCCAGATGCTCTTCGCGGCGTATTCGGGCATGGCAAAAAATTTTTCGAGGCGGATGCGCGGTTCGATGTTGTGAATGGTGAGCGCGTCCAGTCCGATGCCCGCCCACATCATAAAGGAATACTGGTTGCAAGCGCCAACGTCAACAGAATGACAGGGCGCGTTCGCAAGGATGGAGGCGTTCTTTCTCAACACCCAGGGCTGCGTCCACGCGAAGGGGCGCAATCCGAGTTCGATGCTCCAGACGTTCGCTGTGCCGGCCGGCAAGACTCCCAGCGCGGTCTCGGTGCCGATCAAGCCGTTGACGACGTTGCCGATCGTGCCGTCGCCGCCGACGGCGAAGACCGCGTCCCTTTTCTCCGCCGACGCCTGCTTCGCCAATTCGACGGTGTGCGCGCCGCTTTGAGTTTCCGCGGCGTCCACCTTCCAGCCGGCAGATTCCAGTTCCCTGACCGCGGAATTGATGAAGGGCTTGACGTTGAAACGTCCCGCCGCAGGGTTGTAAATGACGATTGCGCTTCGCATGGGAGGGATTATAACCTGCGCCCTCCCAGTCTCCCTCTTCCGCCTCGCGGAACGGCGGGCGACATGGGCGGAGGGTCGAGATGATATAATCCTCCC
>JABWAU010000191.1 GCA_013360875.1 Anaerolineales bacterium | reverse complement strand
TCGATCGCGTGGGAGGTGCATGAAAAAGCCGTCAACATTCTGAAAGCCCGCGAAGACGGCGACACCGAACGCGACGACCCGACCTGGTATATAAAGATTTTCACTTATGAGGGCGACGATATTTACAACGAAACCAACTGGCACAAGGCGAACCCGGGGCTGGGCATCACCATCGACATCGAGGAAATGCGTATCCTGGCGCAGCAGGCGAAACTGCACAAGGCGGACGAGAAGACCTTCCGCTGGTTGAACCTCAACCAGTGGTTGACGACGCGGCTCACGGGTTGGCTCCCGGTCGAATTGTATGACCAGACCACGGCGCGGGATTGGAGGCGCGCGGAACTGATCGACCTCTCGAAAAAATCCCGCCTCGATTGCTACCTCGGGCTTGATCTGTCGGCGACGACGGACCTGACCGGGTTATGTCTCGAGTTCCCGATCCAGCCGGGGCTGGATAAGAAGCGCGTACTGTGGGATGCGTTCATCCCGCAGGCGAACATGGAGGATCGCATCAAGCGCGACCGCGTGCCATATAACAAATGGCTGGCGGACGGGTGGATCACTGCGACTGAGGGCGACGTGGTGGACTATAACGTCATCCTCAACCGCGTTCTGGAATACAGCCGCGTGTTCAACATTGTGGAGGCGGGCATAGACAAAAGCCTGGCGACATGGTTGATGGGGCAGTTGGAGGAGAACGGGATCAAGTGCGTGCCCGTGCCGCAGACCTACGAGCACCTTACCGAACCGATGAACCAGATCGAGGTGGATCTGCGCAAGGGGGATGTGGAGCATGAGGATCACCCGGTCGCGCGTTGGTGTTTTGGCAACACATCCATCCACAAGAACGGAAATTCGCAGATCAAATATGTCAAGGAAACGCGCGGATCGGGCGTCATCCGCACCAAGCGCATCGACCTAATGGTGGCGTGGGTGATGTGCCGGGCGCGCTCGAAGTTCCACGATTCGGCGGCGAGCGTGTACGAAACGCGCGGGCTGATCGGGTTGTAAATTCATATTGACATAAATAATCATTTGGTGTAATATATTCACAGTGAGATTGGAAGGGTCTCGAATGGCTGAGAAGAAACTGCTCGAGCAAATGGCAGACAAGATCACCGCCCTGCATTACAGCCCAAAAACCGGCGCCGCCTATGTGGAATGGGCGCGGCGCTTCATCCTGTTCCACAACAAGCGGCATCCGCGCGAGATGGGGGCGGCGGAGGTCGAGGCGTTCGTCAACCATCTGGCGAACGACAGGCGGGTCAGCGCATCCACGCAGAACCAGGCGTTTCATGCGGTCAAGTTCTTATATACCCACGTTTTGAAGATCGAACTGCCTGCGATCAACCTGTTGCGCGCAAAGCAGGGCAAACACCTGCCGGTCGTCCTCAACCCCGAAGACACGCTGCGGGTGTTGGACGAGGTGGAAGGCGAACCGTTCAACCTGATGGCGCGTTTGCTTTACGGCGCGGGACTGCGATTGCGCGAATGCCTGACCCTGCGCGTCAAGGATATCGATTTCGGGAATTCGATCATCACGGTTCGGGGCGGCAAGGGGAACAAAGACCGCACGGTCCCGCTCCCGCGCACGCTGGTCAAGCCGTTGATGGATCAATTGGGGATCTGCCGCAACCTTTGGAACATCGACCGCCAGCGCGGGATGCCGGGGGTTTATGTACCTGATGCTTTGGATGTGAAATATCCGAACCTTGGCTGTGAATTCGGCTGGTTCTGGGTCTTCCCGGCTCAGGGATACAGCACAGACCCGGCGACGAAGATCCGCCGCAGGCATCACCAGCACGAAAGCGAATTGCAAAGGCGAATCCATGCCGCATCGAAACGCGCCGGGGTCGTTCAGCGCGTCAGTCCGCATGTGTTCCGGCATTGTTTTGCGACCCACCTCCTGCTCGGCGGGTACGATATCCGCACCGTGCAGGACCTGATGGGTCACAATGACGTGAAAACGACCATGATTTACACCCACGTCACCATGCCCGGAGGATGGAAACACGTCGTTTCACCGCTGGATAATGCCCCCATGCGGGGCAGTTATGCGTCAGCGGGTGTCTAATTGTAGTTGGGCAGATCATTCCGCGACCCGTCGAGCCACCCGCGTGGTAAAAGTGCGAAACGGTCTTGAAGTCGCCGCGTAGGTGGTAAGCGCGAGAAGGATAAATATGAGCATTAGAGAACCATTGAAAAATGACCCTAGAAGTTTAGCCGCAAATATATTGGCTGATAAACTTTCCAAAAGTTGGGAGCGAATGGAAAGAATTAGGAAATTAAATAATAAGCAGCTAGCAAGCGAATTGATAGCGTATGTTTGGGCGCGAACTAATATGTATACGGAGCAGTTTGATTTGCTCGAAGAGGCAATCGAAAGGATAAAATCTGCCCAACAAAGGCTGCACCTGACGGCTATCGCCGCGTGTGGGCTGGGCGTCGTCGTTGGTTTATGTATTGGTTGGCTTTGGTTCGGCGCGTAATCCGCCGCAGGTAAGCCAAGCCGTTAGTTTTCATCTTGCAAAAGGAGATTGAATCATGTATTACGATGAACAGGTAATCAATGGCATTTTGTGTCACAGAAATTTACCGAATGGCGAATGGATACCGTTTACACCCGAACAACTTACGCAAAAGTTTGTACAGGCGAAAGAACGTATCTCGCAATTGGTCAACGAAATCGAAGAAATGAACGAGATTGCGTTGAGTGAAAACTAACACAGCGTCCACCTGACCGTTTGGAGTCTGCGCCTTTATGGGCTTTATCTCAGCCCGAATTATTTTCTACATCTCAAGCGTTATCCCAGCCCGCAAACGGCAGGTAACGCAAACCGTTGGGCGGACTGCCCGAAGGAGAATCATGAAAGCACTCAGTAAGTTTTCATCAGGTGAAAAAGACATTGTTTGCCCGCATTGCAAGGAGCAGGCGCATGTTTATCATCTCGCATGGGGCGCGTTGAAGTGTCAACATTGCGGCGAAATGGTCAATAAAACTTCGTGGATTGTAGCCGCCCAACCCGCGCTTGCAGGCGGACGCAAAGCCCGCGCCCGCTCTGGTCAATCAAAATCCGTTGGGGCTTTGCGCCGCTAAAGCGCAGTCCCGTTCGGCGGCTTCCTTGCCAGCCGAGAGAAAGGTAAAACGATGGCTCTTAAACAATGGCGCATGAAAAACGGTGAATGGGTTGAAATTGCAAATATGTCCGATTCTCACATTGAGGCATGTTTGGCTTTATTGAAGCGAAAAGGATATATCGGAGCGTCAACGCTTGCTTTTTATTTGTCCTGTCCAGAACCAAACGGCGATATGGCAAGTCTTGAATTTGATCGTGAATGTGATGAAGTTTTCAATGCGAAAGTGCATCCTTGCTATGATGAGTTAGAAGCAGAATTGAAACGCCGCCGAACAATGCGTGCAGTGGACATGGCTTCGCCATCTGTAAACGGTGCGGTTTTGCATAATCAAAGTTTTGGCAAGCAAGGTGGTGTGGCTTAACCCGCCATGCCACTAACGCTTGCCGTTCGGCGGCACGCCGAGAAAGTAGGCATCGTGGCAAAAATTCATTATGCAATTAATTCCGACAAGGATAGATGGAGTTATCCATTTGCTTTGTGTGGC
>JABWAU010000073.1 GCA_013360875.1 Anaerolineales bacterium | reverse complement strand
GTGAACGTCCGCAAGGCGTTCTCGATGGCATTCAATCGTCAACAGTACATTGACGTTGTGTTGAACGGTCATGCGCTGCCCGCGCACGGCATTTATCCGCCGGGCTTGCCGGGCTTCAACATCGCCTTGCAGGGTTTACCTTATGATCCCGGGCAGGCGCGCGAACTTTTGAAGCAATCCAAATACGGTATGAACCTGCCGCCTATCGTCTTCACCAATTCGGGCGTCGGCAGTTACGTCAGTTCGGACGTTGCCGCGTTGGCGGATATGTGGAAGAAGAATCTCGGCGTGACGATCACGGTCGAGAACCTCGAGCCGAATTTTTATTACGACCAGATCTATCTGGGCAATCACGGTCAACTCTTCAGCGGCGGCTGGTGCGCCGATTACCCCGACCCCGAAAACTTTGCGGACGTTCTTTTTCACAGCGGGTCGCAGCAAAACAACGGCGGTTATTCCAACCCTCAACTTGATTCGTTGCTCGAAGCCGCGCGCGTCGAACAGGATGTGACAAAGCGCATTGGGATGTATCAGCAAGCCGAGCAGATGCTCGTGGACGACGCCGCGGCGTTGTTCACGGTGCACTGGCTTTCTTATGAACTGGTCAAGCCTTATGTGAAAGGATATGTATTAACCCCGATTGACATTCCGATTGAACGATATATGTGGCTGGATGGTAAATGACCCCCACCCAACCTCTCCCATTTTCCGACGAACTTCAGTCGGAAAATGGGAGAGGTGCCGCTTAAGTGGCGGAGGGGTCATGGACGTGCTTCCACCGCAAACTCCACCCGCGTCAGGACTCCGCCGAGGCTTGCCACTGTCATCTCGAAGTTTAGACTCCCCTCCGGCTGGATCCCTCCACCCTCCCAGCGTTTGACGCCGACCACGCGTCCGCTTTCATCGTAAGCCACCGCCGCAACCCAGGTTTGTGTCGCGGCGTTTGATTCCGCCGGCAAACGGACTTCGCCTGTGATGTTCGCAAAATGACCATCCGCATCAATCTGTACGAGCGTGTTGTTGACCGCGGCGGGCAAATAGCGCGGATCGTTGGCAGATAAACGAATCGCGGTCAAAATTTGGACTTGAGGTTTTGCGTCAACAGGGACATCGGGAGGAAAATAAACAGAAAGCGGCAGGGAAGTATTCGGCGGGAGAATATTCAAAGGAAGCAGCGCGGTTTGCGTTGCAATGAATGTTCCGTTTGAGCCAATCAACGTCACCTGCGCGCTGAGGTTTTCCATGAAGTCGGGCGAGGCGTTGTAAGCGAGGACGAAGCACCACATCCCTTTGTTGGAGGTCGGGTAACATGCGATCTGTTCCACTGTAAAGGGAGCGGGGGTCGGCGTCGGTTCGCCTGTGGGATTATCGGGGTTGCTTGGAATATTGAGCATCGTCCCGATTGACATCGCGCTCGGATTGACCTCCGGATTTGCCGCGATCAGATCATCCATGGAGACGCCGAACTTGAGGGCGATGCTGCTGATGGTCTCGCCTTGCTGGACGGTGTAGGTAAAAGGCGTGGGCGAAGGGAAAGGCGTTTCTGCGGCGACCAGCCTATCGGGAGTCCATTGAGGCGTGGTCCGGGTGGCGGTGAGGTATGGGACGAGATCCACAGGCTCCGGTGTGGATACGGTCGGTTGAGAGGCGCAGGCAGTCAGAAAAATCAGAAGGCAGGAGACGGAAGGCAGTAAGCGTTGCATGAGGAGATTATAATGGAGCGTACCGCACACTCGCCCTGGCGTGCAAGTGCCAGGGAGATTCATCTGTGAGGTGGCAACATGAATGTTGCGATACAAAATCCCTTTGGAGGTAATGATGGAATATCGCAGTCTGGGAAGGACGGGAATTAAAGTCAGCGAGTTATCGCTGGGATCGTGGATCACGTTCAAGAACCAGGTGGATGTGGATGCCGCGGCGGAGATCATGGCGGCGGCGTATGATTTGGGCGTGAATTTTTTCGACAATGCGGAGGCGTACGCAAGAGGCGAATCGGAACGGGTGATGGGCGCGGCGCTGAAAAAACTGGGCTGGCGCAGGGGAAGTTATCTCGTCACAACGAAAATTTATTGGGGTTTGTACGACGGCGTGAACGAAAAGAATACTCTGAATCGCAAGCGGTTGATCGAAGGCATCAACGGCTCGCTCGAACGTTTGCAACTGGATTACGTGGATGTGTTGTTTTGTCACCGTCCCGACAAGACCACGCCCATCGAAGAGACCGTATGGGCGATGCACAACATCATCGAGCGGAGCAAGGCGATGTATTGGGGAACGTCCATGTGGAGCGCGGCGGAGATCGTGGAGGCGATTGCCGTTGCTGAACGTCATCATCTGCACAAGCCTGTTGTGGAACAGCCTGTTTACAACCTGTTCGAGAGGGAACGTTTCGCCGGCGAGTATGCGCGCTTCTATAAGGAATTTGGTTACGGCACCACTACGTTCAGCCCACTGGCTTCGGGGTTGTTGAGCGGCAAATATAACAAGGGCATCCCCAGCGACAGCCGCGCGGGACGAAAAGGCAACGAGTGGCTGGTGGACAGAATGCGTGACAAGGAAAAACTCGAAAAGGTCGCCGCGCTGGAGCCGATCGCGCGGGAACTGAATTGCACACTGTCGCAACTTTCGCTGGCGTGGTGTTTGAAGAATCCGTTCGTCAGCACGGTCATCACAGGCGCAAGCCGCGTGGATCAGGTGCGTGAGAATATGAAGGCAGGCGAGATCGCGCCGAAACTCACGCCCGAGATCCTCGAACGCATTGACCGGATCTTCGGAGTGGAGCCGGAGGAGGACGAGGGATAACCGAACGGGCTTGCCGGTCCCGACTCACGACCCGGAGATCCGTTCGATTTTCAAAAAGAACAAAAGTGGGGAAATTTTGTGACATTCATCCGGCGCGCTTCTCACTGTCTCTTAACCTTTTCATGTGAAAATACCAAACAAAGGTCACATCATCAATACCAACGACTCGCGCCGCTCAGTTCACGCCACGATCCCTCGCGTTCGAGGCGGCACAGGCGAGCGACTTTACGACACGCTGGAGGTTTCGTACATGACAATCAACAAATTCGTCATTGGTGGTTTTCTTATTTTGGGCGCGGTGGTCTTTTTGATCTGGTCCTCCACCGCCGCGACGTCCGAATATTTCTTAACGGTGGACGAACTCAACGCGAAGGGCGCGGACGTCCTTGACCGCAACCTGCGCGTCTCCGGCGCGGTGATCGGCGAGACGATCAAGTACGACGCGCAGACGTTGACGCTGTCCTTCGAGGTGGCGCACGTCCCCGCCGAGCAGGCGCTTATCGAGGATGAAGGCGGTCTCGCGGAGGCGCTGCACCAGGCGGTGATTGACCCGGCGCGCGCCCGTTTGAAGATCGTGTACGTCGGTCCCATGCCGGACCTGCTCCGCCATGAAGCGCAGGCGATCGTAACGGGCAAACTCGGCGCAGACGGCGTCTTCCACGCGGACGAACTCCTGCTCAAATGCCCGACCAAATACGAAGAGGCCGTGCCGGAACAGTCGGCGAGCAGGTAGATGACCTCCCAAACGAAGTTCGAAATCCAAAACCTACAGAGAACATCCCGAAGATTTTCGAAACCAGCCGCACATGCGGAAAACCTTCGGGACGTTTGTTGAATCCCCTTGCATGATCCGGTTCCAATATCAGGAGATCACATGATCGCAGATTTCGGGTTTGGCGTTTTACTCGTAGCGTTTCTTGCGTCCCTTTACAGCGTAATTGCCGCGCTGTACGGCGAATTCAATAAAATACCCGCCATGGTGGAAAGCGCGCGCCGCGCCATGTTGTTGACGTGGCCCCTGCTCACGCTGGCGGCGGGCATTCTCGTTTACCTGCTGGTCAACGACCATTACGAGGTGAAATTCGTCTACGAAGTGACCAGCCGCGCGATGCCCACCTACCTCAAAGTGACGGCGTGGTGGGGCGGTCAGGCTGGCTCGCTCCTCTTCTGGTCCTGGCTGATGTCCGCTTTCGCCTCGCTGGTCACCCTCCGCAAATGGGACCGCGACCGCGAGTTCCTGCCGTGGGTGATCGTGGTGGCGAGCGTCACGCTGGCGTTCTTCATCGGAATGAACCTCTTCTTCGAGAATCCCTTCAGGCAGTTCTACCAGACGTTCAATAACGAGATCGCCGCGTACACCTTCCAGCCTGCGAACAGCATCCTATTCACCCCGGCGGATGGGCAGGGATTGAACCCGCTTCTCCGCCACCCCGGCATGATCATCCACCCCCCGATGCTTTATCTTGGCTTCGTTTCCTTCGTCATCCCCTACGCGTTCGCGATGGCAGCGTTGATCACGGGACGCACCGACGACCGCTGGATCCGCCTGACGCGCCGCTGGACGTTGTGGGCATGGCTGTTCCTCTCCGCCGGTCTCGTGCTGGGGGGACGCTGGGCTTACGACGTGCTAGGATGGGGCGGCTACTGGGGCTGGGACCCGGTCGAGATCGCGGCGTTCATGCCCTGGTTGACCGGCACGGCTTTCCTGCATTCGGTAATGATCCAGGAAAAGCGCGGCATGTTCAAGCACTGGAATATGCTGCTCGTCATCCTGACCTACGACCTCGTCATCTTCGGCACGTTCCTGACGCGTTCCGGTGTCCTGTCTTCCGTCCATGCCTTCGCGCAGAGCGCAATCGGACCATTGTTCTTTGCTTTCATCGGCATAACGCTTATCACGTCCGTTGCGCTCATCATCTATCGCTGGGACTTGTTGAAGTCTGAAACGCAAATGACCTCCCTGCTTTCACGCGAGGCGTTGTTCCTGCTCAACAATTTGTTGTTCATGAGCATCCTGGTGGTTTGTTTCTGGGGCGTGATCTATCCGCTGATCTCTGAACTGTTCACCGGTCAAAAAGTGACGGTTGGTCCTCCCTTCTATGAACGGGCAACTGGTCCGTTGTGGGCGACACTCCTGCTCCTGATGGGAATTGCCCCTCTCTCCGCGTGGGGACATTCCACGCTCAAAACGCTCGGTCGCGCCATCTGGATACCGGCTTTCGGAGCGGTTATCGTCACTGCTGCGCTCTTTGTAACTTATACACAGAACGTCTTTGCCCTGGTCGGTTTCTTCCTCGTGGCGCTGGTCATCCTTGTGACCATCTACGAATACGGGCGGGGCGCTTATGCGCGCAGCAGGAGCCAGGGCGAGAACATCTTCACCGCCTTCTGGAACCTGACCGGTCGCAACCGCCGCCGCTATGGCGGCTATATCATCCACTTGAGCATGATGTTGATGGCGATCGGCATTCTCGGCATCGAACTCTTCCAGGTGGAAACGCAGGGGACCCTTGCCGTGGGCGATTCCCTGCAACTCTCCGGTTACACGGTCAGGTACAAGGAGGTCGCATCCTGGGACAATCCGGGCGCGGGCGTTAACCATACGCGCGCGGTGGTGGAGGTCTACGACAAGAACGGGAACCTCCTCGGCAACCTGCATCCGCGCAAGGATTATTACTACGACACCCAGCAACCGATGACCATCCCCGGTCAACTGGCTTCGTTGAAGGACGAGGTGTACGTGTTGTTGATTGACTGGGAACCCATCACGCCGGTCGGCACGACGTTCAAGATCTTCGTCAACCCGTTGGTCAACTGGCTGTGGTTGGGAAGCCTGCTCTTCCTCGTCGGCGTCATCATCGCGGCGTGGCCCGATAAGGACCCTGAACGCGTAACGGTGCGCGACGGAAAACGCGTCCCCCAGGCGAGCGCGGCGGATTGAAGTAGACAGGTAGACATGTCGAAAAATTTTTTACGCGATACGCAATACGCAATACTTTTGCTCCTGATCCTCTTGAGTTCCGCAACGACGGTTTTTGCCCAGGATCCCACTCCCACCGACGATGAGGTGAACAGGATTGCCAAGGAATTGTATTGTCCCGTTTGCGAAAGCACCCCGCTGGACGTATGTCCCACCGAAGCGTGCCGCCAGTGGCGCGAGTTGATCCGTTCCATGCTGGCGGAGGGCAAAAGCGAGGAGGAGATCAAGCAGTATTTCGTAACCCAATATGGCGCACGCGTGTTGAGCGAACCGCCCAATCGCTGGGCGTCGTATCTTGTGCCGGTCGCCGCGTTCCTGCTGGGAGCGTTCCTGCTCTTTCGCGGGTTTCGGCTGTGGCTCAGGCCGGTTACGGCTGAATCAGCCTCCCCGAAGGATGAAGCGGAGTCGGTCTCCCAGGATGACTACGTCCGTCAATTGGAAGAGGAGTTGAAGAAAAGGAAATGACGTGGAGATGACTGAATCGCAATCCACCCCCCAACGAAAAGGCGTGCCCCTTTGGGCGCAGGCGATCATCTGGGTCTTTCTGGCTGGGCTGCTTGCCATCGTCGCGATGGGACTGAACCGCGCGCAACAAGGCACCATCCAACCCGGTCACGCAGTGAGCGATTTCACGCTGCCCCTGTTCAGCGGTTACGAATACGAAGGCAAAAGCGAAGTCCATTTGGAGGATTTCCGCGGCAAGGTTGTGGTGATCAACTTTTGGGCGTCGTGGTGTAAGCCGTGCGAGCAGGAAGCCGCCGATCTGCAACGCGCCTGGGAGAAATACGGACCGACCGGCGAGGTGGTCTTCCTGGGTGTGGATTACGTGGACACTGAACCCAACGCGCGCATCTACCTCAAAAAGTTCGGCATTACCTACCCCAACGGGCCCGATGTTGCCACCCGCATCTCGCAATACTTCCGCATCAAGGGTGTGCCGGAGACGTACTTCATTGACCGCGAGGGCGTCCTGCAATACGTACAGGTGGGACCGTTCTCGTCCCTCCAACAGATCGAAAACATCGTTGATCCCATGCTGGCAGACGAGTAGAGGGTTGAATGGAAATCGCCGCATTGCTGCTTACGCTTGGGGTCATCCTTCTGGTTGGATTGTATTTGTACGCCCCCTTTCTCGAACGGCGGGCACGCCGCGTCACCGCGGAGGAACATGAACTCTCCGCGCTCATGGCGGAACGTGACCGCGTGATCAATTCCCTGCAGGAACTCGATTTCGATTTCAAACTGGGAAAGATCCCGGAAGAAGATTACCCCGCGCAGCGCGCCTCGCTTTTGCAAAAAGGCGCGGATATTTTGAGGAGGATGGATACTCTCACCCCCAGCCTCCCTTCCAATGGCAGGAGGAGGCGCGAGACGCAGGACGCCGAATCCCGCCTGGAGAATGCGGTCGCCGCGCGCCGCATGGGCGCCTCAACGAAGCAGGCTGGGGTCTCCGATGATAATCTCGAATCCATGATCGCGGCGCGGAGAAAATCCCGCAGGGATAAATCCGCCGGGTTCTGCCCAAATTGCGGAAAGCCCATCGTGGTCTCGGATAAATTCTGCCCCTCGTGCGGGAAACCGATTTCCTGACTCCCTACACGGCATGATCGTCGTGGCACAAGAACATCAACGGAAAACATTAATGAAATTACGGATCGCAATTCTTATTCTGCTCGCAGCCTTCCTCTCCGCGTGTAACATGTCACTTGCCGAAGACGTTACACCGCCGCCCGGTTACATTCCTCCAACGCCGGTCCCGACGCTCGTGCTGGTCCCACCGCAGACTCCCAACATCGCCAACGGAGAGGCGATCTATTTCGAGAAATGCGCGGCGTGTCACGGTGAAACGGGTTTGGGGGACGGTCCGCAGGGCATTCAACTGGGCGTCACCGTCCCCGCCTTCGCGCTTCCTGAGATCGCCCGCCCGGCTTCACCGGCGGCATGGTATACCGTCGTCACGCGCGGACGGATGGATCGCTTCATGCCTCCCTTCACCAGCCTCACCGACCAGGAACGCTGGGACGTGGTCGCATACATTATGACCCTGCACACCTCCGAAGAGGAAATTCAAAGAGGAAAAGAACTCTTCGAAGAGGCATGCTCCGATTGTTCCACCGAGTATTTCAAGGATCAGGACCAGATGTCCGCGCTCAGCACGGTGGCGTTGGCGCGCATCGTGCGGCTCGGCAATGAAGAGATCCCCGCGTTCGGGGAAAATCTTTCGGACGAGGACATGTGGGCGGTGGCGGAATACCTGCGCTCGCTGTCCTACGACTCCCAGCCTCTCACGGTTCAAACCCAGCCGACACCCTTCGATCAGACTCAGGACAAGCCTGTTCCCGCCACCCGGACTCCCGCCGCGTCTGATGCGGGAACGCAATCAGCAGAGGGAACGCCCTCGGAGGCGGAGCAGGCTCAAGTCACGGATGAAGCGACACCGGTTCCCGTTCAAGGCTTTGGGAGCGTAAGCGGATCCATCGAAAACAAAACAGGCAGCGACCTTCCCTCCGATTTGACGATCACGCTGCGCGGCTTCGAACACGATTTCGCGAATCCCAACGCAGGCACGCAGGAGGTTTTGACGCTGACAGGCTCGGTTAATTCGGACGGCACGTTCGCGTTCGAGAACGTCGAAATGCCCGAAAACCGCATCTTCCTGGCGGAGGCGAATTACAAGGGAGTCGAGATCGCTTCCGGTTTTGTGATCGTGGAAGCCGGGCAGACCTCCATCACCCTGCCGCCGCTGGCGCTTTACGACGTGACCGACGATACCTCCATGTTGACCGTTGACGAACTGGACATGTTCTTTTCCGCGCAAAATGAAGGCTCGTATGATGTCATTGCGTTATACACCTTCCGCAACGCAAGCGGGAGGATCGTTTCGGTTTCGATGGGGACCGCGCAGGAGATCCCCTTCCTGAAATTCCCCGAAGGCGCGCAGGGTCTCGGCTATGAGGCTGTGCAGGACAGCGCCCGCTTCATCAGCACGGACGACGGATTCGCGATGGCGCCCAGCGAACAGTCGTATGGTATTCTCGCGTATTCGTCCCTCGCGCGGCAAAAGGAGACGCAAATCTCCCAGCCGCTGGTTTTGCCCGTTTCGCTGGCGCGCATCTTTGTGCCGGATGGCATGAAAGTGGAGGGGAACCGGGTCACGCAGGAGGGAGCGCAAAGCATCCAGGGACTTACCTATCAAACGTATTCCATCACCGGCTTGAACGCAGGCGAGAAATTAACTTTTACCGTCTCCGGCTCGCCCAACGACGCGGCGTCCGACGAGAACGCGTCCGCACCCAACAACGCGCTGTTGATCGGCGCGGGCGGGCTTGGCGTTGCGCTCATCCTTGCCGGCGCATGGATGTACCTGCGCGATCGCAGGCAGACCGGGGAGGAGGACGAAGAGGAGGAAGAGTTCGAATCCTCGGAGGATGTGATGGACGCGATCATCGCCCTCGACGATCTATACCGCGCGAGGAAAATCCCGGAGGAAGCCTATCAAAAACGCCGCTCGGAATTGAAGGACATTTTGAAGGAATTGATATAGTGGTGCGTGCAATGTGAAGTGCGCCATGCAGGTCGCACAGGGTAAAGCATGATTCAAGTTAGGAAATTGGTGAAGCGCTTTGGGTTGAAAACCGTCTTGCGCGGGTTGGATTTCGAAGTCCAGCCCGGCGAGTTCGTTGCGCTGCTCGGTCCCAACGGCGCGGGCAAGACGACCTTCCTGCGCATCCTCGCTTCGTTGTCGCGCCCGTCGCTGGGCGACGTGACGGTGGCTGGACATCGTTTGCCGGGTGAAGCCGCGGCGGTTCGCGCGCGACTTGGAGTGGTGTCCCACCTTCCTTTATTGTATGGCGATTTGACAGCCGAGGAAAACCTTCGCTTCTACGCGCGCATGTACAACATCACAAATCACGAAACTCGCATCACCGAAGTCCTCGAAATGGTCGGCCTCGAGAACCGACACCGCGATCTCGTCCGCACGTACTCACGCGGCATGCAGCAGCGTCTCGCCATCGGGCGCGCCGTCCTCCACGACCCGGACGTGATGCTCTTCGACGAACCCTACACCGGTCTCGATCAGGACGCCTCCTCCATGCTGGACGAAGTGTTGAAGACCGTCGCCGCGGAGGGGCGCACGGTCGTGATGACATCGCACGATCTTGCCCGCGCGGAAGACCTTGCCACCCGCTTCGACATCCTCTCACGCGGCGTCATCGCGGCATCCGCGTCCCGCGAACAACTGCGCCAAAGCAATCTACTTTCCTTTTACAAGGAAGCATTGGCGGGATGATATGACAGTAAAAATAACTGAAAAAAACCGCGTGGAAACTGTTCAATTGTCAAAAGTCGGCGGTCGAAACTACAGCAATTTTCTCAGAGCCGTTGGTGCCGTGGTGTGGAAGGACCTGCAAGCCGAATTCCGTTCGCGCGAACTCTTCACCGCCATGCTGGTCTTCTCCCTGCTCATCATCCTGATCTTCAACTTCGCCCTCGACCTGGACATTCAAACGCGCCGCTCCGTGACAGCGGGCGTGCTTTGGTCCACGTTCACCTTCGCGGGAACGATCGGTCTCAATCGCTCGATGGCGATTGAAAAGGACCGCGGCTGTCTGGATGGTCTTCTGCTCGCGCCGGTGGATCGTTCCGCCATTTACTTTGGCAAGGTTCTCAGCAACCTGGCGTTCATGTTGATCGTGGAGGTCATCGTCCTCCCCATCTACAGCATTCTTTACAATACGAACCTGCTCCAGCCCGGTTTGCTGGGTGTGATCCTTCTTGGCTCGATCGGTTACGTCGCTGTCGGCACGCTGCTCTCCACCATGTCCGTGCAAACGCGCACGCGCGACATCCTGCTCCCCATCCTGCTCTTTCCGGTGGTCATCCCGGTCGTGATCGCCGCCGTGCAAGCCAGTAACGGAATTTTGACCGGTGCGGAAGCAAGCGAGATCAGACCATGGATCAACCTGCTCGTCGCCTATAACGTGATCTTCCTCGCCGTCGCCTTCATGCTGTTCGATTATGTTGTGGAAGAATAAATCACCAAATAAAGGAGTATTAATGGAACAAAAACCCGTCGCATTGAAAGCCCTCGATGCCCTGTCCGTCATCCTGTTGGGCATAACGGTCTATCTCGCCCTGGTCTTTGCGCCGACGGAAGCGGTCATGGGAGATGTCCAGCGCGTGTTCTACATCCACGTTGCAACAGCCTGGGTGGGCATGTTAGGATTCATCGCCGCCATCATCCCGGCGGTCGTCTATCTTCGCACGCAAAACCTGAAATGGGACCGCGTCGAAGTCGCGGCGATCGAGATCAGCGTGGTCTTCTTTTTCCTCGCCATCGTACTGGGATCCATTTGGGCGCGCCCCGCCTGGAACACCTGGTGGAAGTGGGAGCCGCGCCTGACGACCGCTGCCATTACCGAACTGCTCTACATCGCCTATTTCATGCTTCGCCAGGGCATTGACGACCCCGACCGGCGGGCGCGCTTCGGCGCTGTATACACACTGGTCGCGGCAGTCAGCGTTCCCATCACCTTCATGTCCATCCGCTGGATAGACCGCACACTGCACCCTGTGGTGATCGGCGGCTCCAACCCGGGCGCGGAGGGAGGTTTTGCCATGACCGCTGACATGCGGATCGCCTTCTTCTTCGCGCTCTTTTCGTTCACGGTCATCTTTGTGGACCTGTTCTGGAACCGCATCCGCCTGGGCGAATTGCAGGAAAAGGTCGAGCAGTTGAAACTGAAAGTAACAATGTAAATAACGCCATCCGCACTGAGCGGACACTGGGCGAGCCTGACCGCTCAAGATGAAATTACAGGAGATCCGATGTTCTTACAAACACCCCCCCCCGATACCTCAGGCTACATGGTGCTGGGCTACTCGATCACGTTCGTCGTCATGGCATTGTATGTTTTCAGCCTCTATATTCGCCATCGCAACCTGAACCAGGATAAAGCCACGCTCGAGGAGATGGACAAACAATCATCGGCGAAGAAGAAGTAGTACCAAAATAGTAACTTATTGGTCACGAAAAAACATCTATAAATGGAAGGAGTCCGCTATAATATAAGCGGACTCCTTCCTGCAATATGATGAAAAAAGACAACAGGATTCGGATTCGGTGGAGGAAGAGGCTCCTGACGTTGAGCCTGCTCCTCGTCCTGGGGGGAAGCGTCTTCGCGTCCTCCTCACCCGGGTCTGCCGCGCCGTCCCAAGCCCCTCCCGGCCCCGACCGTTACGCCGTCACCACCGTGGACTACACCAGGTATTTCTGGTGGCTGGTGCGCTGGGGCGAGAACGACGTGGAATGTTACATCGAGGTGGATCACGAAGGCATGCCCACGCCGGGGGACATTTACGTGGATTGCGGCGAGAACATCTACGAAGAATGGATCACGCAACAACCGTGCCGCGAATTCGACGTGAATCTTTGCGAAGGCTTTTACGTGGTGCTGATTGACAAACAGCCCGCGCAAAAACAGATCTCCACCAAGTTACAGGCGCCCATCGTCCAGGTGTCCCTCGAAAATTGCAATCCTGTTTACACGTCCTCCACGAGCATTTGCGAGTCCGATCCGATTTTGGTGTTGACCGGCGTCGAACCTTTGCAGGGATATTCGATCACCGGCATCGAGGGATTGTACGGCGGGCAACCTTTCAACTGTGGATCCCCTTGCCGGTTGAAATTGCCGGTTACCGGCGAGGAGATGTTCGCGCTCCAGTTCTGGGCGTATTCCAGTTACGGGGACAGCAGCGAAGCGTTCGAGGCGCAGATCCGCGTGGCAATGACCGATCAGGGCAACCCGGACCAACCCGTTTACTGGTTCGTGGACGTGTTGAGCAGTCAGTGGATGGGCGTGCCGGTTGCCACCTGTGTGGAGGCGTGGGGCGTCCTGCCTCCCGTCGGCGGACCGCCCGAATGGTTAAGCACGCCCACGCAAAGCGAAACGCTCGGCACGCAGATCCCCTACAACTATCTCGCCGCAAACCTGATACAAAGCGGCGCGGTGGACGCCAGCCCATGTCCCGATGGCGGGCTGTTGCCGGATGGCGGCGCCTCCGCCTGCGGAATGGAAATTGCGCGCCCGGCGGTCAACGACTGGCAGAATCAGTTCGATGGGATCATCCTGAACGCGGCAAGGGAAACGGGCGTGCCGGCGCATTTGTTGAAAAACCTTTTTGCCATCGAAAGCCAGTTTTGGCCCGGCAATAGCGTGAAGAACGACATCGGGCTGGGTCAATTGACCGAGCAGGGCGCGGATACGGCGTTGATGTGGAACCCGCCCTTCTTCAAGCAATTTTGCCCGCTGGTCATGGATTCGGAAAGATGTAGCAAGGGGTATTTGTATATGGGCGAGGAGAATCGGTCGTATCTGCGGCTGGCTTTGATCAATGCGGTCAATGCGACCTGCGAGAACTGCCCGTTGGGGATTGACCTGGATCGCGCAGGGTTCAGCATCACCGTATTTGCGCGAACGCTGATGGCAAATTGCGAACAGACTTCCCAGGTGGTCTGGAACTACAACGGCAGGAAGACGCCCGGTCAACTGGGCATCTCCTATGAGGATATGTGGAAGTTCACGCTGGTGAATTACAATGCCGGGGGCGGTTGTCTTGCGGAAGCCTTCGAAAGCGCCAGTGAGAACAAAGAGCCGCTCACCTTCGAGGGCATTTCACCCTACCTCGCGCCAGCCTGTCAGGGGGCGATAGAGTACGTGAACCAGATCAGCAACAGATAGCAATACGCCAGCAAGCTGGCTGAATCCAAAAATATGGAATCAGGGAGCTTGCTCCCGAACCACGCCAGCAAGACTGGCTGGATCCAAACCGCGCAGCGGAGACGAGTATTCGTCTCCCTTTTTGATTCCCGAATTCATCATAAGTGATGCTTGTCCATAAGCAAGTCGAATACACTCACATTATTTCCATCACTATCCATTACGCGACGGAAACTATACAATATTTGTGAAAAATTACACAAGCAAGAGGAAGCGATGAAACTCAAACTGACAAGCGCCCTGATCGTTTTCACATTTTTGCTTACCGCCTGCGGGAAGGCCGTGACTCCCTCTCCCATAGCCACAGCGGAGGAAGAGCCGGTTGAAACGGAAGCAGTTGTCGAGGTCCAGCCGGAGGCGGATGAATGTGTGGCGTGTCACACCGACAAGCAGCGTCTCATCGACACCGCAAAGCCTGTTGTCGAGGCGGAAGGTGAATCCAAAGGGGTTGGCTGAGGGGGCGATGTGGCTCCGTTGGAGCCATGGGAAAAAGTTTTGGTGGATTATGACGCGTTCTCGCAGACGGCGCACGGCAAGCAAATCTGCACGGATTGTCACAACGGCGTGCATTCGTCTGATAAGGAGACCGCGCACGACGGTTTGATCGCCAGCCCGAGCGCGGAGCCTGAGAAGTATTGCGCTGAATGTCATGAGGAACAAACGGCGACCTATCCGTTCGCGCTCCATTCGACTCAGGAAGGCTATTGGACAGCACTCGATGCCCGCAGTGTGCCCGAAAACCACCCTGCACTGGAAGAGATGTTTGGGAACCACTGCGCCACCTGTCACACCACCTGCGGTGAGTGCCATGTGAGCCAGCCGAAGAACGTGGGCGGCGGGTTGTTCACGGGTCACGTGTTCGAGAAGACCCCGCCAATGACGCGTTCATGCACAGCATGTCATGGGAGTCGTGTGGGGAATGAATTCCTCGGCAAGAACGAAGGCTTCCCCGGTGATGTTCACTTCCGCGAGGGACGCATGAACTGTGTGAAGTGTCACGAGGGCAGTGAATTACACGGTTCTGCTACGGTTGAGGCTGATGCCGAAGTTCATCGATATGCAGATGCGGAAGACCCCAAGTGCGTGGACTGCCATCCCACAGCCGCGCCGGATGGCGATAGCAACCCGATGCACCAGGCGCATGGAGATACATTGTCGTGCCAGGTGTGCCACTCGATCACATACACCAGTTGTGACGGTTGTCATGTAGCGATCAGCCAGAAGAGCGGAAATCCGTTCTTTGAAACAGAGGCAACCTACCCGACGTTCCTGATCGGGCGCAATCCAAACCCGACGGAAGAGCGACCGTACAAATACGTCCCTGTGAGGCACGTGCCGATCTCGCCCACAAGTTATCAATTTTATGGCGATGACCTGTTGCCCAATTTCAATGCACTGCCGACGTGGCTGTATGCGACGCCGCACAACATCCAGAAGAACACGCCCCAGAACACATCCTGTACAGTCTGTCACGGCAGTGACGGGAGCCTCTTCCTGACCGCGGACAAGGTGAGCGCGGAGGAGTTGGAGGCAAATCAAAGCGTGATCGTCGGTCTTGTCCCGCCTCCTGTGGAAATGTTCATTGGCGCGCCGTTCTTGCCAACCTCACACCTCGATCTTGCCTCGAATGCGTGTACGGCTTGTCATGCCACCGGCATCCGCAATGCGCCGGTCAGCCCGGAAGACCATGCCGCGTACAAGGACGAAAACTGTTCTGGTTGCCACAAGTTACAACCGTAACTTGATCAATATAAAACCTTAAGGAGAAAAGAAAAATGTCCAAGAAATTACAAGCACTGCTGGGTCTGCTGATGGTTTTCAGCATGCTCCTGGGCGCGTGCGCGCCCGCCGCGGAACCTGCCGTGGAAGAACCACAGGCGCCGGTGGTCGAAGAACAGCCGCAAGCTCCAGTTGTGGAAGAGCCGGTTGTTGTCGCGCCGGATGCGCAGGCGCTCTTCACCGAACTGGTCGCCAACCTGCCCGCCGATAAGGGATTTGGTTCCGTCAAGGTCACCGCACTGAACGAAGAACTGGCGGATAAAGCCCCGTTCATCGTCGACGTGCGTGAAGCCGCTGAAGTTGAAAAGGATGGTTTCATCGAGGGCTCGATCAATATCCCTGTGCGCGAAGTGCTCGCCAACCTTGATAAACTGCCCGGTCTCGATGAACCCATCGTGGTCACCTGCGCCTCCGGTCATCGCGGCGGCATGGTCATGGCGGCGCTCCGCCTGTTGGGTTATACCGACGTCCGCAACCTGAACGGTGGCTTGAACGCCTGGAAGAAAGCCAACCTTCCTGTCGTCACCGGCTCCATGCCCGCGGCGCCCGAGGCGATCAGCACTCCCATCATCGCCGACCAGCCGCTGTACGACATGCTCAACGGCTTCCTCTCCACCCTGCCGGAGGGATTCTATTCCATCAAAGCCGATAAATTTGCCGAGGAACTGACCGGCTCGACACTGCCAACAATTATCGATGTCCGCACAACAGCCGAGTGGGACAAAGACGGCCATATTAAAGATTCCGTAAACATCCCGTTTAGTAATTTCTTCGCCAGCCTCGATCAAGTCCCTGCCGACAAAGACGCCCGCATTGTCATCCTGTGCGCATCCGGTCACCGCGGATCCATGATCATGATGGCTCTGCGCCTGATGGGTTATACCGATGTCATCAACCTGAACGGCGGTTTGAATGCCTGGAAAGCCGCCAAACTCCCCGTCGAAGGCTGGGTGGACTGGGCGTCCGTCATGGGCGATTTCATCACTACCCTGCCCGCTGATGCCGGTTTCTACAGCGTCAAATCCGACAAGCTCAACGAGATGCTAGTCGAAAACCCGCCTTTCATCGTGGATGTGCGCGAAGTCTCTGAAATCGAATCCAACGGTTATATCGCCGGTTCCATCAACATCCCGATCCGCGACCTGCTCAAGAACCTGGATAAACTCCCCGCCAAAGACCAGAAGATCGTCGTCACCTGCGCTTCCGGTCACCGCGGCGCTCTCGGGGCAATGGCACTGCGCCTGCTGGGATACACGGACGTTGTCAACCTCAACGGCGGCATGAACGGCTGGATCAAAGCCCAATTCCCGGTTGAGACCGGCGTTCCCGCCGCCCCTGTGGCTGGCACAGCTCCCGAAGTGGATGCCACCCGCCTCGCCGCCCTCGACGCGTACCTGAGCAACCTGCCCGAAGGCTTTGGCGCGGTCAAAGCCCCCGATTTCAACGTGGAATTGACCAGCGGCACCGTCCCGTTCATCCTCGACGTCCGCACCGCTGACGAATTCAGCAAGGGTTATATCGAAGGCGCAGTCAACATCAACGTCACCGACGTGCCCGCCAACCTCGCCCAACTGCCCGCCGACAAAGCCGCGCCCATCCTGGTGCTCTGCCAGTCCGGTCACCGTGGCGCATTCGTACAAATGTATCTGCAATTCCTTGGTTATACCAATGTCCGCAACCTGAATGGCGGCATGAACGCCTGGATCGGAGCTGAATTACCAGTCTCCACCGCCGGATAATCTTGTTCCAGCAAACTGCCCGCAGAAAACCCTGCGGGCAGTTCCACCTTATAGGGTGTTCACCCTATTCCGTAATGTGCAATTACGGACGTTATTCACTGGTCATCACAATGGCAATCGCTTATTCTTACACTGGAAACGCATTAGCATCCCTTATCACGGAGCGAAAAATGGTCGAACTTTCCAATTTGCGCGTATTCCTCGTGGCGGCGGAGGAGTTGAACTTCAGCAAAGCCGCCAAGCGATTGAACATGTCACAGTCGGCGGTCAGTCAGAACATCCAGGCAATGGAACGGGCGTACAACACCGAATTATTCATCCGCGGCGGCCGTTCTGTTGAACTGAGCGAGGCGGGTCATACGATTTTGCCTTTGGTGCGCGAAGTCCTGCTCGCTGCGCGCCTGCTGGAGGATGGACTCCAGGACATCAACAACCAGATCGGCGGGGAACTGTTGATCGGCTGCTCCACCTCCGCCGGCAGGTATCTGTTACCGATACTGCTCTCGGAATTCAGGCAGGACTATCCGGCAGTATGTCCGCGCGTAAAAGTGATGAGCCGAGACCTGGTCGCGGAAAGGTTAAACGCCCGTATCATCCCGATCGGGGTCGCCAGCAAATTGATCGAGCATCGCGAAATCGAGTCAGTGCCGTTGTTCGAGGACCGCATCATCCTCATTGTCTATCCCAGCCACCCGTGGGCGAACTACGGACATGCGCTGCCATCGGACCTGGTGGATCAGCCGCTCATCAAATGCGATGAGACCTCCGGCACCTGCGAAACCGTATTGGAGGGATTGAAGCATTACCAGATCACAGTGGACAACCTCAATGTGGTCATGGAACTCGGGAGCCTGGAAGCGGTCGAAATGGCGGTCGAGCGCGGCGTGGGCATCGCCTTCGTTTCTGAAATGATCGCGGCTCGAGGACTTGCGCTGGGACGCGTCAAAAAAGTGGAGGTCGAGGGATTGGACCTGCCCGGGGTGCGGGTGCCCATGGCGGATCACGCGTGGCATTTGTTTCCCGTGGTGTTGAACGAGCATGCCCGGGTTCGGCGGGATGTCTTCATCGAGCGCCTGGCGGCCCGGG
>JABWAU010000190.1 GCA_013360875.1 Anaerolineales bacterium | reverse complement strand
CCCAAATCGTTGGAAGAACTTTCTTTTTCTTCTTCATCGTTTATCCTTTGTTGGCTCAGTTATTATATGCTCTCAAAGGGTTTTGAGATAATTTCTTAGTGCTCGACCAGCGCTCGCAACGGCAGATAAAGTCAGTATATCCGCACGGAGTTGACTTTCAAAGTGACTTTCCTCCCCTTTCTCCAATCCGCTAATTCTCTGTTTTAACCGCTTGCAAAATTAGAACATCTGTCCTATAATTGCTCCATGAACCCGCTCGATACCCTGGTCGAACTCTCCAGCCAGATGGAGTTGGAACATGCGGAGGAGGCGCGTGGTCTTGATACGTCCCGCGAAGACCAGCGAGACCACTCGACCACCGGCAAGCCTGCTTGCTTCACCCCCAAAGAGCAGCGCGCCGCGTTCGTCCATCCCGCGCAACTGCCCAACGGAAAACAGGTCAAGTTATTGAAGACCCTGCTCTCGTCCGCGTGCGAGAGGGATTGTTATTACTGTCCCTTCCGCGCGGGACGCGATTTCCGACGCGCCACGTTCAAGCCGGACGAGTTCGCCGGTCTGTTCATGAAACTGCACCAGGCGAACATCGCCGAGGGTATCTTCCTCAGTTCGGGCATCGCGGCAGGCGGCGCGAACACCCAGAACCGCCTGCTCGACACGGCGGAGATCCTCCGCAAGCGGCTTGGCTTCCGCGGCTACCTGCATCTCAAGATCATGCCCGGCGCGGAGAAGGGACAGGTGGAGCGCGCCATGCAGCTCGCCGACCGCGTCTCGGTCAATCTGGAGGCGCCGAACACTGAACGGCTGGCGAGGCTTGCTCCGCATAAAGTTTTCCTCGAAGAGTTGTTACAGCCACTGAGATGGGTCGAGGAGATCCGACGCACGCAGCCCTCTTATAAATTCTGGAATGGACGACATCCATCAACAGTTACACAATTTGTAGCCGGCGGCGCGGATGAATCGGACCTGGAACTGCTCACCACCACAGACTGGCTGATGAAGAACGTGCGGCTCAAACGCGCCTACTTCTCCGCCTTTCATCCCATCCATGATACGCCGCTCGAAAACAAGCCTGCGGTTGATCCCCTGCGTGAACATCGTTTGTATCAAGCCTCGTTCCTGCTGCGCGATTACGGCTTCGACCTCGAAGACATGCCGTTTACCCCGGACGGGAACCTGCCCATCCTCACAGACCCGAAACTCGCCTGGGCGCGGACGAATCTCATCGAGCGTCCGCTGGAGATCAATCGGGCGGAGAAACGCGAATTGCTGCGCGTGCCAGGCATCGGGTTGAAGGGAGCCGAGGCGATCCTCCAGGCGCGGCGTCACGGCAGGCTGCGCGATCTCTCGTCGCTCCGCAAATTGGGGGTTATCTCCGAACGCGCCGCGCCGTTCGTTCTGCTCGACGGCCGGCGTCCCGCAAGTCAACTGGCGATGTTTTGAATGTGATAAGGTTACGTGCGGACACCGCGAAGCGTGTCGCGGTAGGTTCGTTACAACGCGATCCAGCCGCCGCGCAAGCCCTCGCGCACCGCTTCGGCGCGGTTGGTCACGTTCAACTTCGTGTAAATGGATGAGACGTGAAATTTCACCGTATGTTCGCTGATACCCAGCGACGCGGCGATCTGTTTGTTTGCCAGTCCCTTCGCCAATAACCCCAGCACTTCGACCTCCCTGTCCGTGAGCGGATCTTGCGGCGTTACTTCATTCTCCGATGAGAATAACAACGCCGGCGCGCCGACGATCAGTCCTTGTGACAGCGCATGGATCGCGGCAATCAACTCCTCGGCGGATGCCTCCGTCGGCAGGATTCCCCACACACGATTCAAACGCTTCATTTCCCCGACGTTGACCTGCCCCTCGCTCAAAAGCAGAATCCCAGCCGAATCATTTTCCACCAACCGAATCGTCGAAGCGGACGCGACGATCACGTCCGCTTCCGATCGAAGATCGTCCTCGTCCGGCGGGTCATTCAGCACCTTGATCGTCTCGTCAGACGCAAGGAACGCATCCAATCCCGCGCGCAAGGCTGGCGACGAGACACGCAACAGGACTCGAATCACATTCTTTTCACTTTCTCTCGCCCGCGATCACGTTGACCGTCTCCGGCTTGCCGCCGCGCAACACCTCCACCGCAACCGGCTTGCCAATCGTCTCATCGTGAAGCGCGGCAAAGAGGTCGTCCGCGTCACTCACCGACTGCCCGCCAACCGCCACAATCGTATCGCCTATAAACAGACCGCCCTTTTGCGCCGGTCCGTTTTCCTCGAGCCACACCACCAGCAAGCCCGAGATTTGCTCGCGCCGCAGCGATTGTCGCGCCACCTCGGGGATCTCCACCGGTTGTGTACGGATGCCGAGGTAGCCGCGTTTGACAGAGCCGTGTTTGGCGAGCGAATCCGCAATGCGCCACGCCACCTTGACGGGGATGGTGAGCAACGATCCGTGCGTCAAGCCCGAGGTGTTGATGCCCAGCGTTTCGCCCTCGGCATTGATGAGCGCTCCGCCGGAGAAACCGGGATAATTGGTCGTTTCGGTCTGGATGTACTCATCGAGCAGACCTCCCTGATGCGTGCGCGCCGGTCCGCCGATGGCAGTGACGATACCCCACGAGGCTTGCACCCCTGCCCCGCTCGGGCGCCCCAACGCCATTACCAGTTGACCGACCTTGACGGAGTCGGAGGTTTGGGCGGGGGTCAATGCTTTTTGGTCGAGGCGAATCAGGGCGAGGTCCGAACCTGGATCGCGTCCCGCGAGAGTCGCTTCGAGCGTCTTGCCATCCGCCAAGCCGACACGGATGTCATCTTCGCGCGTCACCGCGTGATCGGCAGTAAGGACGAGGTCTTCCGCGTAGGCGACGCCGCTGGCGGGAAACCGTTTGCGCGCGTCCACGAGGACGGTATATGCGCCGCCCTTTTCGACGGCGGCGGTCAATGCGTTCGAGAAATCCGAAAGAAGGTTGGACATGCTGACTCCTTATATCATAATGTGTTGATCGAACCAAGCGTGGATAGTGTATCGCTAATGAAACTCGTACACATCGGGAGAACAGGGGGGTGAGGGACTGGTCTTTCGGGTGGGTTGTTTGTCATCCGAAGGGGATATGAATATCGCGAGGCAACAACCTTAAAGTTTTCGATTCGCCGCTTTGTACTCTTGAAATAATGAACATAATCGTTATACTTTACAAGACTTTATAAACCGAACGCTGTCGAGGAGAAAGGAATATCGTCATGGCATCCATGGATACGCTCACCATCAAAACAGAGAATAAATTTAGAAGTCTGGTGACGAAGCGGGCATATAAAAAAGGCGAGGCGATCTGCGAGATCCCAACCGATAAGATCGTTAGCAAGCCGAATCGCTTCACCGTTCAAATTGACCGCGACAAACACACGGACGTGGGTAAATTGGCGGCGTTGAATCACTCGTGCGATCCAAACGTGATCCTAGACACCGAACACCTGATGATGTACGCCTGCAGGGACATCGAAAAGGGCGAGGAACTTTCTTTCTTCTATCCCTCCACCGAATGGGAGATGGACGCGCCCTTCATCTGCCTGTGCGGCGCGTCGAACTGCATCCACGTGGTGGCGGGCGCGCGCTTCCTGCCGCTTTCCACGCTGGAGCATCACTTCCTGAACA
>JABWAU010000072.1 GCA_013360875.1 Anaerolineales bacterium | reverse complement strand
CAAATACGCCATCCCGCGGAGTATGAGTGTTGAGTATTTCCTCGGCGACCATTTGGGCTCGACGAGCATCACCACCGACGCCAACGGAGCCAAGGTCTCGGAGATGCGCTACAAACCCTGGGGAGAGATAAGATACTCATGGACAGCAAGCCAATCCACCACGCCCGCGTATCTCCTGCCCAACTACACATTCACAGGTCAATTTTCGCACATGGACGACCCGTCCACGGCGGGGGTCACTGAAGGGTTTGGATTGATGTTCTACAACGCAAGGTGGATGGACCCCGCTTTAGGGAGGTTCGCGCAGGCGGATACCATCATCCCGCCGGGAACTCAAGGTCTGGATCGCTACGCCTATGCAAATAACTCGCCTGTGATGTATATTGATCCCTCGGGGCATACAACGATGTGCGGTGCAAGTTGTGAGGCAGAAGATAATTGGAGTTTGCCCTTTGTAGATTCTCAATACGGAATTACTTTTACAGGCGGCTGGAGTGCGTCTAATAAGAAGGTTGTTCGAACCGCGGTACAGGATGTAGCTACCGCTCTGCTTATCGCGTATAATCAGTCCTGTGGTTGGACAGAAAACTGTGTCTTAGACTCAGCAGCGGGATTTTTCAATACAGTATATGAGGGCGTCGAGTTTGCATGGGTGTCAAGTTACACAGATGCAAAAGGAAACATTTATACCGCAGGCGCAACAACAAAGAATTCCCATCGAATTGAGTTTGCATCGCTTCCGGTTTCGTATTCTGATTCTGGAGGCTATAAAACTCCTGAAATGGCTTTCAGGGAAGGCGTAAACAACGTTGTTCATGAATTAGGGCATGCATTTGGGCAAAAATGGTATCGAAAAAACAACGAGGGATATGATCCTTCAGGTCCGTATGTCAATATACCAGATGGCTTGATAAGCAATGATGGATTTTACCCAAGCCCAGCTGACGCCCCCTTAACATGGAGGCAACATCCATGCACGGGCGGATATGATTGTCCCAGTGAAGTGTTTGCCGACATGTTCCTCGGTTGGACTTACAATATGTGGGCTAGCGACCTTAAAGGGGTGCAAAGACAGATTTTCATGGATCAACGTATGATGCCATGGATTGTCAATCTGGTATCCCCTTGATCGATTGAACAGGATCTGTGAAATGAAAAAGAACTTCATTTTTATGTTAATAATGGTTTTGGTATCTTTAGTAGGGTGTTCCTCTAAGCCAGACAATTTAATAACCCAAACAGAGAGCCCTTCGGTAATAATAACATCTACTTTGAACTCGCCAACTTTAACCATACCCTCAGTAACATTTACACCTTTTCCAACACCTTCTTCTCTACCACCAACCCTTACTCCACTTCCGAAGCTCGCACCAGATGAGTCCGTAAACTTACTCTTTGAACTCTTGATGAATAATGGTCAATGCCTTTTGCCTTGTCTCCTTGGGCTAAAACCTGAAAACAGTTCTTTGGAAATGAGAAATTTCCTTAATCAGTTTGCTAGTGTCGATTCAGATGAAATCAGCATCGAAAGAGTTAGGGCTGATGGCGGAAAATTTAACGCTGTTAGCTTCTTCGTTCGTTACGATGATATATATTTGAACATAGGCGTTTCATCTTACGAGGCGCAAAATCAAATAAAAAGACTTTCTTTGGATTCCTCGGTGTACAAGGATAATTCAAACGAAAGCCTGGTCAACTTTTTACCATGGGATCCCAAGTATGCCGAGGTAATGGGTTACTATCTTCTTCCTCAGATGTTGACTACGTATAGAGAGCCTTCCGAAGTTCTCGTTCTGACCTATCGCAACGACCGCCAAAGACCTGATGTGACATCGTATCCGTTCTTCCTTGTGCTTCTCTATCCTGACAAGGGGTTTTATGTGAAATATGAAATGGAGAGAGTAGTGTCAGGCGCTAATTTTCTTGGATGCCCATCAGAGTCTTTCGTTGATGTTGTGGTTTGGACACCTAATGATGATGAGGTTTTTGAGAGTATAGTAAAACCCACAATTAATGGCGAATATTTTAGTGATTATAAACCTCTGAGCGAGGCTACATCACTTACCATTGAAGGGTTTTACCAAGGTTTTTCAAATCCAGAAAACCAGAATTGTTTGGAAACTCCAATTGAAACCTGGCCCAACCCATAACTTTTGGAGTGCCCAAGAAGAACAGCGTGACCATTGCACAATTCACGTTTGATGGCGACGGGCGGCGGGTGAAGAGTGTGGTCAACGGTGAGACCATCTATTTCATTGGCGGTCACTACGAATTCAATGACACAACCGATGAAGTGACCAAATACTATTTTGCGGGTACAACTCGCATTGCCATGCGCAAGTACACGATTCCCTCGTCGATGGCAGTGGAATACCTCCTCGGCGACCATCTCGGCTCGACCAGCCTCACAACTGACGCCAACGGAGTCAAGGTCTCTGAAATGAGGTACAAACCCTGGGGCGAAGTCCGTTATTCGTGGACATCCGGTCAATCCACCACGCCCGCGTATCTCCTGCCCAACTACACATTCACAGGTCAATTTTCTGACAGTTACATTAACTTGCTCTGGTACGGCTCCCGGCACTACGACCCTTTGTTGGGTCGATTCACACAGGCGGATACTGTTGTGCCGGGGGCGCGGTTCTAATGTCCCTTCACGAACCGGTCGAAGAATTCTATCGTCCTTTGCATGGCGGTGCTGAAATAATTGGAGATGTTGTGGTTATCCCCTTCGTGTTTGTACAGTTCCACGTATTGCTCCGCGGCGAGCATTTGATAGAACAATGTCTCCGAGAAGGCGAGCGGAACATCCGTGTCCGCGGTGCCGTGATGGAGTTGGATGGGTCCTGATATTTCGTTGAGATACGAATTTGCCGAGATGGAATTCCAGAATTCGGGGTTTTCCTCCGGCGAGCCATATTGCTCGATGAAGGTTGTCCTCCATGAGCCGGGTCTCGGTGTGGAATCGGGGGATGCGCCGGGACCGCGGCGCCAGTTGTACAAAAGATCGGGATAGGAGGCGACGACCCCCGCCCAGATGACGCCGGCTTTGATATCCTTGTCAATGACCATCGAACGCAAAGTGATGTAGCCGCCCATGGAATGTCCCCACATGCCGATGCGGTTTGGGTCGGCGTCAGGATAACGCTTCATCGAAGCAACCGCGTTCAGCACGTCAACGGTGTAATCGGGCCGACTGTACGCGCCGCCCGCCATGCCTTCGGAACGGTCGTGCCCGCGATAATCGGAGCGGAAAACGATGTAGTCGCTGCGCGCGATCAAATCCACGTAGGCGACGTATCGTTCGGTGGTGCGGTATACGCTCGGCGGGATGTATCCGTGATTGAAGATGACGACGGGCCAGCCGGTGGGAGGTCTTTGTCCGTTGGGAACGGTCATCAACGCGTAAATTTTCAATCCCTCTGAAAGATAGGAAACGTAGTAGCGGCTGTAATTCACGCCGGGGTCGAGGACGGCTTCGATGACCACGTCGCTGCCGGGGTATTCACGAGCGCGCATCGCAGAAATTTCCAGCGGATGCGGGGTGGGCGTTGCGGTGGGGAGGGGAGTGGAGGTGAAGGATGGGGCGGGAGGCTCTGTCGGCGAGGGAACGGTTGTGGGGGGCGGGGGAATCGTCAGCGTGGAGGGGGAGGCGGCGGCTGATCCTCCGCAGGCGTTGAGCGCCAGGGCTAGGATCGAGAGGGTCAACCAGCAGGTTTTGGCTCGGTTCATCACTAAAGTCCTTTTATGCAAAACGTTCTGATAAGGATATGGATTGTAGGACGACCTCGTTTTTGGAATCTTTACTTTGCCTTCCAGTTCTTGTGCGCGATGTAGGCGGGGATGGCGGAGCCGTGTTTTTCCCTTTCGAGCATGCGTTCGGCAAGCCATTGGAACCATTCGAAGCCGGTCTCTCGATTCACGCGGGCGCGGAATGCCTCCACGAAGTTGCCGAGTTTATCCCACGATTGAATGATGGGACCGCTAAAGGCGTCGTCCACGAGATCAATGGGAATCTCCTTGCGATGGACGAGGATGCCAAGCCTTTCCCACGTGCCAAGCACGAGATAGATCGCCATGTATTTTTCCTCGGGCAGGCTTTCGATGTCTTCGCTCGTTGCGCCGTCCGGGAGTTCGAAGATGTACAGCAAGCCGCGCACGAATTCCATCGTTTGAAAGGAATTGAGCATGAGGATGGCGGCTTCCCGCTTGCGCATCGCCTGGAAGTTTCGCAGGTTGAGAATGCCGAATACGATACCCAGCGTCATGGCAAGCGTGGAAACGATCTGGATCAGGTTCGAAAGTTCCATGTCACGAATGGGTCTTCTGTATGTGCCTGACGGATTTTGCGACCAGTTCTTTGAGAACCTTCAGGTCAACGTCCTCCAGTCTTTTGATGTAGAGGCACGATTTGCCGGTGGAATGTTTGCCGAGTTTCTTCAACAGCGAGTCGTATTCTTCGAAGCCGGACATGATGTAGAGCGTCAGGTTTTGTTTGCGCGGCGAGAAGCCGACCAGCATCCAATCGCCTTCGCGGCCCGAGGCGTATTTGTAATGGTAACACCCGAAGCCGACGATGCTCGTCCCCCACATCTTCGGTTCAGCTTTGGTCGCTTTTTGCATGATCTCGATGATCTTGCGGGCGTCTTCGCGTACGCGTTCGTCCCCGATGTCCTTGATGAATTTGTCCACGCTCGCCTCGTTGACTTTGGTTTTGAGTTCAGCCATATTGTCTTCTCCTATAAGGGTTCGAAAAAATTTTAGTTATCTCACCTTCCACGTCATGGATGTCATTGCGAGGCATTCGTCCCGAAGCAATCCGTGGTCGGCAGGAAATTGTGGCGTCATGGCAGCACTCGCCGTCGGACAAAACGGGAGCAAGCATCGCCACGTGACGCTCTCTGAGAGAAAGTGACTTAAAACCGCATTGTAGGAGGCTGGTTTGTTCCTGTCTTGTCATTTCGAGTGGCGCCCCATCCTGAGAGGAACCCGAAGGGCGCAGACGAAGGAACGCCACGAGAGATCCCTGCACGTGAAGTGAAAAATTTCTCCTCGCTCCGCTCGTTGAAACGACAGTTACGAAGAGTTTTCAGAATCCGCCAGTCGGGTCTTGAGGAACACCCATGGAGCAAGGAAGGTCGCCCAGAGAGTGGCTGTGCCATAGCGAATGTAACGCAGGATGTATCCAAGCGCGGTTTCATCGGCGGCGATGGCGGCAAAGGCGAAGTCCATGCCGAAATAGATCACGAGCAAGCCGATGATGCCGAGGAGATAACGGACGACGCGCTTTACGCTTGTCCCTTTTGCGTCGAAGCGCGCGTATTGACGCATCAGCGCGTAGCCGGTGTATGTGCCAAACGCCGCGCCCGCCAATGTGACGAAGTGCGTGACGGTTCGCGCCTGGACCGAGAACTGGCTCCAGGAAACCGGATCAGGCGTCCCTGAGACAATGATGCGGATGAGGAATCCGATGGCGGCGATGAGGAGCGAGTCGAGAAATCCCAGCGCAATTTGTGTGGAGAGAGATTTTTTGTCCAGCCAGCCCCGCAGGCTGGTTTCCCATTTGAGGACTGCCCAGAGGACGGCGAAGCCGATCAGCCATCCGAAAACGACATCATGTGGAAAGTGGACGCCGAGGTATATGCGCGAAAAGGCAACGAAGAAAGCTATGACGCCGATGAGGATGCGGAGCCAGTTTTGTTTGACGCGGCTGATGAGGTAGCCGCCGACGGCGAGCGAGTCGCTGGCGTGGGAGGAGGGAATGCCATAACTGGTTTCCGTGCTTAGCGGTTTCACCTCGCCGATCCAGTATGGGCGGGGTTCGTGGAAGAGCAGTTTGAAGGAGGCGGAGATGAAGTCCGCGTAGATCAAAATCAACAGCGTGCGGACGCCGAGGCGCCGATCCACCGCCCAGTAGAGGAAGGGGATGAAGACGAGGTAGAACTCGATACGCCCGAGGAAGGTGAAGGCGTTCATGGCGCCGTCGAGCGCGGGGCTGAACGTTTGCAAGGACTGGATGAAACGGATGCCGAACTGGTAGAGCGCGTCCATGTGGGTTCTCCTGTTATGAAAGCCAAACGTCCCGAAGGCTTCGTGTAAGTCCGTCCCGTTCCTAATTGAGCCTTTGGGACGGCGCATGATGTCGGTAATTCATTTTAACACGCCTGTCAAGAAGGGGACTAGAAACCGGTTTCGATTTGTGCTACAGTATTCATGGGAGGGAAGCGATGGCTTCCTCCTGGCAGGAAAGGAGCGTATCTATGGAAATCGAGATCGGAAGGGTGACGCATTACTACAATCACATCGGCGTGGCGGTATTGAAACTCGACGAGGCGTTGAAACTGGGGGACAAGATCCACATCCTCGGTCACACCACGGACTTCGAGCAGCGCGTCGGGTCGCTGGAGGTGGAACATCATTCCGTGGTGTGGGTGAAGCCCGGCGACGACGTGGCGCTCAAGGTCATCGAGCCGGTGCGCGAGCACGATGTGGTCTATCGCGTCGTGGAAGAGGCGTTCGAGCCGCATCTTGCGTGACTCACGTTTGGAGACCTGATCGAACGAGGGGGCGTTTGTGGTTAACCCGCCATTGCATTCCCAACCGACCCTGCTTTTGTGATTTCAATCTCCATCGCATTGAGCGAGATTTTCACTGCGTCCCCATATTCGATCCCCGCAATGAACGGCGCGAGGACCTCCACCGTGGACGCATCCTGGAAGTGATCCTTCTTCGTCTCTGGATGAGGGTAATACACCCAGCCGTCATATTCCTTTTCTCGGAATTCGATTTTGCACCGTGAAAAGGAGAAGGTCTCCGCGTTCGTCAGTTCCGTCCATTCGACGTTTTCGAATGTGTATTCCGGCCCGACCATCCTGAATTCATAAGGGCGGATGAAAATGTTCAACGTGCCGTTGAAGGTGTGCTCGAGGTCCAGTCCCAGTTTCTTGAAATAGGGTTTCTGCTTCTCGATACTCCCGTATTCAGGGTAGGCTTTGGAAGGACCCGACGCGACGCGGTATCCCTTTTTGACGCGGCCTGTGAGGGTGATCCAGCGCGGCGTGGACAATTCATTTCCTTTCGCAGGATGGACTTGAGTTTCTGCGATTGAAAAAGGCAGGGACGATGAACGCCTCTGCCTATTCGGTCTTTGTTCCGGCGCAAATCAAGGTCCCTTATACCTCCACAATTCCCTTCCCGCGCCGTCGTTGCCGTTCGCCTGGAAGTACAGCTGGTTGTTATATACGACCAGGAAGATCGGAGATGAATCGCCGGACTTGTTGATGTCGCTGACGCGGCTGGCGGTCGTTCCGTTGAACCTCCACAGTTCGAAGCCTGCGCCGTCGTTGCCGTTCGCGCCGAAATACAACATGTTGTTGAACACCGTCAAATAAGTTGGAACCGAATCGCCGGAGGCGTTGATGTCCGCCGCGAGGCTGGCGGTCGTGCCATCGTATTTCCACAGTTCCGCGCCGCTGGTTCCATCGCTGGCGCTGAAATAGAGCGCGTTGTTGAACACAGCCAGGTAGGCGGGATTCGAGTTGCCCACGCCGGGATTGATGTCGGTCACGCGGGTCACGTTCGCGCCGTCGTATCTCCACAATTCCGTGCCTGCGCCGTCGTTGCTGCCGGCGCTGAAATACAGCGCATTGTTGAACACAGCCAAATGCGCCGGGTTTGAACTCCCATCCCCGCTGTAAATGTCCCAAACGCGACCTGCTGTGACGCCGTCGGTCTGCCAGAGTTCGGTGCCTGCGCCGTCGCTGCCGGTCGCGCTGAAATAGAGCAGGTTGTTGTAAACGGTCATGTACATCGGGTTGGCGTTCCCGGCGCCGGTGTTGATGTCGGTCAGGCGTCCGGTGACGCTCCCGTTGAAGCGCCAGAGTTCGACGCCCGCGCCGTCGCTGCCGTCCGCGCTGAAATACAACGCTCCGTTGTACGAGGCAAGAAATGCCGGGTTCGATCCCTGCAGGCCGGGGAAGATGTCTGCCACGCGGCTGGCGGTGTTGGTCGCCGCGTCATACTTCCACAACTCTGCCCCGGCGTTGTCGTTGCCTGTGGCGTTGAAATACAGCGCGTTATTGAACACGGCCGGGTATGAAGGATTCGAGTCCCCGGCTCCGGGGTTGATGTCCGCGACTCGTTCAGTGGCAGTTGTCGGCGTGGAAAGACCGATCTCCAGGGTATATTGCCGGTCCGAGGCGGATACGTTCACAACGTCAATGTAATAATCCCCGTTGGCAGGGATCGTCCCGCTCCACGTCAGGGTGGCGTTTTGCGGCTTCAAAACCGTCCCGTTGACGGCGAGCGCCGCCAGTTCCAGCCCGCCCGTGGATGCAGTGAGATTAAGGGTGAGCGTTTGTCCCTGCGAAGCGGTCAGCACGTAACGATCCTTGAGTCGGGATACCGTCACCGTGCCTGTGCGCGTGACCTTCTCCGTCCCGGCCGGGAAGGTGAGACGGATCGGTTCGTTCCCGACCGGGGGCTGACTCCCGCCCGCAGAGTTGAGAGGTATCTTCAGTTTTACCCCTCCTCCCAATGTGACCGTCTTGTTCGCCGCCAGCAGAACGTTCAGATCCGCGTTGTATTTCTGGGCGATGGAATTCCACGTATCGCCTGTCTGTGAGGTATAGGATGTGACGCACGGTGGACCGTAGATGGGTCCGTTGCTCCCGATGTTGGGGATGGTCAGAACGTCCGAGGGCCAGATCTTGCCCGGGTCTTTTATTTGTGGATTGGCGTTTCGCACGGCGTTGAAATCCGCGCCGTAACAACGCGCGATCTGGAGCATCCATTCACCCCCTTCCACGTCGTGCTGGATGGTGGCGCCGCGCGTATAGTTCGGATTTCCCCCCAACGTCGTATTCGTGATCGTAACGCTGATGGATTGAATGCTGGTCGCCCCGCCGCCGGAAGCGACCAGGTTGAAGACCAGTTGATTCGCGGCGCGGTCGCTATCGCTGGTGGTGTATGTGCTGGTGCAGGAAAAGGAGGCGTTCGCGGCGAGCGTCGTATCCGCCCCGCCGCAATTGACGTTGCCCAGGCGGTCGTTGTGAATGACGAATTGCGCCGGCCCCAGAGCGGTCGCGCCGGTATTCTTGATCGTGTACGTGAATGTGACAGTCTGTCCCGCCTGGTTGTAGGTGGTCGGGTTGGCGACGACGGTCAATTCCAGCGTCTTCGCGAGCGTCATTTGCACGGTGGTATTCACGGTGTTCGAAACGACGCCGCCCGCGCTGGCGGAGGCGACGCTGGTCACGGAACCGTTGTTCAGGTCCGCCTGGGTGATGGCGTAGGATGATGTGCAGGCGACGCTCTCTCCCGGATCGAGGTTGTCGTTGAGATTCCCGACCGTGTTGGTGGGCGGGCAGGAGACTGTTGCCTTGTTGTCGGTGATGGACACGTTTCCGGCGATGAGCGCGCCGCCTGAGTTGGTCACAGTGTATTGATATTGGATCGTCTGTCCCACCGTGTTGAAGGGTCCGCCTTGCGCTTGGACTGCCAGCGTCAACGCGGGAAGGTCCCCTCCTGAAAACGCGGCTTCAGGCGAGGCGGGAGCGCCGCCGCCGCCGATGTTGCAGGCGTAGAGGATGCCGGCAAGAACGATCACCAAGAGACCGAGAGAAAGAATCCTTTGCATGGTCCACGTCCTTTTGTTGTAAGGTTCCTACCCGACTTGACGATATGAGTATAGCATGAAAGAGGATGGAAAAAACAAATCCCGGAAGGGATGAGGCGTCATATCATGTTAAACGCCTGCGGTTCGGATTTGGTTCGAGGAGCCGAGCCGGTGGTATAATCCCCGCCATGCGCAGGAAGATGAAACAAATCACCATGCAAGCCGCCGCGTTGGCCACGAGCGCAGCCCAAACCGGGACTGCTCATTGAACCTGTGACGGCGCGAGACAGACCTTGTCCTTCAAGTCCCGAATCGAACAGGTTCGGGACTTTTTATTTCGCCCCCCGGTCCTCGAAACGAGACGTTCATCCTTCATAATTCATCCTTCGTCCTTCCATTGGTATAATTCCACACCACCTCTCGGAGCGCAAATGACCAAAAAATTTTCCGGCAACCAGATTCGCCAAACCTTCATTGATTTCTTCGTCGAACGCGGACACACCGCCGTCCCCTCCATGTCCCTCGTCCCCGGCGGCGATTCCACGCTGCTCTTCACCAACTCGGGCATGGTGCAATTCAAGGATGTGTTCCTCGGCACGGACAAACGTCCCTACACCCGCGCCGTGGATTCCCAAAAGTGCATGCGCGTGGCGGGCAAACACAACGACCTCGACGACGTGGGGCGCGACGACACGCATCACACCTTCTTCGAGATGCTCGGCAACTGGTCGTTCGGCGATTACTACAAAAAGGAAGCCATCGCCTGGTCGTGGCAGTTGCTCACCGACGTATGGGGACTCCCGAAAGATAAAATTTACGCCACCTGTTTCGAGGACGACCAGGGCGACATTCCCCGCGACGACGAAGCCGCCGACGCCTGGAAGGAACAGCCCGGCTTCGACCCCTCGCATGTTCTTTTCTTCGGGCGCAAGGACAACTTCTGGCAAATGGCGGATACGGGTCCCTGCGGTCCATGTTCTGAAATCCACCTGGATCGCGGCGAGGAGTTCGACAACCTGCGCGGCACACCGCATCGCTGCGGCGTGAACGGCGAATGTACCCGCTTCCTCGAACTATGGAACAACGTCTTCATCCAATACAACCTCTTCGAGGATGGACGCCTCGAACCCCTCCCGCAAAAACATGTGGATACCGGCATGGGCTTCGAGCGCATCGTCTCCGTCTTGCAGGGCGTGGACTCCAACTACAAAACCGACCTCTTCAAAGGCTCTCTCGAAATCCTGCGTTCGCTCACCGGTCACACCACAGAGCAAATGTATGCCGACTTCACGCCTTATCGCGTCATTGCTGACCACGTCCGTTCGGCGGCGTTCCTCATCGCCGACGGCGTCGTCCCCGGCAACGCCGGTCGCAACTACGTCACGCGCATGATCATCCGCCGCGCGGCTCGCTTCGGCGCCAAGATCGGACTGACCGAACCCTTCCTCGCCAAGGTCGCCCAGGCGGTGATCAAGCAATACAGCGACTTCTATCCCGAACTGCGGAAGAACCAGGCAGCCATACTCGACAATTTGACGCGGGAGGAAATCCGCTTCGCGCGTACGGTGGAGGCTGGCACTGCCCATCTGGAGAATCTACTCTCCGACCTTAAATCATCCAATTCTCGAATTCTCGACGGATATAAGGCTTTCGATCTTTATGCAACTTATGGCCTTCCCTTCGAAATCTCCCGCGACATCGCCCGCGAACAGGGACTGGACGTGGACGAAAAGGGATTCAACGAAGCGAAAGAGAAACACGCGCTTGTCTCCGGCGGCGGTAAAGCCATGGGGACACTCGGCGGCGAGGACGCCAAATTCTTCGCCGAAGTTCTGAAGGACTTGCAGCACGCCAAAAAACTCGGCGAACACGGCGTCGAATACGATCCCTACACCAGCCCGCGCGTCGAAGGCGAAGTGCTGGCGTTGGTCGTCAACGGCGAACTGGTCGAATCCGCTTCCCTCGACGACCAGGTCGAAGTCATCCTCCCGAAGACCGGCTTCTACATCGAATCCGGGGGCCAGGTGGATGACACGGGATTTATAAGATCTGTCGCGCTGAGCGGAGCAACCAACGGGAGCGCCGTCGAAGTGGGGGGGTGGGAGATCGAAGTGACCGCCATGCGCCGCCCGTCCGCAGGCGTCATCGTCCACGTTGGGACGGTCATTTCGGGCCAGCCCAAAGTGGGCGATAAAGCCGTCGCCGAAGTGGACATGGTGCGCCGCCACGACATCATGCGCAACCACACCGCGACCCATTTGCTGCATAAAGCCCTGCGTCTGGTTTTGGGCGAACACGCGCGCCAGGCGGGGTCGTTGGTCGCGCCGGATCGCCTGCGCTTCGACTTCACCCATCCCGAAGCCCCGACTCCCGAACAACTCGAACGCGTCGAACGGATCGTCAACGAGGCGGTCGCGGCGGATATGGAAGTGTTCCCCAAACTCAAGTCGCGCGAAGACGCGATTGAAGAAGGCGCGATGGCGTTATTCGGCGAGAAATACGGCGAGACCGTCCGCACGATCACGATTGCGCCTTCCGGTTTCATCGAACCCATCGAAGAAACGGTCGCGCATCCAACTGCGGTGGTCGAACAGACGCCGAAGTATTCGTATGAACTTTGCGGCGGCACGCACTTGGAACGCACCTCCGATATCGGCATGTTTCTGATCGTCAGCGAAAGTTCCATTGCGGCGAACGTCCGCCGCATCGAAGCGGTGACCGGGCGCGGCGCGTACGAATTGATCTCCCGCCGCTTCAAAGCCGCGCAGCGCAGCGCGGCGTTACTCTCGACAACGCCCGAAGAGCTCCCCGCAAAAGTGGAGGCTTTGCAAAACGATTTGATCGAAACCCGCAGGCAGTTGGCAGTGTTGCGCGATCACGTCGCCATGACCGAATTTGTCCGCAATCTCGATCTCGTCAAGGACGTGGCGGGCATTCCCGTGTTGACCGTCCAACTTTCGGGCGCGGATGTGAATTCCATGCGCCAGATGACCGACCGTTTCCGTCAGCGTTACCCCAGCGGCGTGGCGGTGCTGGCGTCCGTCCTTGAAGACCGCGCCATGCTCATCGCCGCAGTGACCGATGATCTCGTCGAACGCGGACTCAAGGCGGGCGATCTCATCGCAAGCATCGGCGGCAAGGGAGGCGGGCGACCCAACCTGGCGCAGGGCAGCCTGCCAAACGGAGATGTCGGCGAAGCGCTGGGTAAACTCCCGAAAGTGATAGAAGAAAGGATAAAGTGACTCAAAGGCGACCCGCCGGGTCGCCCTTTTCATAAACTCCGTCTCGGTAACCTGGCTTCATGACTGATCCGCAAAATTCCGCTTACGACCATCACAACGAACGGAACCTTCCCATGTCGCGCGTATCGAAAATATTACTGTTCATGTTCGTGATCGTATTCGCTCTTGCCTGCAACTTCGTCACACAGCCGCTCAACGAGGCGCAGGAGGCGGTTGAAACCGCGCGGTCGCTGGCGACCGCGATGCCCATCGAGACCCTGCAATCTTTCGCCACAGCCATGCCGGTCGAGACTCTCGAAGCGATCCCATCGGAGATGCCTGACTTTGAAAATCTGGCGGACCCGCAAGGTGAGCCGCTCGAAGAATGGAACGGAATACCCATCATGCCCGCGGCGACCGCAGGGGCGGAATCATCGGGCATCTATAGTTTCAAAGCCGATGCTTCTGTGGAGGAGGTGGTCGAATACTATCAGGTCTTGTTACCGGAACTCGGCTGGACCAAACTCTTCTCCGTGCCGGATACGGGAAGCGGGGCATTCCTTACCTACGAAAAGGGAGAGAATGTAATCACTATTACCGTCGCTTCCGATGGCGAAGGGACGCTGGTCTGGTTGACGAGTCAATAGTCGTTGATCCTGTTCTGTCCATCCCGCAATGCGACGTGAATGTCGCGGTACGCTATAATTGAATGTGTGAAGACCCGGATCATCACGCTCGAATCGCACGACGATCTCATCTCCGTCCGTGACAGGATGTCGTGGGCGAAGACGCCGCGCATCCTGCTGGTTGCCCCCAAGTTCATCAAAGTCAATTTGCGGCAGGTAGATTTGAAAGTCCTGCAAAGGCACGCGTCCACGCTGGGCGCGCAGTTGGGATTGGTCACGCGTCAGCGGAGGCTGCGCGCGGAGGCGGAGGCGTTGGGGATCCCGGTGTTCGCGTCCACAGGCGAGGCGCAAAAGGTGACTTGGAGCAAACCCCGCAAAAGGCAATTACCGCGCAAGGCTCCAGACAGGACCCTGCGCGAGAAACGGGAGCAGGTTCAGGTCAGGGAGGAGGCGTGGCGCGCGCACCCGGTTGTCCGCATCCTGACGTTCCTGGTCGGCGTCCTTTCGGCGCTGTCCCTGGTGGCATTGTTCCTGCCGCGCGCGCGCGTCCAACTCCACCCGGTCGTACAATCGCAAAGCATCGAGTTGCCCGTAATGGCAAGCCCGGCTGTGAACGACGTGTTCATCACGGGCAACATCCCCGCCCGCGAAAAACGGATCGTGGTGGAGGGCGTACAGACCGTCCCCGTGACGGGCAAGGGCGCGGCGCCGCAATCGAAGGCGGAGGGTGCCGTGATCTTTCGCAACCTCACGCAACGCGCGGTGAACATCCCGATCGGCACGGTGGTCACGACGGGCGACGTTCGTTTCGTAACGACCGGTTTGGGCGTGTTGAACGCGGGCGTGGGCGAAACGGTCGAGTTGAAGATAGAAGCGGTGGAGGGCGGCCCTTCGGGCAACGTCGAGGCGGAGGCGATCAACGTTGTCGAGGGCAGGCTTGGGCTTTCGGTCTCGGTGACGAACCCCGAACCGACCGCAGGCGGACGCGAACGTTTCTCGGTGCAAACCACCGATGCCGATCGCGCCCGCGTAAAGGAATTGTTGTTGAAGCGTTTGGAGGAGGAGGCGCGCGCGATGTTGCTGGATGAACTGAATCCTGACGACGTTCTCTTCGATGAAACGTTTTCCCTCTCGCAGATACTTTCAGAGAATTATGATCCGCCGGCAGGCGCGGCTGGCTCGCAGTTGACGTTGACCATGCAAGCGGAGTTTACCGCCCGATATGCAGACGCTTCGGACTTAACCGAACTTGCCGCGTTAGCCCTGAACGCTTCCCTCCCTTTGGGCTTTTCCCCCGCGTCCGATGCGTTGACCGTGGTACCCGTCACCGACCCGCAACTCCTCGAAGACGGCTCGCTCCGATGGACGGTCCGCGCGGAACGCGAGATCGTTCAGCAGGTGGACGCCGCGCAGGTGACGCGGTTGATTTTGGGACTTGGTTCCTCCGATGCCCAATCGAAACTGGAGGAGACGCTGCCTTTGCAAAGTAAACCGGTTGTTTCCCTGACTCCCTCGTGGTGGCTCTGGGTGCCGATCGTGCCGTTTCGGATCGAAGTGGTGACGGAGTGACAAGATGAAGGTTGAATGATGAAGGATGAATGTGGAAAGTGGAAAGATTCTTTGCAGTTTCGCGGTGAAATGACTTTATGAAAATCCTTGCAGTTGACCACGGCGAAAAGCGGATCGGTCTCGCGCTGAGCGACCCGAGCGGGACCATTGCCAGTCCGTTGACCGTTATTAAACATGTCTCACGTCTCATAGACGCGGCTCAGGTTGCCGAACTCGCCGCGCAACATGGAACGGAACTGATCGTCGTCGGTCAATCGTTCGATGAAGATAGGGCGCCAAATCTCGCCGGTCGCCGCGCCGCGAAATTCGCCGAAGCCTTGAAGGAACAGACCCAAATCCCCGTCGAGTTGTTCGACGAAGCGTTCAGCACACGGGACGCGCAGGCGGCTGTCGTCGAAATGGGCGTCCCGCGCAGGAAACGCGCCGGTCATCACGATTCCCTCGCGGCGGTGATGATCCTGAGGTCGTATATCGAATCACAGAGGACATAGACAGGTACACAAGTAGACAAGTAAACATATATGTACTTGTATACCTGTGTACCTCCATTTCCAAAGTGGGATAAAATAAAAAAACATCCTGCAAGGAGGTCCCCATGCGCGCAGTGGACATCATCATCAAAAAACGCGACAAGATCGAACTCACACGCGAAGAGATCGAATTCTTCGTCAGGGGCTTTGCAACGGGGGACGTTCCCGATTATCAAGCCTCCGCTTTTGCAATGGCGGTCGTTCTCAATGGAATGACGCCGCGCGAAACGACCGACCTGACCCTCGCCATGGCTCATTCCGGTCAAATGCTGGATTTGAGCGACGTGGTGGACCTGGCGGTGGATAAGCATTCCTCCGGCGGCGTGGGGGACAAGACCAGCCTGGCAGTGCTTCCCATCGTCGCGGCATGCGGACTTCCCGTCGGTAAAATGTCCGGGCGCGGGCTGGGGTTCAGCGGCGGAACGCTCGACAAACTGGAATCCATTCCGGGGTATCGGGTTGACCTCACAACGGAGGAGTTCAAGAAACAACTCAAGGAAAAGGGCATCGTGCTGACCGGTCAATCGCTTGATCTTGCCCCGGCGGATGGCAAACTCTACGCCCTGCGCGACGTGACGGGAACCGTGCAGTCCATTCCGTTGATCGCCTCCTCCATCATGTGCAAGAAACTGGCGGCCGGCGCGCAGGCGATCGTGCTGGACGTGAAGACGGGCTTGGGCGCCTTCATGCAATCCCTCGCTGAGGCGCGCGAACTAGCAAACCTGATGACCGATATCGGCAAACTGGCGGGACGCGAGGTCGTGACCCTGATTTCTGATATGAACCAGCCGCTGGGGTTTGCCGTGGGCAACGCGCTCGAGGTCATCGAAGCCATCGAGACGCTTAAGGGCGACGGCCCGGAGGATTTCCGCGAACATTGCCTGCACGTCAGCGCGCACATGCTCGTGCTGGGCAGGCGCGCGAAGACCCTGGAGGAGGCCAGGACGATGGCGGAAAGATCCGTCTCCGATGGCTCCGCGCTCGAAAAATTCCGCGTGCTGGTGGAGGCGCAGAGCGGCGACGTGTCGTACGTGGACGACACGTCCAAATTCCCGCGCGCGAAATTCGTCGAGACAGTCGAGGCGCCTCGAAGCGGAAGCGTTTCACAGGTCCACGCGCGAATCGTGGGTGAAGCGGCGGTGGCTTTGGGCGCGGGGCGCGCCAAAAAGGGCGATCCCATTGACCACGCGGTGGGGTTCGTCGTCCACAAGAAGGTCGGCGAAAGGGTGGAGGAGGGCGAACCGTTGTTTACCGTCCACGCGAACGACGATGCCCGGCTTGCAGAGGCGCGTGAGGCGGCGCTTGCCGCGTATTCCATCAGCGACGACGCGATTCAACCTTTGCCTCTGTTTTATTCATAAGGAAGGTGGGTTATAATAACAAACAGGAGCAGAGCGATTCATGGCAAAAGTTTCACTTCGGGCATATAACCGAGAGATCGAAGCGCTGATTGATCGGGGTGAGTTGGATGAAGCGGTCGCGCATTGCCAACATATCCTGAAGACGTATCCCAAACACCTTGAAACCTACCGCCTTTTGGGCAAGGCATATCTCGAATCCAAACGCTACAACGAGGCTGTGGACATTTTCTCGCGCGTGCTTGCGGCGGAACCAAACGACTTCGTTGCGCACGTGGGAATGAGCATCATTCGCGACGAACAGGGAAAACTCGACGACGCCATCTGGCACATGGAACGCGCCTTTGAGGTCCAGTCCGCCAATCCCGCAATTCAGGCGGAGTTGCAGAGGCTGTATGGTCGCCGTGATGGCGTCCAGCCTCCGCGCATCCGCATGACGCGCGGCGCGTTGGCGCACATGTACATGCGCGGCGAGCTGTACCCGCAAGCCATCTCCGAGACGAAAAGCGTCCTCGAGGAGGACCAGGGACGAAGCGACATGCAGGTCCTGCTTGCGAAGGCATACTTTCGAAGCGGGCAAAAGAACGATGCCGCGGACGCCGCCTCTGCGGTCCTGAAACGCTATCCATTCTGCCTCGAAGCGAACCGCGTGTTGGCGGAGATCCTCGGCGTGGACCGTCCCGAGAGCGCGCAGGCATATCGTCAACGCGTAGTCGAACTCGACCCATACGCCTTTTATTCGGCGGACGATCTGTTTCGCTCCAGCGAGGTCGCCGACGCAGCAGTCTCCATCGAACATTTGGAATGGACCGGGCAGCCGGTGGGTTTGGCTGAAGACTGGAGATCGAACGCCATCGCCATGGAAAGCGGACTCCGCGAGGAGCAACCCGATTGGATGAAGACCGTATTCGAGGAAGAGACACCTTCGACCGCCTCCTCCCAGGGTATGCCTGCTTCCGACCAGGAGGCGGTTCCCACGCCCGCGCAGCCCTCCGAAGACATCCCGGACTTTTTGCGCGCGGCTGGCTGGGGTCCGTCCACCGGCGAGTACGACGAAGGTAAAACCTCCATGTTTGAGGAGGAACGCCCCGCCGAACCCATCGCGGAGGGCGACCTGCCCGATTGGATCAAAGCCATGGCGCCCGCGGAAGCCTCGCCACCTGCGGAAGAACCGGAGGAGGAATTGCCGGATTGGATCAACAAGATCGGCACCGGCGAACTTCCCGTCCCTTCCGAAGAAGCCGCGTCCGGCGATCGGGGGGATTGGTTGAGCGGATTGGGCGAACCTTCCGTGCCTCAACCCTCCGAAGAACAACCCGATTGGATGAAAGAACTTGGGCAGGAGGAACAACCCGAACCTGTTTCGGACGAACAGCCCGATTGGATGAAAGATTTGGAGACTGAGGCGGAACCCGAATCGGCTCGAGCCCCAGCCCCCGCGATGGACACCGGCAGTCTCGGCGCGAGCGAAAAGGAACAGGACGATTCCTTTGCGTGGCTCGAAGCCCTCGCGGCAAAACAGGGCGC
>JABWAU010000071.1 GCA_013360875.1 Anaerolineales bacterium | reverse complement strand
GGGCAAACGTCTGCGCGGACGTTGGGCAAAGGAGATGGAGTTCCCCGTCAAGAACGCAACCGAAGAACCCGTGGAGTATTTATGGTTCGTCGGCGATACGGCGTCGTTCGATGAGCGCGTCATCCCGAACACAATAATGGTGGCGCGCATCTTCCATCAGGCGGGTTTGGACTTTGGCATCCTCTACCAGAACGAATCCAACGCGGGCAACGACGTGCGCCGCGTGGGAGAAGAAGGTCTGTTCGAGCAACTCGTCGAGCAGAACATGGCGGCGTTCGGCAAAGCGCAGTTTCAGCGCATCGTCACCACCGACCCGCACTCGTTCAACACGCTCAAGAACGAGTATCCGCAATTTGGCGGGACGTTTGAAGTCAAGCACTACACCGTGACTCTGCTCAAACTCATCGAAGAAGGCAAACTCACCATCAAGAACAAACTCTCGCATTACAAGGTCACTTTCCACGACCCGTGCTATCTCGGACGCTACAACGGCGGATTCACCGCGCCGCGCAAGTTGCTTGAACTGCTCGGCGTGGAATTCCACGAAATGCCGCGCAACTGCGAAAACTCGTTCTGCTGCGGCGCGGGTGGCGGTCAGATCTGGATGGGCAAGGTCGCGCCAGGCGAACGTCCCGCCGAGAACCGCATCAAGGAGGCGTTGTCCACGTTCGAGCAACATCCCAGCGAGAAGAAGCAGTTGTTCATCGTCACCTGCCCCAAGGACATGATCATGTACTCCGACGCGGTCAAGACGACGGGCAACGAAGGCAAAATCGAAGTCCGCGACATTGTTCAGTTGGTGGCGGAGGCGGTCGGTGTGGAAGAGCCCGTCCCAACGCCAACCGCGTAGTCGGCGTTCTCTAACGCCGATGGATCACCGCCAACAACACGGTTGTGTTACGACTGCCCTGGCGGGCGGTGCCAGGGGAGAACGCAACCTACGCGATCAATGCGTAATGGACGTTCTCTAACGTCCGCACGGCGCTAGAGAGCGCCTTCTACGCAAAGGACAAAACATCATGTATCCAAGAATCCGCATGGAAGGTTCGGTGTACTACATCACGACAAACGTCTACGGGCGTTTGAAAATCTTCAATACACCATCTTTCATCATACCGATTCTGGACAGCCTGAATTTCTATCGTTACCAATTCAAATGCAAACTTCTCGGCTACGTCATCATGCTTGATCACTTGCACTTATTGATTTACCCGACTGGTGATTCTTCTGTCGTGTCCGATTTCATGCGCGATTTCAAACGCTTTACGTCGGGCAGGATTGCCCGCCAGGCAGAGTTGGAAGAAAAGACCGAATGGGTTGCTCATTTCCAAGAGTCAGGCGAAGAGACAAAACGAGCCGAGAAAAAGGTCTGGCAGGACTCGTTCTGGGAGCAGTTTATCTTCACCGAAAAGTTCCTGACCGAGAAGTTGAACTACATCCACATGAACCCCGTCCGCGCAGGGTTGGTGGATGATCCAGCAAAATATCCGTATTCGAGTTATCGGAATTACGAGTTCAACGACAATACGTTGATTGAGATTGATAAGGATTGGTAAATGGCGGTAGAGACCGCCAAATACGCGGCACGCGTAACCGACGTTCTCTAACGTCGGGCTTGGATGGCGCAAAACGGCGCTAGAGAGAGCCTTCTACGCAAAGATAATGAAAATGTGGAAATGCCCCTATTGCGACTTTAGCGGTAAACGTTCTGAAGTCCACAACCATCTGGCAGAGACGCATGGCGATACGCTCGGCGTCCGCGTGGACGAATTTACAAAGCACACGTTTTACGTGATCACCTGTCCCGTTTGCGGCGCGAGTTACGAACAGGTCACGAAGAAAGCGCGCCGCGACCCGAGTTTTGTGTCAGAATATGAATACGAAATTCGGTTGGTTGTTTTCGATTTGCTTTTGTATCACCTGCAAGGTGAACATAATTTTCCATCACCCCTTCACCCCTCTCCCAATGGGAGAGGGGACGGGGGTGAGGGATAACCAGGAGGCACACATGGCAACAGTTCGTGGATGTAACATTCCTGAAAATCTCTACTACTGGGTGGAGAAACACGCCTGGGCATTGCCGCAGGAAGATGGCACGGTGAAGATCGGCATCACCGACGTGGCGCAAAATCTGGCGAAGGGCATCGTCAACGTCACGCCGAAAGAGACGGGGAGGACCGTGCAAAAAGGCAAGAGCGCAGGGACGCTGGAAAGCGGCAAATGGGTGGGACCCGTCACATCGCCCATTACGGGGGAGATTGTCGAAGTGAACGAAGCGGCGAAGGCGAAGCCGTCGCTCATCAACAGCGACCCATATGGCGAGGGCTGGTTCGTCAAACTCAAGCCAGCCGATTGGGCGGGCGAATCTGCATCCCTGCTCACGGGCGAGGCGGCGGTGGAGGCGTATCGGAAGTTTATGGAAGAGCAAAACCTTAACTTCGAGTAATCAGTATTCAGTTATCAGTAACCAGTGTTTGGCACAACTGATAACTGCTCACTGCTCACTGACTACTGTGATCTACTACGCCTGCGACATCCCCGAAGACCTGACCTACGACATCGAGCGCGATGTATGGATTCGTTTCGATGGCGAGATCGCCACGCTCGGCATGACCGATGTCGCCCAGACGCGTTGTGGAAAGATAGCCGCGATTAGTTTTCGTGATGTCGGGAAGAAGATTGCACAAGGCAAGGCGTTGGCGACGGTTGAGTCTGCGAAATGGGTGGGACCATTCCCTGCGCCGTTTTCGTGCGAGATCGTCGAAACGAACGAGAAAGGCTTCGCCGAAAATATCCTGCTCGCCAACAAAGACCCGTACGGTGTCGGCTGGCTGGTTAGGGTGAGACCGACGAATCTCGAAGCGGAGTCCAGCCATCTCGTCACGGGCGAAGCGGCGGCGGAGAGGTACAAGGAAAGAATCAAAGAGTTGAAAATCAATTGCCTGCGTTGCATTGACTGACCTGTGTACGTGTGTACCTGTTTACCTGTGTACTTTTTTACCTGAGTACGTTTACCCCACCAAAGGAGTCCCCCAATGTCCAAGAAAATCCGTTTGCTTTACATGGAAGGCGTCTCGCCCCTCCGCTCGCAGACCGTCTATCACGCGGTCGGGTACGCCATGAAGCAGGACACGCCCAACACCATTATTCTCGTCTCGCCGAACGCGCCGTATGTGTCCATCGGCTACCATCAGGATTTGCAAAAGGAAGTTGACCTCGATTACTGCGCCGCGCACAACCTGCCTGTGTATCGCCGCGAGGTGGGCGGCGGCGCAGTGTATCTCGACAGCGGTCAACTCTTCACGCAATGGATTTTCCACAAGGAAGACCTGCCTGCCTCGCTCGAAGAACGCTTCGCCCTCTACATTGACCCCATCGTGCAGACCTACAAGGAATTGGGTATCAACGCCAACTACCGCCCCATCAACGACATCCACGTCAACGGTAAGAAGATCGGAGGCACGGGCGCGGCGCAAATGGGCATTGCTGAAATTCTCGTCGGCAGCCTGATGTACACCTTCGACAAGAAGACCATGTCGCAGGTTCTCAAAGTCCCTTCCGAGAAAATGCGCGATAAGATTTTCGAATCGCTCGAAGCCTACATGACCACTATGACCGAGCAGCTCGGCTCCACGCCTGACCGCGCCATGGTCAAAGACCTGTACCTGAAGAAAGTCGCCGAAGCGCTCGGCGCGGAAATTGTCGAAGGCGAATGGACTGCTGAAGAAGAAGCGATGGCGCAGGAGATCGACGCGCGTTTCACCTCAGATGAATGGCTGTATCAAAAGGGTCAACTCAAACAGCAGGGCGTGAAAATTCATCAGGATGTACACATCGTCGAAGCGGCATTCAAGGCTCAGGGCGGATTGATCCGCATCATCGCCCGCCTGCGCGAAGGGCGCATTGACGACGTCACCATCTCTGGCGATTTCACCCTCCTCCCCGTCTTCGCCGTCGGCGCGCTCGAACAATCTCTACGCGGTGTCGCTGCCACGCCAGAGAATCTCAAATCCAAAATTGAAGAAGCGTACTACCGCCTCAACATCCAATCCCCTGGCGTCACACCCACCGATTTCACAACAGCCATCATGAACGCGGTCACGCCTCCGCAAGCCGCTTAATGACTCACCACAGATAAACACGGATAGACACAGATTTTTTATCGCCTTATCCTATTCATCTGTGTTTATCTGTGGTTAAAAGGTTTTCATGACTCAAAACTACGGCTTCCTCATTGACCAATCCAAATGCATCGGCTGTCACGCCTGCTCGACCGCGTGCAAATCCGAGAATCAAGTGCCGCTGGGCGTGTACCGCACGTGGGTCAAATATGTCGAGACAGGCTCCTACCCCGACGTGCGCCGCCGCTTTCAAGTGACACGCTGTAACCACTGCGCCAACCCGCCTTGTGTACGCATCTGTCCCGTCACGGCGATGTATCAACGTGATGATGGCATCGTTGAATTTGATCCGTCAATTTGCATCGGATGTAAATCTTGTATGCAGGCTTGCCCCTACGATTCGATTTATCTCGACCCCGAAACCAACACCGCCGCGAAATGTCATTTCTGCGCGCATCGTTTGGATGTTGGACTCGAACCTGCCTGCGTCGTGGTCTGCCCCGAACATGCGATTCTCGCTGGCGACTTGAACGACCCCGCTTCGGAAATAAGCCGAAAGTTGTCCACTGCGCAAGCGACCGTTCGCAAGCCCGAGCAGGGCACTGCCCCCAAACTCTTCTACATCAACGGCAACGACTGGGCGCTGCACCCCACCGCCTCCCCCGCACACGACTCGTTCCTGTGGGCGGACAAAGTGACCGAGCAAAATACATCGTTATATGAATTGCCCGTTCTTCAGGCAATGCCCAGTAGCCGCTCTCTAGCGGCGGAGAACACAGGCGACGCGCGTAGGCGACGTTCTCTAACGTCGCATTCGGGCGCCCCCATCCGCACCCCGCGCGAACAGGGACGCCCGCTCTACGGTCCCATCCAAATCGGCGGACGCGTCGCCGAACACATGGTACAGACCGCCTATAACGCCCAGCATAAAATCAACTGGCATTGGGAACTGCCTGCCTACCTCGTCACCAAAAACATCGCGGGCGGACTGTACATGCTCCTCAGCCTCGGCGTGATGTTCGACCTCTTCGCCTTCGACTCCGCCTCTTTCCTCGCCGCAGGCTTCACCGCGATGGTCTTCATGCTCGTCACGGTCATCCTGCTCATCAAGGATTTGTCGCAGCCCAAACGCTTCCTCAACATCCTGCTTCGCCCGCAATGGAAGTCATGGGTGGCGCGCGGCGCGTTCATCCTCGTCGGGTTTACCGCTGTTGCGGGACTGTGGTGGCTGGCGGAGGGCGCGGCTCAGGCGGGGATCCTGCCCATCGAAACAGTATCAGTCCTCCGTCCGTTTGCCGCGTGGCTCACCTTCCCTCTCGCGTTGTTCGCCGTCATCTACACCGCCTTCCTGCTCGGTCAGGCAGAGGGACGCGACATGTGGCAGAGCAACCTGCTGCCCTTCCAACTCTTCACCCAATCCATGATGGTCGCCAGCGGGACGTTCATCTTCATCAACCTGTTCGTTCCCTATTCCGAATCGCTCAGCGACCTGCTCTTCCGCCTCTTCCCTGCCAGCATCGCGCTAAACCTGCTCCTCACCCTCGCGGGCAAATTCAACTCCTTCGCTTCCGAAGTCGCCTTGCTCGGCTACCGCGAAATGACCCACGGACGCTTCCGTCATCATTATTGGTGGGGCGGCATCGCGCTCGCCCATCTCCTTCCGCTGGCGATGACGCTTTTCTTCCCGACCTCCATGCCCCTCGCCGCGTTATGCGCTGCCGTCGGATTGTTCTTCTACGAATATGCCTTCGTCATGGCGCCGCAGTATATTCCGAATTCGTAGTCGGTCGAAAGTTGCAAGTTGAAGGTTTAAGGTTTTCGACCTGCAACCTTCAACCTGACACCTGGAACCTGACACCTGGAACCTGACACCCTATGACCACCCCTCCCAAAACCTCCGCAGGACTCACCCCGCCTCGCTTCTCGACCTCAAACCGCGCCCCCATCAAACTGACCGAAGTCGTCCACCCCGACGGGCGCATCAGCCAGTATCCGCCTCCCGATGTGTGGGACGATTGGGTCGAATGGGACGGCAAGGAGTGGCCCCGCAAAGTCGCGCGGCGCTATACACTCGTGCCAACCGTCTGCTTCAACTGCGAATCTGCGTGCGGACTGCTCGCCTATGTGGACAAGGACACCTACGAGATTCGCAAGTTCGAAGGCAATCCCGTCCATCCTGGATCGCGCGGACGTAACTGCGCCAAAGGACCCGCGACTCATAATCAAGTCTATGACCCTGAGCGGATTTTGTATCCGTTGAAACGCGTTGGCAAGCGTGGTGAAGGGAAGTGGGAGCGCATTAGTTGGGAACAAGCCCTGACCGAGATCGCGGAGAAAATGCGCGAGAGCAAACTCCGCCGCCCGAACGGGATCGTCTATCACGTCGGGCGCCCAGGCGAAGACGGATACACCAACCGCGTTGTGCAGACCTGGGGCATGGACGGTCACAACAGCCACACCAACATCTGCTCGTCGTCGTCACGCGCTGGTTATAACTTTTGGATTGGACAAGATAGACCAAGTCCCGATTATGCCAATGCGCGAGTCATCCTGCTGATCTCAAGTCACCTCGAAACGGGACATTACTTCAACCCGCACGCCCAGCGCATCATCGAAGCCAAAGCAGACGGCGCGAAACTCATCACCTTCGACCCGCGCCTGAGCAATACTGCTTCCATGAGCGATGTCTGGCTGCCCACTTACCCTGGCAGTGAAAATACAATATTGCTTTCGATCGCGAATCATCTGATCCAAAATAATTTATACAACAAAGACTTCATGCAGAAATGGGTCAACTGGAAGGAAACACTGAAGGCAGTGGATAGTGGACAGTTGACAGTTAACAGTAGTGAACTTGCAGAAAAGATTCGCACTGCATTGGCAACACCCAAAGACCTTCGACCTTCGACTTTCGACAGTGAATTATTCAACCTGTTCGACCGCCTCCTCAAATCCCTCTACGCCGAATACACCTTCGAACGCGCCGCCGCCGAATCCGAAGTCCCCATCGAGCGCATTCAAGAAACCGCGCGGCTGGTTGCCAATTGCGAAGGCAAACTTGCCACCCATGTTTGGCGTTCTGCGAGCGTTGGCAATTTGGGCGGGTGGCAGGTTTCGCGCTGTCTGTTCTTCCTCAACGTGCTGACGGGAAGCGTCGGCAACAAGGGCGGCACCTCGATGACCAACTGGAACAAGTTCGTACCCAAGCCGTTCAAAGGCGCGCCCGCACCCGAAACATGGAACGAACTGCACTACCCCATCGAGTATCCGCTCGCGCATTATGAGATGTCCATCCTTTTGCCGCACATGCTCGAAGAAGGGCGCGGCGACATTGACGTGTACTTCACACGAGTCTATAACCCCCTCTGGGTCAACCCCGACGGCTTCATGTGGCTCAAGGCGCTCAAGGACGAATCCAAAATCAAATGCTATGTGGCGCTCACGCCTACGTGGAACGAAACCGCCTGGTTCGCCGACTACGTCCTGCCGATGGGACACGGACCTGAACGCCACGACCTGATGAGTCAGGAAACGCACGCGGGGCAGTGGATTGCCTTCCGTCAACCTGTGCGCCGCGTGGCGATGGAACGCGCAGGCATCAAGGTGGACTTCACCTATCAAGCCAACCCTGGCGAAGTGTGGGAAGAGAACGAGTTCTGGATTCAACTCTCCGCGAAGATGGATCCCGACGGTTCGCTTGGCATTCGTCAGTGGTTCGAGTCGCCGTATCGCCCTGACGAGATCATCACCGTGGATGAATACTATCAATGGATTTTTGAAAACTCGGTACCAGGTCTGCCCGAAGCCGCCGCAAAAGAAGGACTAACCCCGCTCGAATACATGCGAAAGTATGGCGTCTTTGAAGTGAAGAAGGAGAACTACGCGCCGTTCAACAAAACGCTTCAATCTGGACCTCAGGCTGGATTCGCCTCCGATGAGTTTGACCACGCTCTAGACTCTTCTGGCGCAGTTGTCGGTCTCATGGTGGATGGTCAACCCAAAGCAGGCTTCGACACGCCCTCGAAGAAACTCGAATTCTTCAGCCAAACCCTTCACGACTGGGGCTGGAGCGAAAAGCAATACGTCATCCCCTGGGCAGTCAAGAGCCACGTTCACCCCGAAGCCGTGGACCGCGCCAAAGGCGAGATGATTCTGCTGCCCAACTTCCGCCTGCCCACGCTGATTCACACGCGCAGCGCAAACGCCAAATGGCTCTATGAAATCTCGCACAAGAATCCGATCTGGATGAATCCCGAAGACGCGCGCCGCATTGGGTTGGAAACAGGCGACCTCGCCAAAGTGGAAACCGAGATTGGTTACTTCGTGGATACGGTTTGGGTGACGGAAGGCATCAAACCTGGCGTCATCGCCATCAGCCATCATTTGGGACGCTGGCGTTTGAACGAAGACAAAGGTGTAAGCAAAGGTTCGTCAAATCTTGTAGAATTACACGACGATGGCAAAGGCGGATTCCTCATGCGCGTCATTCACGGCGGTAAAGCCTGGGAATCCTCCGACCCCGATACCAGCCGCATCTGGTGGAGCAACGTCGGCGTCAATCAAAATCTTGCTCATGCGGTTCATCCCGATCCCATCAGTGGGGTTCACTGCTGGCTGCAAAAGGTGTACAAGGTCAGCAAAGCCGAGACAGGTGAAAAAGCAGGCGACCTGTTCGTAGATACGAACAAGTCCATGCAGGTGTATCGGCAGTGGCTGGCGCTGACGAGACCTGCGCACAAGTTCAGCCCCGATGGCACACGCCGTCCGTATTGGCTGGCGCGCCCTCTCAAACCCGTCAAAGAGGCGTATAAATTACTGAAGTGAAACGTACCGCAAAATTCATTTTGAGTTTGCGCGAAGCGAGTCCGTATATGGTCTTTAAAAAAATTATGTTCTAATGTTTGCGTAGGGCGCGTTCTCCCCTGGCGCCGCCCGCCACTATAGTCCCCGAAGCGGAGCGGGAGGGCAGGCGTTACGCGCCCGTCAGCGTTAGAGAACGCTGACTACGCGCGGTTACTTCATTATCCCCGCCGAAACCCGAAGCGCGGGAAACGCCCCTCGAAACAGAATCAGCCTCGGGTGAGTCTGAGGCGTGGTTCACATCCCAAAATGAAAACGAACTCCTCCATCGTCGGAGCATTTCATGACCTTTTCGCAAATTTTCGTTTTGCTCGTCCTTGTGATTCCCCTGACGCTGGTCTTCCTGAATCGGCTTCGGGAGGACGTGGCGGCGCTGCTCATGGCTGCCCTGTTGGGCGTGGCGCAATATCTGGGCATGGGCGTGGTGGGACCCGCCAATACGCCCGACGCGGCGCACAAGGCTTTGACCGGCTTTGGAACGCCGGAAGTCATCGCGCTGCTTGCCCTGTTCGTCATCACCGCCTGCCTGGATAAATACGGGGTCACGCGTTGGATCGCTAAAAAACTTCTCTCGCTTGGCGGTCAGTCGGAGCGGAGGCTGATCGGGTTGTTTGCGTTTACCGCCGCGCTGTTGTCGCTGTTCATGAATACGCTAGCGGCTGGCGCGTTGCTTCTGCCCAGCGCGTTGAGCGCTTCGCGGCGCACCGGCGTAAAGCCCAGCAAACTGCTCATTCCGATTGCGTATGGCTCGATGCTGGGCGGCGCAGCCACTTATCTCACAACGGCGAATATCATCGTCAGCGGATTGTTGCGATTGGCTAATCCTCCCCAGTCTCCGCTGACCATACTGGATTTCATTCCAACGGGCGGATTCGTAGCCATCGCGGGGCTTCTCTTCCTGACCCTTTTTGGCGTGCGCTTCCTGCCGGACCGCGAACCTCCCACCGTCCGAATGGATCCAAGCAGCGACGAACTGATCAAGACCTTCCATCTTTTGGAGCGCACGTGGGAGGCGGAGGTGACGCCGGAATCGTCCATCGCCAACAAATCGCTGAGTCAAACGCGCATCGGCGAGAGTCTCGGGATGGCTGTGTTAGGGGTTCGACGCGGCGACCGCGTCCTCCCGGCGAACGACACGGCGCATAAAATCCAGGCAGGCGATACGCTGGTGATCATCGGACGGGAGGAGCGCGCCCTGCAACTGGAGGAGGCTGGTTTGCGCGTATATCCTTCGACGCAGCCTCTATCCACCCTGCTGCGCGACACGGTTTTCGCGGAGGTCGTCCTTCCGCCGCGTTCCAACATGGAGGGGAAGACCCTGCGCGATCTGGAGTTCCGCGCCCGTTACGGATTCAGCGCCGTTGCCCTCTGGCGGGGACAGCGCAGTTATCGCACCGACCTCGCGTCCATTGACCTGCATGCCGGCGACGCGCTTCTGCTGATGGGTCCGCCCGAGAGACTCGCCGAACTCAAAACGCAACACGATTTTGTCGTCGTGGAGGCGGTGTCGAACGGGAACGAACTGGACGCCCCCAGGGTGGCGTTGACGCTGGCGATTTCCATCGGCGCGCTGATCGCTTTGTTCGCGGGCATGTCCGTTGATATCGCCATGCTCGCCGCCGCCGTGTTGATCCTGCTGGCGGGGCTGATGAAACCGGATGAGATCTACCGGGTGATCAAATGGCGCGCCATCTTCCTGGTCGCCGGCACGATTTCGATCAGTTACGCGATGATCCAGACGGGACTGGCGCAACTCGTCGGCGATGCGATCGTCCGGCTGGCTGAGCCGCTGGGCGTGATGGGACTGGTCGCCGGCGCGTATCTGTTGAGCGCCGGGCTGACACAGGTGATGGGCGGGCAGATCTCGCCCCTGGTCGTCGCGCCGATCGCCATCAGCGCCGCGATCCAACTGGGCGTCAATCCCAGGGCAATCGCCTTGGTCACAGCGATTGCGGGCTCCGTCTCCTTCATCACGCCGCTTTCGCACCCGGTCAATATCATCATGATCGCGCCGGCCAATTACACATTCCGCGACTTCGTGAAAAGCGGCTGGGCGCTGACGATCGTCTGTTTCATCGCACTGATGATCGCAGTGTCGCTGTTTTGGAAACTCTAACGCCTGCCATCCGCTCTGGTAACATGCTTGAAGCCCGCGCCAGGCTCCGATCAATTGCGGCATGATCGTCCTGCCGGTCATCATGCCGATTGAAAGGTGAAACATGCCAAAGAACATACCTCCTCCCCAAACTGAACCCGAAGAACCGGTCTGGACTTATCGCGGCTACAAACTCAGAAGCGGTGAGTTCGTCACTGCGATGGTGCATCTCTTCCGCGCCGAGGTGCAGCGCGCCAACGTCTGGCGGCAGAGGCTGGATACGACCACCAACTGGGCGGTGGTCGCCACCGGCGCGGCGCTCTCCATTTCCTTCAGCCAGCCCAATGTGCATCACGGCGTCATCATCCTCAATACGTTGTTGATCACATGGTTTCTGTTCATGGAGGCGCGTCGTTATCGTTACTACGAGTTGTGGAGTTACCGCATCCGCCTCATGGAAACGGATTTCTACGCCGCCATGCTCGTGCCGCCCTTTCATCCCTCGGCGGAATGGGCGGAAAGCCTGGCGGAGAACCTGCTCCTGCCGAAGTTCCCGGTCTCGTTGTGGGAGGCGTTCGGACGCCGCCTGCGGCGCAATTATCTTTGGATCTACGCCATCCTTTTCGCCTCCTGGATCGCCAAAAGTTACCTGTTTCCCGAACCCGCCGACAGCTTTCAGGATTTCATCGGCAGAGGAGCGGTGGGTCCCATCCCCGGCATACTCATGCTGATCCTGGGAATCGTCTTCCACGTCTTCCTCGTGCTGGTCGCCATCGGCACATTGGGAATGACCCAGGCGACCGGCGAAGTCCTGCCGCGTTTCGGGGAGGAGACGACCGCCGTCCCGGACAAGGACAAATCCAAAGGTTTGCGCGCCTGGTTCGCGCCGCGTCATCGCCGCCAACAGTTGCTGGCGCTGGTCATCACCAGCAAAGCCGAACTGGTCGCCAAACGCATTCTCGCAGACCTGGGACGCGGCGTCACCGCCATGAAGGGAAAAGGCATGTACACCGGTTCGGAACGTACCATTCTTATGTGCGCGCTCACCGTCACCGAGGCGCACAACCTGAAAGCCGCCGTCGCAGCGGAAGACCCGCAGGCTTTCGTGATCGTCTCGCCCGCGCAGGAAATTCTGGGGCGCGGTTTCATTCCGCTCGAGGAAGACCTAAATGGACACCCTTGACCGCATCCTTCAGGAGAGCGCGAAACGCCACAGGCATCTTTGTCCGCGGCAGGTGCTGGGCGCGCGCATGGCGCTGTACGCGGCGGAACTTCTGGGGCTCGAACTGCCGCGCGCCGACAAGCGCCTGCTCGTGATCGCCGAAACGGACGGCTGCGCGGTGGATGGATTGATCGCGGCAACCGGCTGCCGCGTCGGAAGCCGCACGCTTCGCATCCTGGACTTTGGGAAGGTCGCGGCGACATTTACCGATACCCACACCGGGCGCTCCGTCCGCGTCTGCCCTTCGAATGAGTGCCGCACGCGAGCGCGCGGCTGCATTCCCAACGCGCGCAACAGGTGGGAAGCCATGCTGCTTGGGTATCGAATCATGCCCGCTGAAGAGTTGTTTGCAAGTCAGTTCGTGCGGTTGAACGCCCCGCTCGATGAACTTCTCGGCAGGCGAGGGAGGAAAACGATCTGTGACGCCTGCGGCGAAGAGATCATCAACGGACGCGAAACGGAACGCGGCGGCGCGATCCTCTGCCTCGCGTGCGCCGGGGAAAGGTACTATGAGGGGTTGTGTTCGTCGCCGGCCGCGTCGTGAGCGCCGGGGGAAATGAATTCGGCAAGTCACGAATTTGGAGTCAGGGAGCTTGCCCCCGCCAGCACGGTGCATCCGTCGGATTCCAAATTTTGACCTGCGATCTGCTGAATTTATGAATAACCTGCGCTTCTTCCGCGCGAAGCGCCCGCCTCGACCCAACACATTCGTAATGGTCTTATGCAATCAGTCGTGCTACAATCATTCACGTCTGAGTTATTCCAATTCATTTACCGTCAATGAAGGAGTTTACAATGTCAACTCAAGCCGCCGCTACAGTTCGGCGGGGGGCTGATACGGCGGAACAGATCGGTCAATTGCAACCCCAGCCCGGAACCCGGAGATCATGCGGTCATGCGCGGCGAGGAACGGACGCGCCCGCCATGCTCAAAGCCAACCGCCCGATCGGGGACGCGATCAAATTCTCGAAGGCGGGAGCAGGCTCGGGGTCCAAATGGGAGGCGAAGAGGACGGGGGAAAATCATTATGAGTAAACGTTCGAAAATCCAGGTTGTGGAAAACGATTTCGCGCTTGCCGCCCGCGCTCGCCAACAAGGGGCTGTCGCTTCCCTCGGGCAACTGGCGTTGAGCGGCATGGAACTCGAGCGGCTCTTTCAGGGGGCTGTGGAAATGATCGCGGATACGCTGGGGGTGGAGTTTTGCAAGATCCTCGAACTGTCGCCCGACGGCGAAACGCTTAAACTCGTGGCTGGCGTCGGGTGGAAGGAGGGCGTTGTCGGGAAGGTCAACGTCGGCGCGGAACGCGACTCGCAGGCGGGATTTACCCTGCTTTCGAGGGAGCCGGTCATCGTCGAAGACCTGCGCGTCGAAACGCGATTCAATGCTCCAGACTTGTTGCGCGATCACGGCGTCGCGAGCGGCATCAGCGTCGTCATCGGCAATCCCGAAAAACCGTTCGGCGTGCTGGGGGCGCATTCCTCGCAACCGCGGCAGTTTTCGCGCGACGACGCCCAGTTCATGCAATCGGCCGCCAACGTGCTGGCGGACGCCATCCAGCGCAGGACGGTGGAGGAGGCGTTACGCGAGAGCGAAGCCCGCTATCGCGAACTGTTCGAAAACAATCCGAACCCCATGTGGATTTACGACATGGAAACGCTGCGGATCGTTTCGGTGAACGAGATGGCGGTACACCATTACGGTTATTCGCGGGAGGAATTCCTCTCGATGACCATTGCCGACATCCGCCCGGAGGAGGATCTGCCGAGGCTGTTTGCGAATATCGAAGCGCGCACAGACGTCATTCAAAGATCCGAGGGATGGCGGCACAGGAAGAAAAACGGGGAATTGATTGAAGTGGAGATCATCTCACATTCCCTGCCCGAAACAAACGGCAAAAAACACAGGCTGGTCGTCGTCATTGACGTCACCGAACGCAAGCGGACGGAGAAACAGATCGAACGCCGCGTGGTGGAACTGGAGGCGTTGTATCAGAGCGGGATCGCCTTCAGCCAGACGTTGAACCCAAAGGAGATCGGAGAGAAGGTCATCGAGGTGATGGTGGGGCGATTGAATTGGCATCACGCCGCGGTGCGGGTCAGACGCGGGGAGAGTCAGGAACTCGAACTGCTGGCATCCAGTTACGCGGAAGATCCGGAGCGGGAGGAACGGCTCCGTTCGATGATCGCGCGCGTGGGACAAGGAATGGTGGGATGGGTTGTCGAACACGGTCGGTCTGCGCGCGTCGTCAACCTGGACGAAGATCCGAGATACGTGGAAACGTTTGTCGGAATGAAATCGGGGTTGTACGTTCCGATCCGCATCTACGACCGGACCTTCGGCTGTATCAGCGTGGAAAGCGAACAGGAGAACGCCTTTACTGAGGAGGACGAACGCCTGCTTTCGACTCTGGCAGTGCAAGCCGCGGTGGCGCTCGAAAACGCGCGCCTGTTCCAGGATCTGCAACGCGAACTTGCCGAGCGCAAACAGACCGAAAAAGCCCTGGAGGAGAGCGAGACGCGCTATCGCTCCCTACTCGATCAGCTCCCTGCCATTGTGTACCTGGACGACGCGCGCTTCCCCGAACCGATCCCCCGATTCGTCAGTCCGCGCGTCCAGGACATCCTCGGTTACGACCCCGAGGAGTGGCTGGCGGGCGGTTTCGATCTGTGGAAGAAAAGCATCCACCCGGAGGATCGCGACCGCGCGATGAAGCATTACCTCCACAGCATCCAGACCGAAGAGACCTATTTCCAGGATTATCGAATGATTACCCGCGACGGGCGCACGATCTGGGTGCGCGATTCCGCCACGATCCTCCGGAACGAGAACGGCGCTCCGCTCAGCATGCACGGCGTCATTTACGACATCACCGAAAGCAAACAGGCGGACGAAAAGATACAACATCAACTCAGGCGCGAAGCGGCGCTGCGGGAGATTGACCAGGCGATCGTATCCAGTTTCGACATGAAACTCAGTTTGAACGTCATTCTCTCGAAAATACCCAAACTGCTGTCTGTGGATGCCGCCGCAATCCTGCTCCTTAACCCCGCCACGAATACGCTCGAATACGCGGCTGGACTGGGCTTCCGCGCCCCGATCCCGCAGGACGCCGAAATCAGCCTCGACCAGAGTTACGCCGGCAAGGTCGTGCTGGAACGGCGCGCGGTGCAGATCCCCAACCTGGCGTATGGAGGGCGCGCCTCCATGCTGGCCGGGTTTTTGAAGAACGAAGACTTTGTCAGTTACTACGGCATTCCGCTCATTGCCAAGGGGCAGGCAATCGGCGCGCTGGAGGTATACAACCGTTCCGTTGTGGAACGCGACGAGGACTGGACCAACCTCTTCGGCACGATAGCAAGTCAGGCGGCGATTGCGGTGGACAACACACGCCTGTTCATCGCCTCGCAACGTGAACTGGCGGAACGCAAAGTGGCGGAGGAAAAACTGCGAGCCTCATACGCCGAACTGGAAAAACGCATCGAGGAACGCACCGCCGATCTGCGGCAGGTCAACATCGAACTGGAGCGCGCCCTGCGCGTGAAGGACGAATTCCTCGCCAACATGAGCCACGAGTTGCGCACGCCCCTGAACGCCGTCATCGGACTCTCCGACAGCCTGATGGAACAAATAGCCGGAACGTTGAACGAAAAACAACAAAAATACGTGAGCATCATCCGCGAAAGCGGTCAACACCTGCTCGAACTGATCAACGACATCCTCGACCTCGCCAAGATCGAATCGGGCCGCATCACCCTCGACCGCGACAAGGTGGATATTGCACAGGTCTGCCAGTCCAGCCTGCGTATGATCAGGCAACTGGCAGTGAAGAAGAATCTCGAAGTCCTGTTCGAGATGGACGCGGACCTCGGCGTGATCTGGGCGGACGAACGCAAATTGAAACAGATGCTCGTCAACCTGCTGAGCAACGCCGTCAAGTTCACCCCCGAAAACGGCCGCATCGGCTTGCAGGTGCGGGGCGACCGCGAAGGCAACTCGATCAACTTCACCGTCTGGGATACGGGAATCGGCATCCACGAGAACGACCTGCCCCGCCTCTTCCAGCCCTTTGTGCAACTGGATTCGAAACTGGCACGCAGGTCCGGCGGCACCGGGCTTGGACTGGCGCTGGTGGCAAAAATGGCGGGCTTGCACGGCGGAAGTGTCGGTGTGGAAAGCCAGCCGGACCAGGGCAGCCGCTTCACCATCAAACTTCCCTGGGAAACGGCGTTCACCACCGAAACGCTCGCCGCCATCGCCTCCGACAATGACGAAACGACGAAACCGGACCCCAGGAACAAAGATCACACCATCCTGCTCGTGGAGGATACCGAAGAGGTCGTCCTGCTCGTCAAGGATTACCTGGAATACATCGGTTTCAACGTGAAAATCGCCCGGAACGGCGTCGAAGGGATTGCGCTGGCTGAAAAGATCGAACCCACCCTGATCCTGATGGACGTTCAAATGCCGGTCATGGATGGGCTGGAAGCCACCCGCAGAATGAGAAAGATCGCCGCCCTCAGGGACACGCCCATTATCGCCCTGACCGCCCTCGTCATGAAAGGCGACCGTGAACTCTGCATCGAAGCGGGAATGAACGATTACATCGGCAAACCCGTCAACCTCAAAACCCTGACCAGGGTCATCAACAAGCGCCTCCACCCCGAACGGGAGGCTGATTCCCCATGACCGCCGTTTTGATCGTGGACGACGAACCCGCCGTCCGGGAAACCCTGCTCTCCATGCTGGAAGACGGGGGATATTCCATCGAAACGGCGGAAAACGGACCCGAGGCGATCCAAAAAGCGGAACGCCTCCTGCCGGACATGATCCTGCTGGACGTGATGATGCCCGGCATGGACGGCTACGAAACCTGCCGGCGCATCCGTTCCACGCCCCGGCTTGCCGAGGTTCCGATCATCATTCTCACCGCCTTGAGCGACCGCGACTCCCTCCTGCGCGGGATCGAAGCCGGCGCCGACGACTTCCTGACCAAGCCGGTGGATCGTCACGAACTGCGCGCGCGCGTCCGCACCATCACGCGCCTGAACCGCTACCGCACCCTGACGGAACAACGCGAGAACCTGCGCCTCATGGCGGAACGCCTGGTCGCCGCGCAGGAAGGGGAACGCCGCCGCATCTCGCGCGAACTGCACGACGACATGGGTCAGGCGCTCACCTCACACATGCTCGACATCCGCAACCTGCAAAACGACCTCCCCCTCCCCGAAGCGGAACTGTCCGAACGCCTGCAGGCTCTTTATAAACAAAGCCGCGAAATCTCCGTTAAAATCCGCGATCTCGCGCAGAATCTCCGCCCGCCGGCATTGGATACGCTGGATTTGAAGGACGCCATGCAAACCTTTTGCGCCGAATTCACCCGCCGCGCGAACATACCGCTCGCCTTCGAAGCGGACGACTCCCTCCCGGAACTTCCGGACGCTTACAACGTCACCCTGTACCGCGTCCTGCAGGAGGCGCTTACCAACGTGATCAAACACGCTCAAGCCAGCCGCGTCTGGGTGGACCTTACGCTGGAAAACAAGACCGTCACCCTGACCATCCAGGACAACGGCATGGGTTTCGACGTAAAAAGGATCCTCCACAACGGCATTGGGCTGGAGGGTTTGCGCGAACGGCTCGCCATCGCAGGGGGAACCTTCAAGATCAGTTCCAGTCCGGTGCGCGGCACCATCCTCATGGCGCAACTCCCCCTGCCCGATCAGGAGGAGGCGCAATGATACGCGTATTGATCGCGGAGGACCATCTTCTCGTCAGGGAGGGCATTCGCGCCCTTCTCGAAAGGAACCGGGAGATCCACATCCTCGGCGAAGCCTCCAACGGACAGGAAGCGGTCGAAATGACGCGGGACCTGAAGCCGGACGTCCTCATCATGGACATTATGATGCCGCGCCTGAACGGCATCCACGCGGCTGAACAGATCCGCGAATTGAAACTCCCCACGAACATCCTCCTGCTCTCCATGTATTCGGAGGCTGGCTTCGTGCGCCGCGCCCTGCGTCAGGGCGTGAAGGGTTACATCCTGAAATCCTCGGTCAGCGACGAGTTGATCCGCGCCGTCCAGGCGGTGGCAGAGGGGAAAACCTACTTGAGCGAAGCCGTCTCAGAGATCGCCGGAGATGGCGCCGCCCGGACCGATCCCTCCCTCCAGACCGGCGATCCGCTCGAAGGGCTCTCCCCGCGCGAAAAGGAGATCCTGCA
>JABWAU010000189.1 GCA_013360875.1 Anaerolineales bacterium | reverse complement strand
GGTGTGGATGTGGAAGCCAACGCTGTCGGGGACGGATTGGCGGCACAAAGCCAGGGATGAGTCGGAAAGCGTGAGGCTGGCGTGCAAACCGAAGGTCCCGGCGAGAAGCGGGCTTTTTGTCCGTTTGAGGAAGCGCAGATTTTCCTCGATGCCGGCTTTCATTTTTTCTTCGCCGTCGCGGTCGGTCACTTCGTAGCATAAAACGGCTCTCAAACCTGATTTCTCAACTTCATTGGCGATGATGTCGAGCGAACCCCGGATGGCGTTGGGCGAGGCGTGATGGTCGAAGAGGGTCGTCGTGCCGTGTTTGATCGCGTCCACGAGGCAGGGCAGCACGGAATAGCGAATGCTTTCCACGTCGAGCGAACGATCGAGGGGCCACCACAACTTTTGCAGGATCTCCGGGAAGTCTTTGGGCGCGGGTCCGGGGATCGCCATGCCGCGCGCGTACGCGCCGTAGAAGTGGGTGTGCGCGCAAATGCTGCCCGGCATGACGTATTGACCGCGCGCCTCGAGCCGCTCGATTGCAGGATGGCGGGTTTCGAGTTCGGCGGACTTTCCAATTTCCTGGATGATCCCGTTTTCGATGAGCAGCGCATGATCTTCGAGGATGCGATTCTCCGTTTCCCAGGTGACAATGGTTGCGTTTGTGATCAGCATGTTATCCGAGACCGAATTGATTGGGGTGGGGGAGGGGCGTTCCGTTCGCGGCGATCTCCTGAATGGCAAGGAAGGCGGCGGTGGATACGTCCCGCTCCTCGCTGTATATGCCATTATACAACGCGCCGATGACGCCCTCGCTCATGTTTCTTTTCAGATAGGGAATGGCGGCAAGCCTTTCCTCGAGAGCGCCATATTTGAAGGCGGTGATCAGCAGGTTGATGGCGGGATCGCCGCTTGGGATCCCGACTCCCTGTTTGCTGGCAAATTCGATCAGCCAGGGTGTTTCGGAGGGCGGGGTCAGTTTTTTCGGCGCGCGCGGGTTGCGTCTGGAAATTTCCTCCACGTATTGCTGGGCGAGGTTGCGGACCGCCCACTGGTCGTCGTCTGTTTGCATACTTTGGAGTTTTTCGAACGCCCAAGGTTGTTCGACGCGGGAGAGTCCATGCACGACCGCTCGGCGCACCATGATGTCGGCATGATCCGCGCCTTCGCGCAGGATTTCGTATCCTTGGGCAGGGTCGTTGGCAAGCGCCTGTGCGGCAGCGCGGCGAAGTTCATCGTCTCCTTGTAGAAGGGCGCGCGCGACGACCTCGATGGCATTATCCACGCCTATGGCAACCAGCGCGAGGCACGCCGCGCTTCTGGCGGCGCTGACCGGCGCCTGCAATACTTCCTCCAGGATGGGAACGGCTTTTCGGTCGCGGATGGCGCCGCTTCCCAGCGCGGCAAGCGGGATGACTTCGAAGGAGCGGGAGGTCAGCAACTGGCGGAAGAGGGTGGCGGCGCCCGGATCGCCACTCGCGACGAATGCCGCCATGGCCTTGGCGCGCAGGGGGATGGGTTGATCTTTCGCCTGGAGGATGGAGAGCAGGCTGGCAAACGCTTTCGCCCTCCACTTGGCGTTTTTGGGCGCGTCACGGAGCCAGCGCGCCACAACAAAGGTCGGTGCGTGAAGAGGCAGGTCGGATTGTTTGAGGAGAGTCTCCGCGACGTTGGAGGCGTCGGTGCGGGCGGCAAGGTAATGGAGCGTAATGGTCTTGCCGTCCCAATCCGGCTGGGCGAGCAGGGTGGCGTCGGCGTTGTTATCTCCCACTGCCTGACCGGCAAGGTAGCCGTTGAAGACCGGATGCAGGAAGCGCATCTTTTCGTTGGAGTGCAAGACGAGGAGTCCGCTTTCGACCATTTTGCCGAGTAAACCATACGAGGGGATGGCGGCTGCCGCTTTCGATTTTTTGATCCTGATTTTCTGCGATTCAGCCGGTGGAGCTGGTTGACTGTCGTCGCCCTTTGTTGGCGCCTCCGCAGACTGGTCTTCCACGATGTCGTATTGCCTGACCCAGGCACGGGCTTTGCGTGGGTCGAAGATCGGCTGGGAGGTCAATATGACCTGCATGGCAAGAAGTTCCAACGCGGCGACCGGTGTGCCGGTTGGGGCGACGCGTCGAAGGTGGGTGGCGATGAAGTCGAGGACGCGCGATCCCAAACTGTCGCCTGCGTAGCCCCCCCAGGTTTTCAGAGTCAGTTCAAAGGGAGTCAGACTCGTGTTGTCCAGGGCAAGCCATTCGTTGAGCAGGAGTGGGTCAATGTTCCAATTTCCCTGGACGTTGTGCGTCCACGCCTCGCCCCATTGCCGGATGAAGTTCGAAATTACGCGCGCATCCCACGTCATCAGCGCGAACGGATGAAATCCCAGCCCGACGAGCCCGTTCAACTGGTTGGGCGCGGCGGTGGTTACGATGCGCGAGGCGGGGTATGTCTCCATGAGCGCCCTGAACCATGCGGCGATGTCGTTTTGTGTTTTCGGGTCAACCTCATCGAAACCGTCAACCAGCAGGAGCGCAGCCCCGTCCGTGAAGGACGTTTTGACGAAGTCGGGGAGTTTTCTCGAATCGAGCAATGAGGCGCGTTCGCTTGCCGCGTTGACGACGACCGTCAGCGGGTCTCTGGTGGGATCGTGGGGAAGTCCCAGGTCGGCGATGTGATAATGATAGGGGATGGCAAGTCTTCCGGTTCGCAGTGGAATCTTGAGGTTTGCTGCCAGCGAGGCAAGATGGGCGAGCGCCACGGTTTTTCCCGCTCCCGCCGCGCCGACGATGACGACATTTTCGTCGCCGCTGATCGCCTCCGCAAGCCCCAGGGTCGGCGCGCGATAAATCGTTGCCAGTTTGGGCCAATCGGGTATGTAGGGAAGCGCCTGTGAGATGATGTCTTCCTGGATGGTCGCCGCGCCGGGTTCCACCGGCGCGGGCGGGGCGATTAGACGGGGCTCCTGAAGAATTTCGTCGAGGGGAAACAGTTGTGCGGCGAGGTGCATTCCCTGAGCGCGCCGCAGGGTAAGCCTGCGGTGATTCTCCTCCACGCCGCTTGAGCGGCGGATCTTCGCCTCGACGCGCCTTTCCCTTGCGTTCTCGCGGATTTGCTTGAGTAATGGACGCGCCCGCCCCAAAAGTATCGTTGTCGCGATACCCATGGCGAAACCAATGAGGAATGCAAGGGTGGTGTTGTCCATGCTATGCCTGGCTCGACGCGCTCGTCAACCGGAGTAGACGATCCTTCCGCAGGTGGGACAATAAAACAACTGCGCCGCCGAGCGCGCGCTCTGTTGCTGGGATGCAGTGAGCGTCGTGCCGCAGGCGGAGCAGGCATCCTCATTTACCGTTGCGATCGCCACGCCTCGTTTTTGCCGCCGCAACTGTTCGTAGGTTCTAAGGGCTTGTTCGTCGAGATCGCCGATCACGGCGCTGCGCTCCGCTTCGAGTCGTTCGAGATCCCTGTTCAACGCTTCGCTTTCTTTGGCGAGGTCCTGGTTCTGGTTCTTCGAACGGGATTGCGCCTCCGCAAGTTTTTCGCTTGCCGCGTTCAATTCCTTTTCCGTCTCTTCGGCGCGAAGCATCGCTTCGAGTTCGCGTTCCTCCAGGGTTCCAAGATGTTTCTTCAACGAAGCCACATCCATCTGTAAGTCCTGCAATTCCTTGGGGTTGTGGACCTGACCGCTGTACAGGCTCGCTTCGGTCTGTTCGATCTTGAGGCTTTGCTTTTCGACTTCCGCCTCGCTTTG
>JABWAU010000070.1 GCA_013360875.1 Anaerolineales bacterium | reverse complement strand
CTTTGCGCGGACAAAGGCTTCGTAAGCGACGGGACCGAGCGCATCCACGAGCGCTTTGTCTTTGGAGAGTTCGGTCAATGCTTCGGCGAGGGAACCGGGCAATTCACCCACGCCGAGTCTCCTGCGTTCCTTCGCATCGAGGTGATACAGGTTTACATTGTTGAGCGGCTTGGGCGGGGTGAGTTTGTTGTCAATGCCGTCGAGCGCGGCGGCGAGCATCCCCGCGAAGGCGAGATACGGATTCGACGACGGATCGGGGAAACGCAGTTCGGCGCGCATGGACTTGTCGCGTCCCCTGGTATAACGCGGGATACGGATCAACGCCGAACGGTTGATCTGCGCCCATCCGATATAGACCGGCGCTTCGTACCCCGGGACCAGACGTTTGTACGAGTTGACCGTCGGCGCGACGAGGGCGGCGAGTCCGCGCGCGTGCTTGAGTTGGCCGGCGATGAACGCATAGGCGGTCGGCGAGAGGTGATATTCGTCGTCCTTATCGAAGAACAGGTTGTTCCCCTTGTCGTCGAAGAGACTCTGGTGACAGTGCATGCCGGAGCCATTAATGCCGAAGACAGGCTTGGGCATGAATGAAGCGGTCAGTCCATGCAACGCGGCAATCGCTTTGACTGTGTACTTGAGCGTCAGCACGTTGTCCGCGGCGCGCACGGCATCCGTAAAACGGAAATCAATCTCGTGCTGTCCGAGCGCCACCTCGTGATGTCCCACCTCCACTTCGAGTCCCATCGAGCGCAACGCATCCATCAACTCTGTGCGAACGCGCACCGCCTCGTCGCCGGCGGAGAAGTCGAAGTAACCGCCCACATCGTGCGGGACGGGATGGACGCCGCCTCCGTTCGAGCCTTTGAACAGGAAGAATTCCGGTTCGGGTCCGATGTTATACGTCCAGCCGCGCTCTGCGATCTTTGCAGTCAGTCGCTTCAACACGCCGCGCGGATCACCCTCGAAAGGCTCTCCATCGGGCATGAAAATATCGCAGAAGATGCGCGCCCGCCGGCGTTCGGATAGGCTCCAGGGAAGCACTGCGTAGGTATCGGGGTCCAGTACGAGCCGCATGTCCGATTCCTGGATGCGGGCGAAACCCTCCACCGACGAGCCGTCGAACCACACGCCGTCCTCCAGCGCTCCCTCGAGACCGCTGACCGGCATATCCACACTCTTGACCGAGCCTAACACATCGGTGAACTGAAGCGAGACGAACTTGACATCATCCTCTTTTACGCGTTTGATCAAATCTTTTGAGTCCATAACTTCTCCTTTTTGATTGAATGATTACTGTTCCTTTTGTCACTGCGCATATTATGAGCCGTTGGTCGAGTGGGCGGCGGCGACCGTCCCGCCGCTGTATCGAGACCATGGGCGAATCAATTTCATCTCTTTGCATGACCGGGTAATTTATGTTTCGCTGCCCTCGGCAGCCTGCAACGGCTCGGTCTTGACCTTTACCTGCCGCGCCCAATTGATCAGCACCACCGACCCGATAATGATCCCCGCGGCGGCGAGCGTGCGCGCCGACAACGGCTCCTGCGCGAACCAATTGCCGAGAAACACCGCCACCAGCGGGTTGACGTACGCGTACGTCGCCACGAGCGATACCGGCGCGTTTTGCAGCAGCCAGATATATGACACGAATCCGATCATCGAACCGAAGGCAATGAGATACAACAGGGCAAGCCACGATTCGGTCGAGACTTGCGCGAAATGGAAGCCCCTCCACTCGCCGACCAGGAAACTCACAAGGAAGATGGGAAGGCTCCCTGCCAGCATCTCGCCGCCCGTCATCATCAAAGCGGATTTGGGCAGTTCCGCCCCCCGGCTGTAAATGGAACCGAGCGACCACAGGAACGCGGCAATGACCACGGCGATCGTGCCAATGGAGTCGAATTGCATCTCGCCCGTCAACTCGGAGGGACCGATCAGAAGGTAAATCCCGCCGAAGCCGATAACCAGCCCGGCAAGCGCGCGCGGAGTGGGCCTAACTCCGCCGGGACGCACCGCCTCGATAAGTACCAGCCATAAGGGAACGGTTCCGACGATCAGCGCCGCGATGCCGGAGGCGATGCGTTGTTCCGCAAACGAAACCAGTCCGTTGCCGCCGAGCAACAACAGGGTTCCAATGACTGCCAACGATTTCCACTGCCTGCGTGTCGGCATTTCATCACCCGCCGCGCGCCTCCATGCCATCAGAATGATCCCCGAAACGAAGAAGCGCAGTCCAGCCGATAAAAACGGCGGGATGGTTTCGACCGCGAAGCGAATCGCGAGATATGTCGAACCCCAGACGATGTACAACGCCAGTAACGCAATCCAGATTTTTGTTTTCATGTAACTCCATTTTTCGTCATTGCAAGGAACGAGCGGAGTGAGCGATGGAGCAATTTCTTAAAAAGAGGCGACTGCTTCGTTCCTCGCAGTGACATATTCGCGCGCCAACAATGCCTTCTTCCTCGATGCGCCGTAACGATAATTCCCGAACTCTCCGACCTTGCGAATCACGCGGTGACAGGGGATCAATACGGCAATGGGATTGTGTCCAACCGCCATTCCAATCGCGCGGGCGGCTGTAGGACGTCCGATCCGTTCGGCGATGCCTTCGTAAGTGGTCACCGTTCCCACCGGGATTTGCAGCAACGCCTCCCACACCTTCAACTGGAAGTTGGTGCCGCGCAGGTACACTCTCAGCGGTTCGCCGCTGACCACACCGTAACGCAGGTTGAAGATCGGTTTGACGAAAGGCGCAGTGGCGCGATAGTCCTCGATCATTTTCGCTCCCTTCCAGTCTTCAACGAGATTGTCAATCGCGTCGCCTTCGCTGGTCTGCACGAAACCGAGGTGGCAGATGCCCCGCTCCGTTGCGGCGATCGTGCATTTGCCGAAGGGCGTCGGGTGGATTCCATATCGAATCGTGAGTCCCGCGCCGCGCGATTTGTACTCGCCCGGAGTCACAGCCTCGGTGGTGACAAAGAGATCGTGGAGGCGGCCCAGGCTCGAAAGTCCGACCTGAAGCGTGGTCTCCAGCAGATTCTCGGAGCGGTCGAGGAGTCCTTTTGCCGATTCCTTTGTCAGGAATTGCAAAAATCTTTTTGGGCTGACTCCCGCCCAACGGGTGAACAACCGCTGAAAGTGATACTCGCTCAGGCCGACATTTGCCGCCACCTCCTCGAGGCTGGGCTGTTCCTTGTAATGATTTTCAAGGTACAGGATCGCCTGCTCGATGTGCAGGTAATCGTCGGAAAGTTGCTTGTAATTGGATTGCGTGTTCATAGGTTCTCCTTTTGATTGTATTCTATGAACATCGCCCGTTCCTGCCGACCCGATTCTTGCTCTCTCGATTGCTCCCCTCTCCTTATCAAGAAAGAGGGGGACGGGAGTGAGGTCGAGCGAAGGTAAAACAAAAAGGCATGCGCGGGCATGCCTTAGCAATAGCAAAACTGCCATTTATAAAACAGCCCTTCCAATACTTCATACCAGATGCGCGAACGCGCTGCCGGTTCACTGCGCTCTCTTGTGCCAAATGTCGCCATTCGGTTTTCGATGCGGGGGACAGTGTTTTGCTGTCGCCCCTTGCGCTTTTTCGGAAGGGAGAAAGAAGTTCGTGACAAACTCCAGAGGCATCCGCTGATCAAATCCGATTTTCGACCTCGCCGACCCCTACCGTCCCTTTGGGACACCTCCCCCATTTTCGCAGAAAATGAGGGAGATTGGGAGGGGGTAAGGCCTTAGCGTCCCGTTCGCACGGGAGAACCTCCACCTCGTAGTCTCATTGATTGTGCAGCGGGCATTCTCTAATGCCCGTGAGACCCAGCCGCTATCTCTCCGATATTCAGTTGTTAATGGCGGCGATTGTAAGCGCGTGACATGGCTTTGTCAAGCACAATTTTGGTGATTGTGTTTTACGTTGAATTTGGATAAGATTTGTTATCTTATTTTGCGGAGGTCCTCATGCAATCTGAGCGTTCGATACAGGATTACATAGATATTGCAAGACAGGGAATTGCGAGGAAGTCCGGAGCAGGCAAAACCAAAAAGGTGATTATTGTCGGCGCGGGTCTCGCGGGACTTGCAGCCGGGTACGAACTCAAACGGGCTGGTCATACCCCGGTCATTCTCGAGGCGCAGCAGCGCGTCGGCGGACGCGTCTATACGCTCCGCGAACCGTTCACGGAGGGACTGTACGCCGAGGTCGGCGCGATGCGCATCCCTCGCGCGCATACGCTGACGATGGCGTACATCGAGAAGTTTGGCTTGAGGACAGACAATTTCACAATGGACAACCCCAATGCCTATTACTACATCGGCGGAAAAAGGATGCGCGCTTCCGAGGCTCAGGCAGATCCGTCATTGATGGGTTTCGAGGTGAACGAAAACGAAATAGGGAAAACTGCGGGTCGAATGTACGCCGAAGCCTTGAAACCCCTCTTGGACATGCTCGAGAGGGATGGCGACGCCGCCTGGGATGAGATCGTCGCCAAATACGACCAGTACTCCACGCGTGAGTTTCTCGAACTGAACGGCTGGTCAGAGGGGATGATCGAAATGTTCGGTTTGCTTGCAAACCAGGAATCCGTGATGAATTCGTCCTTCCTCGAATTATTCCGTGAAGACTCGGGCAACTATTACATGAATATGATCGAGATTCAGGGTGGAACGGATCGCCTGCCTCACGCCTTTCTGCCCGAATTGAAGGACGATATCCGCTTCGGCGCGAAGATGATCGCCATAGACCAATCGTCCGATGACGTGACCGTCCACTATGAAACGAAGGCTGGCAGATTCACCGAGAGCGGTGAGTATGCCATCATCACCGTTCCTTTCCCTGTGCTGCGTCACGTGGAAACGCTCAAGCCGTTCTCGCGCGCGAAGAACCGCGCCATCCGCCAGTTGCATTACGACGCCTCTGCAAAAATATTATTTCAATGCAAACGTCGCTTTTGGGAGGAGGACGACGGCATCTTCGGCGGCGGCACGATCACAGACCTGCCCATCCGCAACTTGTACTATCCCGATCACGGGCGCGAAACGGGACGCGGCGTGATCCTTGCGAGTTACACGTGGTCCGAGGACGCGCAGCGCTGGGGTTCGCTCAAACCGGACGACCGCATCGTGCAGGCGCTCGACGATGTGGCGGAGATCCATCCGCAGGTGACAAGGGAATTCGAGGTCGGCGCGTCGTGGATGTGGCACGACGACGAGTTTGCTGGCGGCGCATTCGCGTTGTTCGACCCCGGTCAGCAGACGCTTTTGCACGAGGAGATCGTCAAACCTGAAGGGCGCATCCATTTTGCGGGGGAACACGCCTCGCTCTATCACGCGTGGATCCAGGGCGCCTTCGAATCGGGTCTGCGCGCCGCGCTTGCCGTACATCAAGCCCCCTGAAACATAATAGCCCTAAAGGTTTTCGCAAAGCAAACCTTTAGGGCCCGATAAATCATTGCCCCGCCAATGCCGTGTGCTGCCGAGTTTTGAACCTGCTTTCGCAGGTGGGTCCCGACCCAGAAACGCCGCCTTGGCTCAGGCCTATCGCGTTATTTCTTTAGGAGTTTGAGACCCTAAAAGTGAGTGTTGGCTCAAAACGATGGGAGCAACATCACGCGCACAGCAGGGACAATGTTTTTATACCATAATCAATCGTGCAATGGTAGGGAAAAATTAATTGCGGAAACGCGAGACGGTTGCAATAACTATTATTTTGTGCTACGCTTGATCTGATTCAGACTGAATTCACGAGAGGAGATGTCCATGGCTACCGTACCCGGTATTGATGTATCGTATTGGAATTCAGGAATTGACTGGCCCAAGGTGCGCGCAACGGGACAGCGCTTCGTCTTCATCAAGGCGACCGAGGCGGACTACTATGCGGATCCCACCTTCGACGATAACTGGCTCGGCGCCAAATCGGCCGGACTCCTGCGAGGGGCCTATCACTTCTTCCGTTCCAACGTGGACGGAAGGAAACAGGCGAAGAAGTTCATCGATTACGTCAGGTCCATGAACGACGATGGGGAACTGCCGCCGGTTCTCGATCTCGAAACGCACGACGGGCAGTCGAAGGACAAGATCATTGCCCGCGCAAAGGCATGGCTGGATGAGGTCGAAGCGGCGTTCGGCAGGAAACCCATCATCTATTCCGGTCAATACTTCCTGCAGGATTATTTCTCCGAAGCCGGCGGCGGACCACCCGCGTGGGCAAAGGGTTATTCGCTTTGGCTGGCGCAATACCCGAACACCTACACGGAGGGACAACAACCTTCCCTGCCGCGCGGCTGGTTCAAATGGACGTTCTGGCAGTACAGCGAAAAGGGGCGCATCAACGGCATCAACGCAAACGTGGATCTCAATGTATTCAACGGCACGCTGGAGGAGTTGTACACGTTTGCCGGGGCAAAGATCGTCACCGAACCGCCGAAGGAGCCAAAGAAGCATACGATTGCGGCGGGCGATTCCTTCGAGACCATCGCCAATAAATATGGCGTGACGGTGCGTGAACTCGTCAACGCCAACCCGCAATTGCTGAAGACCGGCGATCAGTTAACGGTGCCGGTTGCGGTGGCGATCCCGTCTGAAAGCGGAGGCAGTTCCGGGGGCGCGGGAGGCGTTCCTCCATCCCAAAGGACCCACACCGTAAAGCCCGGCGACACGCTCTACCATCTCGCCATCAAATATGGGACGACGGTCGCGGCAATCGCCTCGGCGAACAATATCCCGAACCCGAACAACATCAGTGTTGGGCAGGTATTGATCATCCCATAATCGAACCCGTTTCCGCCGCGCACGTTTCACAAGGCGGATGTAAGACGATGGAATTTCAATCCCGTTCGAATTTCCTGCTCTCATCGAAGGACTTCGAGCCTGCATATCTGCATTTGTATCGCACAGGTGAATTGCAGAGGCGGGCTCGCGAGGCGATCGAGACACTCTCATACTGCCGCGTCTGTCCGCGCGATTGCAGAGTGGATCGGCTGGCGGATAAAACGGCATCGTGCAAGACGGGACGCTACGCGCGCGTGAGCAGTTACTTCGCTCACTTCGGCGAGGAGGACTGCCTGCGCGGCTGGAACGGAAGCGGAACGATTTTCTTCTCGTGGTGCAACCTGCGCTGTCAGTTCTGCCAGAACTTCGATATCAGTCACCTCGGTCATGGCGAGGAGGCGCGTCCCGAACGGCTGGCGAAGATGATGCTGGAACTGCAGGCGATGGGCTGTCACAACATCAACTTTGTCACCCCCGAACACGTCGTCCCGCAGATACTCGAAGCGTTTCTCCTTGCAATCGAGGGCGGACTGCGGCTCCCAATCGTCTACAACACCTCAGCCTACGACTCGATGGAAAGCCTGCGCCAGATGGACGGCGTGGTGGACATCTACATGCCCGATTTCAAGATCTGGGATTCGCGCATGGCGCTCAAGTACCTGCTCGCGAAGGATTACCCCGAAGCCGCGCGCCGCGCCATCAAAGAGATGCACCGTCAAGTGGGCGAATTGAAAATGGATGAGAACGGTCTTGCCAAACGCGGCGTACTGGTGCGTCATCTCGTCATGCCGGGCGCAGTGGCTGGGACGCGCGAGATCATGAAGTTTCTGGCGCGTGAGGTCTCGCCGCACACATACATCAACGTGATGAGGCAGTATTATCCTGCTGGCAAAGTGTCAAGGGAAAAATTCCCGGAGATCAACCGCGGCATCACAACCCAGGAATATGCCGACGCCCTCGCCGCGGCGCGCAAGGCGGGACTCTATCGCTTCGATGAAAGGCGCGCAATCGCGTTGCGCTTATAGGAAAATATACACAGATAATCAGCACTTCACGAAAGCGCGTACTTGGCGTTCTCTAACGACAGGTTTGCGCTAGAGAGCGCAGACCTACGCAGGATTTTCGTGATCTACTGATAATAATATTTCAGCGCAAAGTCCGATGCTAGAGAGCGTCGGTTACGCTTCTGCGTAGGCGGACGTTCTCCCCTGGCACCGCCCGCTAGGGCAGGTGTAACGTCCGCTCAACCTTGCGCTGTAATGCTAGTTACCTGACTCTTTTGATGCAAGTGGTGGTCGAGTAACCCCGAGTGTTCTTCGAGGGGCGTATCGAGACCACAATTCCAGCAATTCCTGCCTCCATTTGGTCTCGATACGGCGGAAAACAGTAGCATTTCTTGAAAAATCAATCTTTTTTCTGCCGCCTACTCGACCAACGGAACTTCGTTGAAACAAACTGTCAGGTGTCTAGACACAGATACATAAGTAGACAAATACACAGGTATCCAACCTGATTACGTGTCTGCCTGTTTACTTGTGTACTTTTACGACTACGGATACACCCTCTTGATCGTCCTCGGAAACGGAATCGCCTCGCGGATGTGTTCGATGCCGCACAGCCAGGCGACGACGCGCTCCACGCCCATACCGAATCCAGAGTGCGGGACGGAGCCGTACTTGCGCAATTCCAGATACCACTTGAATGCTTCCTCGGGTAAGCCCTCCTTGCGAATCCGTTCCAGCAGTTTATCGTGATCGGACATGCGTTCGGAGCCGCCGCAGATCTCGCCGTAGCCTTCGGGCGCGAGCAAATCCACAGACTTGCACACTTCGGGGCGACCAGGCCAGGGTTCCATGTAAAAAGCCTTCACCGCGGAGGGATAGCCATACACAAACAGCGGCTTGTCGTTCAGTTTTGTCAGTTCCACTTCGTGCGGCGCGCCGAAGTCCATGCCCCATTCGAACTTGAGGAGTTCCTTCTTTTCGGGATCAGTCTCTTTTTCGTACAGTTCGATCAGGTATTTTGCCGCGTTGTCGTAGGACATGCGCGGGAACGGCGCGCTGATGTTTTGCAGTTTGGTCACGTCACGCTCGAGGAACTTCAATTCCGCCGCGCAATCGCGCAGCACGGTCTGGACGATGTGGGTGATGAGTCCCTCCTCCACTTCCATTAAACCGTCCAGGTCGCAGAACGCGATCTCGGGTTCGAGCATCCAGAACTCGGTGAGATGGCGACGCGTCTTCGATTTTTCGGCGCGGAAGGTTGGACCAAAGCAGTAGACCTTCCCAAACGAGAAAATGTTGGCTTCGTTGTAGAGTTGTCCCGTTTGGGCGAGATATGCCTTGCCTTCATCGAAATATTCTGTTTCGAAGAGGGTCGTCGTCCCTTCGGCGGCGGCGGGAGTGAGGATGGGTGTATCAAGGTTGAAGAAGCCCTGCTCGTCGAGGTATTCGCGCACCGCGGACATGACCCGTACGCGCACTTTCAGGATCGCCCATTGGCTCTGCATCCGAATCCACAAGTGGCGGTTGTCGAGGGCGAAATCCACGCCGTGATCCTTGAGCGACATGGGGTAATCCAGCGCTGCCTCCTGCACGATCTCGATTTGTTTCACACCGAGTTCATATCCGCCGGGGATGCCGGGCGCGCGCTTATCCTCGCGCACCGCGCCAGTAACGATGACCGACGACTCCTGCGGAAGGCGCATGACCTTGTCGAAGACTTCAGGGGCGAGGTCGCCTTTGAAAGCCACACACTGCACGAAGCCCGAGCCGTCGCGGACAAGTAAAAAGCATAATTTGCCCTTGTCCGTTCGGTTGTAAACCCAGCCCTTGACGGTCACTTCCTGTCCGACGTAGTTTGCGATCTTTGAAACGCTGATGTGTTCAGCCATGTGGGGAATCCTTTAGTTGAAATTGCGCCAATTATAGCAGAGAGGTGCTCCCTCTAATCTTCCTCTGACGCTGCATTGACATTTATCAGACACAGCCTCGTTAACATTGATGCCGAAACCCCGCAATGTTGGAGGAAAATATGGACCTCAACAACTACACCCAAAAATCACAGGAAGCGATCCTGCGCGCGCAGGCGCTCGCGCAGGACTATAACCATCAAGCCATCGAACCCGCTCATTTACTGTTAGCGTTACTCAACGAGCAGGAGGGCGTCGTGCCTGCCATCGTCGGCAAGGTGGCGGGGAGCGCGCAGGCATTGCGGAACGAACTGACCCGCGACCTGGAGCGCAGACCCAAAATCCACGGCGCGAACACGGAGGTGGGGCTGGCTCAGCCAACCGTGGACGTTCTGCGCGCCGCCGAACGTTACGCGAAGGGGATGCAGGACGACTACGTCTCGACCGAACACATCCTGCTCGGCTTGACCGAATCCATCGAGGGGAAACGTCTCGCCTCTTTTGGCTTGACGAAGGATGCGATTCTCGCCGCCCTGAAAACGGTGCGCGGCTCACAGAGAGTCGCTTCGCAGAATCCCGAAGACACCTATCAGGCGCTCGAACGCTACGGGCGCGACCTGACGGCGATGGCGCGTCAGGGCAAACTCGACCCTGTCATTGGGCGCGATGAGGAGATTCGCCGCGTCGTCCAGATTTTGACGCGCCGCACGAAGAACAATCCCGCCCTCGTGGGCGAGCCTGGCGTCGGCAAGACGGCTATCGTCGAAGGGCTGGCGCAGCGCATCGTCAAGGGCGACGTACCCGAAGGTCTGAAAAAGAAGCGGCTGGTTCAACTCGACATGGGCGCGCTCATCGCGGGCGCGAAGTATCGCGGTGAGTTCGAGGAACGTCTCAAAGCCGTTCTCAAGGAAGTGACCGAGGCGCAGGGCGAAATCGTTCTGTTCATTGACGAGATGCACACCGTCGTCGGCGCGGGCAAAGCCGAAGGCGCGATGGACGCGGGCAACATGCTCAAGCCCATGCTGGCGCGCGGCGAACTGCACATGATCGGCGCGACGACGCTGGACGAGTACCGCAAGAACATCGAGAAAGACCCCGCGCTGGAGCGGCGCTTCCAGCCTGTGCTGGTGGAAGAGCCAAGCGTGGAAGATACGATTTCGATTCTGCGCGGACTCAAGGAACGCTACGAAGTGCATCACGGCGTGCGCATCACCGACCCCGCCGTGATTGCCGCAGCGACCCTGAGCCACCGCTACATCGCCGACCGTCACCTGCCCGACAAAGCCATTGACCTGATAGACGAAGCCGCCGCCCGCCTGCGCACGGAGATCGACTCCAAGCCGCAGGAGTTGGACGAAGTGGACCGCGCCATCATGCAGTTGGAGATCGAGCGCGAAGCGTTGAAGAAGGAAAAGGACAAGGCGTCGAAGGAACGACTGGCCAGTCTCGAAAAGGAACTCGCCGATTTGCGCGAGAAGTCGAAGGGTTTGTCTGCGCGCTGGCAGACTGAAAAGCAGGCAATCGCCGAACTGCGAAGCCTGAAAGAGAAACTCGAACAAACCCGCGTCGAGATCGAACGCGCCGAGCGCGAAGCCAATCTCGAAAAAGCGGCGCGCCTGAAATACGGCGAACTGCGCGAAATCGAGCAGAAGATTCAATCTGCCGAAGCCAAACTCAAAGCTATGCAGGCGGAGGGCGCGCTGCTCAAAGAAGAAGTGGACGCGGAGGAAATCGCCGCCATCGTGGCGCGCTGGACGGGCATCCCCGTGTCGCGTCTGCTCGAAGGCGAGACGCAGAAGTTGATTCACATGGAAGAGCGTCTGCATCAGCGCGTCGTCGGTCAGGATGAAGCGGTGAGCGTGGTCTCGAAAGCCGTGCGCCGCGCCCGCGCAGGTCTGCAAGACCCGAACCGCCCGATTGGTTCGTTCATCTTTTTGGGACCGACGGGCGTCGGCAAGACCGAACTGGCGCGCGCACTGGCGGAGTTCCTGTTCGATGATGACCACGCCATGATTCGCATTGACATGAGCGAGTATCAGGAAAAGCACACGGTCAGCCGTCTCATCGGTGCGCCGCCGGGCTACGTCGGCTATGAGGAAGGCGGGCAGTTGACCGAAGCCGTCCGCCGCAGACCGTACAGCGTGGCGCTGTTCGACGAAATCGAAAAAGCGCATCACGAGGTCTTCAACGTGTTGCTGCAACTGCTCGACGACGGTCGCCTGACCGACGGGCAGGGCCGCACGGTGGACTTCCGCAACACGGTCGTCATCATGACCTCCAACCTGGGCAACCAGTTGTGGGAGGGCGGTCGCAAGGTGACGCGGGATGAGATCACGCGCGTCATGCAGGCTCACTTCCGCCCCGAATTCCTCAACCGCATTGACGAGATGGTCATCTTCCATCCGCTGCGCCGCGAACACCTGACGGGCATCGTGGACATTCAACTGCGCCGCGTCAGCCAACTGCTGGCAGACAAGGGCTATCGGCTCGAAGTCAGCGAAGCCGCGCGCGAGTACCTCGCGGAGGTCGGCTACGATCCCGACTTCGGCGCGCGTCCGCTCAAACGCGCCATTCAGCGCGAATTGCAAGACCCGCTGGCGCTGAAGATTCTGGCGGGCGAGTTCCGCGAAGGAGATGTGATTCAAGTGGATCGCGGAAAGGATGGGCTAGAGTTTTCCACGTCAATGCAGGGGGAGGTGGTGGAAGGCGAAGTGGTGGCGTAAGACAAAGTTTACTTTGTCCCGTAGTGCAAACGTTCCGAAGGTTGAAAAGCCTTCGGAACGTTTTTTTTATTTCCTCGGCTGTTCCAACCCCTTGAGCATCAACTCCTTCGTCACATTTGGTTTGGCTTTGCCTTTCGTGGGGCGAACGACTTACTCTTGTGAAAGAGAAGTCATGCGGATTCTGTTGTCTTACACAACGGAGAAGCGCCCTGCCCAATTGTCCCTGCTTGCAAGCGCTTGAACAGCCGCCTGGGCGATGTATTGCGGTGATTTCGGAGTGATGCGGAATAAAATTACCTCGCTTTGGGCAGGGAGATTTGAACGAAACGCTAATTCCCCGAAGTCTTTGTCGAAAGTAACGACAATTCTATTTTCCTCATGCGCTCGTTGAAGAACTTTTTCATCGGGAGTGCCGCGTGAATCTTCCCGAATCCACGCGACATCATGACCAGCCTCTCGCAAGGCTTCTACAGCATCCAAAGGGAAGTTTTCGTTTGCGAGCAGTCGCATGATTAAGAAGCCTGTGAGAGTTCAAATGGGTAGATTTTCTCAACTTTGAGAATGTTGGATGCGTACATCAAGCACGCGGCAATATCTTCGCGGGTAACGCCTGGATAGTCAGTACTTCACGAAAGCGCGTACTTGGCGTTCTCTAACGACAGGTTTGCGCTAGAGGGCGCAGACCTACGCAGGATTTTCGTGATCTACTGATAGTTTCTAATGATCTCGCTTTCAGCCCAACCCTGTGCCAGCAATTCAACGATAAATTCAACGGCGAGTCTTGTGCCTTTGATGACAGGCTTGCCAACGAGGATTTTTGGGTCAACGATAATGCGTTCTTTCCAGTCCATGTTCAACTCCTTTTGAAAAAGGCGACTTTCACAATTTTAATATGGTATTCTACTTCTTCCGCTCCGCCAACGCCTTAAGTGCCAATTCTTTTGTCACATTCGGGTCAGCCTTCCCTTTCGTGGCACGCGCCACCTGACCGACGAACCATTGAAGCAGTGTCTCTTTGCCCGCGAGATATTTTTCCACTTCGGCGGGATTGTCGTTCAGTATTTTCGTCACGACTTCCTGGATGAAACTTTCGTCGGAGACTTGCGCGAGCCCCTTTTCTTTGACGATCTCTTGCGGATCGCCTCCGCTCTCGATCAGTTCTGCCAGCACAACTTTGGCATTGTTTCCGCTGACGGTTTTATCTGTGACCATGTCAATCAGTTTGGCGAAGGATTCGGGAGAGAGGGTCACGTCGTCTACGTCCTTGCCCGAGTCGTTGAGATAACGCATAAACTCGCCCGCGATCCACGAATGGACGGTTTTGGGTGAACTCTTCGATTTTGAAACCACGGATTCAAAGTAATCCGCCAGCGCTTTTTCAGAAGTCAACAAACGCGCATCCTGCGGTTTCAGTTCGTATTGTTCAACGAAGCGTTTGGTCTTGGCTTCGGGCAGTTCGGGCAGGCGGGATTTAATTTCCGCGATCCATGAATCAGAAAGTTGCAGCGGAGGCAGGTCGGGTTCTGGGAAGTAGCGGTAGTCGTGCGCCTCTTCCTTCGACCGTTGGCTGGTCGTCACACCCCGAACATCATCCCAGCCCAAAGTTTCCTGCACCACCGTTCCGCCCGATTCGTAAATTTTGATTTGGCGTTCGATCTCATACGCGGAGGCGCGAGTCAGGGCACGGAAACTGTTGAGGTTCTTGATCTCGGTGCGTGTGCGGAACTCATCACTTCCGAAGGGACGCACGGAGATGTTCGCTTCAAAACGCAGGACGCCTTTTTCCATGTTGCCCGAGTTGACGCCGAGGTAACGCAGAATGGCGCGGACTTTTGTGGCGTAATCGAGCGCGGCTTCGACGGAGCGCATGTCCGGTTCGGAGACGATTTCGAGAAGCGGGACACCTGCGCGATTGAAGTCAACCAGCGCGTAATTTTTTTCGTGGAAGAGTTTGGCGGTATCTTCTTCGATGTGAACGCGGCGGATGCGAACACGGGAGGGGTCTCGATACGTGGCACTTGCAGCGCCACTACTCGACCCGCTATCAATATCCAGCCAACCCTTTTCACAGATTGGAAGTTCATATTGGGAGATTTGATAGCCCTTAGGCAAATCAGGATAATAATAATTTTTGCGGGCGAAGGTGTTGTGCTTGTTGACCGAGCAATTCAATGCGAGACCGACGAGCGCGGCGAGTTCAATGGCTTTTTTGTTTGCAACAGGCATCGCGCCGGGCAGGCCCGTACAAACGGGGCAGATGTTCGTGTTTGGCTCGGGCGCGGAGGCATAGTCCGCGGAGCAGCCGCAGAACATTTTGGAGTTCGTGATGAGTTCGGCGTGGATTTCAAGTCCGATGACGGGTTCGTAGGTTGGTTTCATAGTTTAATAAGTCTCGTAGTTTTTTATTGAATATTGATCGTTACAAGTCGAAGGTCGAAAGTCTGTGGTCAATGATCTGTCGTCATAAAGTCGTTTATTGTTTGCGATAATCCGTTTTTATAAGCCTGTAACCACGATTCCAACAACTGCCGTGGCAACTCCAATTCCTTGTGTTTTGGTGATTCTTTCCTTGAGGAAAACGATAGCCAACATGATGGTAACAATCGATAGAGCAGAGGCGATGGGGGTGATCAAGATTGCGTCGCCGATGGTCAATCCGTAGTTGACAACGGCAACCGCGCCCGCTTCGATCATGCCCATGATGAAAATGGCGAATGTGGTTTTTCCAGCAGCGCCTGCCAGACTCATTCCGCGTTTTGAAAGTGCGAAAAAAAGCAGCATAAAAACAACGATGCCCAATTTGATCAACGCCGTGCTGACCAGCCACCCGACCTGCTCCACGATGATCTCGCTGACATTCCAGTAAATGCCGAAGAAAAAGGCTCCCGCAATGGCTTCCCTGACCCCTGTAGAAAGTTGAAACTTTCGCTGTTGGATCTCGCTCCAGCTCAGAGAGGCGAGTGTCACACCGGCAAGGATCATCAAAACGCCGATGGTTTGGATTACGGAGAGGCGCTGTCCCATGAAGGTGAAGGCGAACATCATGGTAAATACCGCCCACAGGTTCATGGTGGCGGCAACAATGGACATATTGCCGATTTCAAAGCCTTTGAAGAAGAACAAATAGCCAGCCGAATACAGAAGCGCCGCAATGGGGAACAAGAGCATTACGCCTGATGGAATGTCCATGACTGGGACAATTAGAAAACTAGGCAAAAGAATGGACGCCAGCCCAGCCAACTGCGACCAGAAAAACGATTTATACGGTCCGATCTGTTTGGCGAAGACTCCGCCCAGAAAATCATACAATCCCCACCCGAACATGCCTGCTATTCCCGAGAAAATGCTTAAGAGAGTGACGTTCATATATTCGGAAATTGTTTATGCCAATCGGTCACTTGTTGATACGCGTGAGCGACCTGGAATAATGTTTGTTCATCCAAGTGTTTGCCGATGAGTTGCATTCCGACGGGCATGTTGTTTGAAAAGCCAGCGGGGAGCGCAAGGGCGGGGACGCCAGCGGGATTTGTCGCGACCACGTAAATATCCGAGAGGTACATTTCGAGCGGGTCGCTGGTCTTTTCGCCGAGTTTGAAGGCGGTGGTGGGACAGGTTGGGGCGAGGAGAAGGTCCACTTTGGAAAAAGCAGACTCAAAGTCACGACGAAGAAGCGTGCGCACTTTTTGCGCCTTCAAGTAATACGCGTCATAGTATCCTGCTGAGAGTGCATACGCGCCAAGCATAATCCTGCGCTTGACTTCATCGCCGAAACCTTCGTGGCGAGTCTTGAGGTAGATGTCAATCACGTCTTTTGCGTTTTCTGAAACGGAGAGACCGAAGCGCGTGCCGTCCATGCGGGCGAGGTTGGCGCTGGCTTCGGCAAAGAGCAGAAGATAATAGACGGGCAGACCGTATTTGGTGTGGGGCAGCGAGACTTCGTGAATTTCCATGCCGAGTTTTTCGAATTGACGAATGGCTTCTTGCAGCGCGGACTCGACGCCTGCCTCCATGCCTGCCACGAAATATTCTTTGGGGATGCCAAGTTTCATTCCCTGGACGGGCTTGTTGATGTGTTTTGTGTAATTGGGAACGGGCGAGTTGTAGGTGGTGCTGTCGTGCGGATCGTGACCCGCTATGTGTTCGAGGACGGTGGCGCAGTCATAGGCGTCGCGGGACATGGGTCCGATGGAGTCGAAAGATGAGACCAGCGCGATGAGACCGTAGCGAGAGACGCGTCCATACGTGGGCTTGATGCCAGTGACATTGCAAAAGCCTGCGGGCATACGCACCGAGCCGCCCGTGTCTTCGCCGATGGTGAACGTGGCGAGCCCCGCGGACATCGCCGCGGCGGAGCCTCCGCTTGAGCCGCCAGGGACGCGATCCAAATCCCAGGGGTTGTGCGTGTTGAAGAACGCGGAGTTCTCGCACGAGGAACCCATGCCGAACTCGTCCATGTTGGTCTTGCCGAGGAGGACCGCACCCGCCTCCGCGAGTTTGTTCGTGACCGTGGCGTTGTACTGCGGGACGTAGTTTTCAAGAATCTTCGAGGAGCAGGTGGTGCGGACTCCGCGCGTGGAGATGCAGTCCTTCATCGAGAAGGGGATGCCCGTCAGCGGGGTGACGTTCTCGCCTTTGGCAATGCGTTCATCCGCTTTCCTGGCTTGTTCCAGCGCAAGTTCTTCGGAAACCGTGACGTAGGATTTGATTTTTGGGTCAATCTCACGGATGCGTTGAAGCATCGCCTGAGTCAATTCGACGGAGGAGATCTTTTTCGTGGTGAGAAGTTCGTGGGCTTCGCGGATGGTGAGGGTCGTTAGTTGCATGGGGTTTAGAGATTGGAGAATTAGAGAATAGAGTTTCGTGGGTGGAAAGAAGAAAGTAGAAAGTGGAAAGTGGATAGTGGGTTCTATTACTTTCCACTTTCTATCCCCTACTCATCTCCCAACACAGTAGGAACCTTCACATACCCGCGCTCGGACTGCGGCGCGTTTTTTAGAAATTCTTCGCGGCTCATGGACGGCTGCACCGCGTCTTCGCGCAGGACGTTCTCGGCGTTGGCAATGTCCGATGCGGGCGGGACGTTTTCCGTATCCACTTCGTTGAGCATGTTGAAGTAGTCAATGATGGACGAGAACTGTCCGCTGAATTTTTGCGCTTCCCCTTCGGAGATGCCGAGACGGACGAGGAAAGCGACGTGTTTGACGGTTTTGGTGTCTATGGTGGTTGACATTTCATTCCTGCTCCGTTGGTCGAGTAGGCGACGGCGCCCTTCCGCCGCCGTACACTTGCACCAGCACGCAAGTGCAGGTGTCGAGACCAACAATATAATGGCAAACTTGAAATTGAGTTGCATTAAACTGGTGGTCTCGGTACGCCCCTCAAAGAGCATTCGGGGCTACTCGACCACCGGGTTTCAACTCAAATCCAGCACACTATCCAACCCGCGCCGCAGACCAACAAATGAGTTGACCTTGCGAATCGCTAGGAGCGCGCCGTCCACGTACGGCTGTGCGCTGGAGCCGGCGTCGTGGCGGATGGTTAGTTTTTGGTCGGGCATGCCGAAAATGATTTCCACCGAGATCGTGTACCCGGGCAGGCGTATGGAATGAACCTGCGAACCGCTCATCCGTGCGCCGCGCGTCTCTTTGACGCCCTGCGTTTCTTCGAGGGGCACGGTCAATTCCGACGGGCGGACTTTCGACAACCGATTTGCCAACTCGCGCACCGTTCCGCTGGGCGCGTCCTTTTTATCGTCATGGGCGTAGTCAATAATTTCCCATTGCGGGATGAACTTCGCGGCAACCTCGGCGAATTTTTGCAGCAGGACGACGGTGAGGGCAAAATTTCCCACTGCCAATACGCCGCGTTGACGTTTCTCGGCGGCAGAGGCGATCTCCGCATAGTCCGAGTCGGTTAATCCCGACGTGCCGATGACGACATGGGCTCCGCGCTGTAAGGCGGTCAATACATTGGACTTTGCCGCATCCGGCTTGGTAAATTCAAAGAATACATCGCATGGATGGGCGGTAAGCGCCTCCTGTGCGGCGGCAAATACCGAACAATTCAAACGCGGTTCTGTAAGCACTTCGCCCAGGGTGCGCCCGCTGTATGTGCGTGACACCGCAGAGACAAGCGTGATATCGTTCAGTTCAGCAATAGCACGAGCCACCGCTGAACCAGCCCATCCCGTAGCGCCTGCAAGACAAACACGAATGGTCATTTTATAAAACTCCTAGCCACCTGACAGTTTGCTTCAACGGAGCTCTGTTGGTCGAGTAGGCGGCAGAAAAAGTATTGATTTTCAAGAAATGCTACTGTTTGCCGCCGTATC
>JABWAU010000069.1 GCA_013360875.1 Anaerolineales bacterium | reverse complement strand
CGCCGAAACCGCCGAGCGCTTCCCCGAAGTGCTGGGTATGGTCATCGGATTGATCGTGATGCTCACCATCTACCTGTTCGTACGCCAGCCCGCCGAGTCATTCAAGCGGAACGGCAAATAGTTTGATGGCTGCAAGGGGGGACGGGACGACAACAAACGAAGACTCGAATGAACGGGATGCATCCTTTCGTTGGGCGCTTCCCGTTTCTTTTTTGGACCTTCGAGCCGGTTCCTGTTTTCCGATTTTTACTCTTGTGACGATTTACATTGCAGGTAATGACATTCAGTACTAGAAGTTGTGAGTAAAATCACAAACAATGATTGAGGGGGTGTTCATTTTCCTGCAAATGGGCGACATTTGTCGTACCGAGCAGGCATGATGTTGGCTGTCGTTTCGAGAGGAATGACAGGTGTAGTTGCGAGATGGAGGCGCTTATGCCCCATTTGAAGACGAACGGTTCCGGGCGGGATTTATCTGTGAGGGGGATGTATCCCATTGCGCCGGTCAACATCGAGGTAACGAAAGTTCCACGATTCGAGACGCGATCCGAACGCGGAACCTATGACGTTTTGTATCCCTGACAGTAATCGTCCTAGAAACCAATCCGACTGGAGGCGATCCATGAATGCTACTGAAGTCGCGGAGCGTTCCTTTGAGGCCAAGGTCCTCGAAGCCGTCCCGGATGGGGAAAGATTGAGGCTTTGTCTCGAATGCGGAAATTGCAGCGGCATCTGCCCGTTCGGGTATTTGATGCTGTATCCGCCCAGCCGCATGATTGCCATGATGCGTGCGGACCGCATCAACAAGGTGTTGGAGACCGACACGATTTGGATGTGTGTCTCATGTTATGCCTGCACGGCGGTCTGTCCGTCCAAAATTCCGGTAACGCCGGGCCTGATGACCAGCATCAAGGAGGAGTTATTGCTGGTGGGCAACGTGCCGGCCGAATTGCAAAACGCGTTAGCCAATTCCCAGCGCTATGGCAATCCCCTCGGCGAATCGCCGCGTAAGCGAGCAGACTGGACAATGGGCATTCAGCCCGAAGTGAAGGTGATGGCGAAGCACAAACAGCCAGTGGATGTGTTGTGGTTCGTCGGTGATTACGCTTCGTACCATCCCCGCGTCCAATCGGCAACTAAAGCCTTAGCCAGGGTGTTGAACGCGCTCGGCGTGGATTTTGGAATCCTGGGAGCGGAGGAAAACAGCGACGGCGATTCGCAGCGCTTGGCGGGTGAGCGCGGTTTATTTGAGATGCTGGCAGAGAAGAACGGCAGGGCATTCAGCAAATATCAATTCAACAAGATCATTACCAGCGACCCGCACGCCTATAACGCTCTCAAAAATGAATACCCGGCGCTGGGCATTTCATATCCGCTGCAACATTACACCGAATTTCTTGCCGAAAGAATTGACCAAATCAAATTGCTGCTGAAACGGCAGATCAGCGCCAGGGTCACATATCACGACCCGTGCTACTTGGGCAGAGCAAACGGGGTTTTCGACCCGCCGCGCGAACTGTTGTGCGCCATCCCCGGCGTGGAACTGGCGGAGATGACCCACAATCACTCAAACAGCCTGTGCTGCGGCGGCGGAGGCGGCGGGATGTGGCTGGACGGTTTTCAGTGGGAGAAGGCTCACGTGCGGCTTTCCGATTGGCGCGTGCGCGAGGCAATCAACACAGGCGCAGAGGTTCTGGCGGTGGCTTGCCCCTACGAACCGCCGCGCTTCGAGGATGCGGCAAAGACCATGCCCGGCGCGGACAAATTAAAGGTGCGCGACATCGCCGAACTGCTGGCGGAAGCCATGGATGTATGAAGGAGGCGGCATGATGAACATTGTCGTCCTGGCAAAACTCGTCCCCGACCTGGTGGAAGAGTTGACCATTGATGCAAGCGGGGCGGCGCTTGATCTGACGTTTGCACGCTGGATCATCAACGAATTATTCGATGACCACGCCATCGAGCAGGGAATCCTGCTCAAGGAACGGAGCGGCGGAACAGTGACGGTGATTGCGCCCGACCTCGAAGGTGCAGATGACGTGCTGTTCACCGCCGCCGCCAAAGGTGCCGACCGGCTCATCAAGGTCAGGAGCGATTTCAGCGCCGCAAACAACCATGCGGTGGCGCGCGCCTTCTCCGCCATTATCAAGGGCTTTCAACCCGATCTCATCCTGACCGGCGTGCAGGCGCACAACGATCTCGACGGCTCGGCGGGACCGCTGCTGGCGGAATCGCTGGGATTGCCTTATGTCGGTTATGTCTCCGGCGTTGCGCTTGCAGACGGCAAGTTTATGGTGAAAAAGGAATATCCCGGCGGCTTGATTGCGGAGATGGAGGTGACACTGCCCGCCGTTTTTGGAATTCAAGCCGCGGAACAACCGCCGCGTTATGTCGCTGTGAGCAAGGTGCGGCAGGCGATGAAGACCTCTTCCATCGAAGAAATGGACGCCTCCGATCTCGACCTGAGCGGGGCGCCTGAAATCGAGCGCATGTTCCAGCCCGAAGCGGCTGCTCATGCAGAGATGCTCGAAGGCACACCCGAAGAAGTTTCCGCCAAACTGGTCGCTCTCTTCAAAGAACTGGGCGTGTTGTGAAGGAGGCGGTGATGAGTCAGGATATTTACGTTGTCATCGAACACCTGCGGGGGCAAGTTGCGGATATTTCGTACACGATGCTCGCCGCGGCGCGCGAGTTGAGTCGGGCGACGAGCGGAAAAGTCATTGCCGTGCTGTTGGGACACAACGCAAAGAATCTGGCGAGGGACTTCGCCGCCGATCAGGTGCTTTATCTCGATCATGCGTCGTTGGCTGAATTCACTTCGGACGCGTATCAAAAGGCGTTGGCGGAATTAATTAGCAAAGATCAACCGCGCGCCGTTCTCTTTGGCAATACGTCCATCGGCGCGGATGTAGCCAGTGTGCTTTCGATGCGATTGGGTTTGCCGTTGGTCAATTCCTGCCGCAGTTTCACCAGTGAGGCGAAATTCATTTCGCAAATCTGCGGAGGCAAGATCATGGCGGAGGGCGAGTTGCCGTCACCCACGGCGCTGGTCACGATGGTTCCCGGCGGCTATCAGCCGGATCAAGGCAAAAGCGTGGAGTCGCCTCCGGTAACGGAATCAGCCGTCCCTGCGTTGGAGGCGCTGCGCGTTACGTTATCCAAATACATCGAGCCTGAGTCCGCTGATGTGGATATTTCCAAAGAGCCGCTTCTCATTGCCGTCGGGCGCGGAATCCAAAACAAGGACAACATCGAACTGGCGGACGCGCTCGCGCAGGCGATCGGCGGCGTGGTGTGCGCGTCGCGTCCTGTCATTGACCAGGGATGGCTGCCGACTTCGCGGCTGGTGGGCAAATCGGGCAAGCACGTGAAACCCAAGATCTATTTTGCGATGGGCATCAGCGGCGCGCCCGAACACGTCGAGGCGATCACGCAAAGCGACACGATCATCGCGGTCAACACCGATCCGAGGGCGCCGATCTTCAACGTGGCGAAATACGGCGTCGAAATGGACATCTTCGAACTGGTCGAGACGCTGACCGAAACGGTCAAACAGGCAAAGTAAGAGAGCGAGAAGCCATGCCTATCCGAGAGACCTTCTGGAACATCCCGCACTGGGCGGAAATAGCGCAATACGTTCTTGCGCTGTTGACCGCATTGGTGTTCATCTATGGCGTGGGGCATCGTGTTCTGCGCTGGCGTAAAGGTCTGCCGGAGAAACGCTCCGGGCATTTTTGGGCGCGCATCTGGTCTCTTGTTACGCAAGTGCTGGCGCAGCGGCGCACGCTGGACGAAGCGTATCCCGGCCTCATGCACTTCACCATTTTCTGGGGAATGCTCGTCCTTGCCATCGGCACTGCGCTGGCAACCGTGGATTGGGATGTCACGAATCTGTTCTTTGGATTCCAGTTCCTGACGGGCTGGGTGTATATCCTCTTCGAACTGACGCTGGATGTGCTTGGCTTGCTGGTGGTCGTTGGGTTGGGAATGGCGATCTATCGCAGATACGTTACGCGGCCTGCGCGCCTGCAAAAATTTCCGACGTTAGAGAACGTCTCCTACGCGGCGCGTGACGATGCGTACGTTCTCCTCATGCTGGCTTTCATCACGCTCAGCGGCTACCTGACGGAGGGATTGCGGATTGCGGTCACTCAACCGGACTGGGCAGCCTGGTCTCCGGTTGGAAGCGCGATCTCCGCCGCGTTCCTTGCGCTTGGCGACCCGGCCAATCAGACCCTGCATTTGATCGTCTGGGCGATTCACATTCTGTCCGCTTTTGTCATCCTTGCGAGCCTGCCTTTCACGAAACTCTTCCATATTTTCTCGACGCCGCTCAACATTTACTTCCGTTCCCTGGAGCCTGCCGGGGCGCTTCAGGCGCCGCGCAGCGAGGGCGGAGTGAAAGAGTGGAAACAATTCACCTGGAAGCAACTGCTGGACTTCGAAGCATGCACGCGCTGCGGGCGCTGCCAGGACGTTTGCCCGGCGTACGCCAGCGGACACGAGTTCTCGCCGCGCGACGTGATGATCAAATTGGAAATGCACCTGTGGGAGAAGCCCAACGGACGCGCCCTGCACGGCGATGTCGTTTCCGCCGCAGAGTTATGGTCTTGCACCACTTGCCGCGCCTGTTCGCAGGTCTGCCCGGCGTTCATTGATCACGTCGGATCGTTTGTGGACATGCGCCGTTATCTGGTGGTCGAAGGGACGGTGGACAACCAACTCCAAAAAGCGCTCGCAAATCTGGGACGTTATGGCAACTCCTTCGGTCAATCCGAGCGGATGCGCGCCAAGTGGACGCAGGGTCTGCAACCCGCGATCAAGGACGCGCGCAAGGAACCTGTCGAGTATCTGTGGTTCGTCGGCGATTATGCTTCCTACAACCAAACATTGATCGATGTCACCCGCAAAACAGCACAAGTGTTTCAACGGGCTGGCTTGAATTTTGGAATTCTGTACGACGCCGAACGCAACTCCGGCAACGACGTGCGCCGCGTGGGTGAAGAGGGTTTGTACGAGATGCTGGCGGAAAAGAATTTGCAGGCTTTGTCCAGGTGCAAATACGAGACCATCGTCACCACCGACCCGCATACGTACAACACCTTGAAGAACGAGTATGCGTGGAACGGGAATCGTCCGCGCATTTTGCACTACACCGAACTGCTCGATGAACTGATCTCCTCGGGTCAATTGAAGTTCAGCAAGAAACTGGATGCGCGAGTCACCTATCACGATCCCTGTTATCTGGGGCGTTACAACGGCGTGTACGATGCGCCGCGACGTATCCTGCACGCGGCGGGATGCGAACTGGTCGAGGTGCCGCGTCACGGCGACCGCGCCTTCTGTTGCGGCGCGGGAGGCGGACGCATCTGGATGGAGGAGAAGCCCGGACGGGAGCGACCCAGCGAGATGCGCGTCCGTGAAGCGGTTGCATTGGACGGGGTGACGACTTTCGTCGTCGCCTGTCCGAAAGACGTGACGATGTTCCGCGATGCGGTGAAGACCACCGGCAGCGAGAGCAGGATTCAGGTCAAGGATTTGATCGAGTTGGTTTACGAGGCGATGTGAATTGTCATTGCGAGGGTGTTCTTCCCGAAGCAATCTCCAACACGACAAGCGAGATTGCTTCGTCGGAGAAAACCACTCCTCCTCGCAATGACGAAATCAAACAAAGGAGATTGACTCCACATGAACGCGGTCAGGCAAACCGCATCGCAATGGATCAAAAAGCTCAGACTTCCCATAGCAACGAAGTTGACCCTGAGCTTTCTGTCCATCATTCTGTTGAGCAGTCTCATTTTCACACTTGTCGGAATTCAGATCATTAACAACCGAATCATCGAGGAGGCGCAGGAACGGGTTCGCAACGATCTCAACGCCGCCCGCGAGATCTACCGGAACAATTTGAAACATGTGGAGGATGCGGTCAAATTCACATCCGTCAGACTCTTCATGGGCGACATCCTCAGCGGCGATATCCGCCAGGAATACCTGGATGAACTGGCGCGTTTCAAGGAGAACGAAAAACTCGACATCCTGACCATCACCGACACCCGCGGCATCGTTGTCTTGCGGGTCAACAACCCAGCCATAACGGGCGACGACCAGGCAGGGGACGAGATCGTGCGGGCGGTTCTAACGACGCGGCTTCCCGTTTCCGCCACCACCATCGTCTCCGCCGAGGAACTTCGCCGCGAATCGGAGATGCTGGAAAAACAGGCGTATTTCAAATTCATCGAGACGCCCATGGCGCGCCCCCGTCTCGAAAGCGTGGAGACGGCAGGCATGATGTTGAAAGCCGCCGCGCCCATCTTCGACGCGCAGGGCAACTTCATCGGCGTCGTTTACGGAGGCGTCCTGCTCAATCGAAACTACGACATCGTGGACAAAGTGAAGGAAACCGTCTTCCAGAACGTCGTCTACGAAGGCAAGGACATCGGCACCGCGACCATCTTCCTCGACGACCTGCGCATTTCGACCAACGTGAAGAATGAGCGCGGCGAACGCGCCGTCGGGACGCGCATCCAGGAGGAAGTGTATCACCGCGTCATCATCGAGGAGGAACCGTGGATCGGGCGCGCGTACGTCGTTACCGATTGGTACATCACCGCTTACGAACCGATCCGCAACATCAACGGAAAGGTGATCGGCATCCTGTACGTTGGCATCCTCCAGCAGAAATACACCGACATCCAGCGGCAGATGGTTCTGGTCTTCGTCGGTATTACGCTGGCGGTGGCGGCGTTTAGCACCATCTTTGCCTTGTGGATCTCGCGGCAGATTTCCCTGCCGATTCGCAGTCTGGTGACTGCCTCCCAGCAACTGGCAAACGGAAATCTGGAAGCCAAAGTGGAACCCACCAGCAGAGACGAACTTGGCAAACTGGCATATCGTTTCAACCAGATGGCGGAAGCCCTGCGCCAACGGGATGAGCGTTTGAAGGAGTTTACGAAACGGAAGATCATGGAATCGGAGCGGCTGGCGATCATCGGTCAATTGGCGGCAAATGTGGCGCACGAACTCAACAATCCGCTGCAGGGCATCGTCACGTATTCGAGCCTGCTCCTCGAAAAGGACATTTGCGATGAACCTGCGCTCCAAAACATCGAAAAGATCGCCATTCAAGCCAATCGCTGCCGCGAGATCATCCGAGGACTTCTGGATTTTTCGCGGCAGAAGAAACCGCAAAAGACGCTCACCGACATCAACACTCTCCTGCGGCGCTGCGTCTCGCTGGTTGAAAACCAGGCGCTCTTTCACAACATTACCATCGTTCAGAACCTCGATGAAAGTCTGCCGATGATCGTCGTGGACCCATCGCAGATCGAAAGGGTCTTCCTGAATCTCATCATCAACGCGGCAGAGGCGATGGATGACGGCGGCACACTGACCCTTACCACCAGCTACGGGCTGAACGCGCAGAGCATCGAAATCGAAGTGAAGGACACCGGTCACGGCATCAGCATCGAAAACATGCAAAGGATTTTCAACCCGTTCTTTACCACCAAGGAGATCGGTCACGGCGTTGGTTTGGGATTGGCGATCAGTTACGGCATTGTCAAGGAACACAACGGCGAGATCACCGTCGAAAGCGAAGTCGGCAAAGGCGCGAAATTCACCGTGAGCCTGCCGGTGGTGACGAAAGTTAGTGAAGAAAATGGAATCCAAATCGCGGATTTTGCTCATTGATGACGAAGAAGTCGTAATCGACTCCTGCTCGCAGATTCTGGCGGGCGGACCCTACGAAATCGCCTCCGCCTCCGACGGGACGGCTGGTCTGCGTCTCGTGGAGGAGTTCCACCCTGACCTGGTCTTCGTGGACCTCAAGATGCCGGGTATTTCAGGCTTTGAGGTGATCGAAAAGATCCGCGTGTTGGACCCGACCGTCGTCATGGTGGTCATCACCGGCTTTGCCACAGTCAGTTCGGCAGTGGAGGCAATGAAGAAGGGCGCCTACGATTTCCTACCCAAGCCTTTCATGCCCGAGGAGTTCCGTCTTATCACTCACAGAAGCCTCGAAAAGCGAAAACTAACCCTGGAGACCATTGCCCTGCGCAGGGACAAGGAGATGCTGAGGGAGCATTTCGCCCACATCGTTTCGCATGAGTTAAAGGCGCCTTTGGGCGCGGTGCAGCAAAATCTCTTTGCCCTCGAATTCGAGTTGTCCGATTCGCTCACCGAGGCTCAAATGGAAATCATGCAGCGGCTGAAAGCGCGGATCGAGGACATGCTCAAACTCATCAATTCGTGGCTGCGGATGATTGCGGTGGATATGGATAAATTGAAAGATGGCTTCGCTCCAATTTCGATTGCGCTTCCGCTCTCAAAAGCGCGGGAAAGCCTCGAAACGCTGGCGGCGAAGAAAAACATCGAACCGATTGTCTCCATCCCCGAAGCGCCCTGCCTCGTCAACGGCGATGAAATCAGCCTCTCCGAAGTATTTGTGAATCTACTTGGAAATGCAATCAAATATTCGCGCGAGGGAGGCAGGGTCACGCTGGAGGCGGAAGGGGGAGGGGATGAAGTTGTGATTTCGATCAAAGACAATGGCATTGGCATCCCTCCCGAAGACCTGCCTCACATCTTCGATGGTTTCTATCGCGGGAAGGAGGCGCAGACGGCGGCGGAGGGACTTGGCATCGGGCTGGCGGTCTGCCGCCAGATCATCGAGGCGCACAACGGCTCCATCGCCGTCGAAAGTGAATTGGGCAAGGGCAGCACATTCGTCATCCGCCTGCCAGCCGTCAAGCCGGGGGCGAATCGCATCGCCGATCCCGAAGCGGCTGGAATGGCTATATCCTGATGGAAAAGGAGAGCTCTATGACTGCAAGAATAATGATGATTGATGACGATCCTGATTTCGTCGCGGGAATCAGGGCAATTCTTGAAAAAGCCGGTTACAACGTGGATGCGGCGTACAACCCCAAGGAGGGCTTCCAGGCGCTGCAAAGCGGAATCTATGACCTGCTTTTGCTTGACATCATGATGGGGCGCGGCGCCGAGGGCATCGCGCTGGCGCGCAAGATCAGAAAGGACCCCAAACTGCGTGCCATGCCGGTTTTGATTATTACCGGCATTCGCGAGCAGATCGCCTTTCTCTTCCCCGGGCAGGCGGTGCATCCCAACTTTGTGGACGTGGACGAACTGGTCGAAAAGCCGGTCGAACCCAATCTTCTGCTGGAGAAGGTGAGCGCCTTGCTGAAGGCATCCGAAGAGAAAAAGCCGCAGCCCCAATGAACAGGAGATGCCATGACAGCAGAACTTTCATTCAGCAACGAAATAATCAACATGATGTATGCCACGCACGGCAATCCGATTTCGCTTTGCCTGCAATGCGGAACGTGCAGCGGTACTTGCCCGGCGGTCGAATTCATGGATCACACCCCGCGCGCCATCATCGGCATGATCCGCGAGAACCTCAAGGAGGAAGTGCTGGCAAGCAACACCTATTGGACTTGCGCCTCCTGCTATCACTGCACGGTGAGATGTCCGGCCGGGATTGACATCGCCGACATGATGTACGTATTGAAGCGTTATTCGATCTGGAAACGCAGTTACAAGGAGGGCTTGATCGGACCGGACTTTGCGGAGGCTTTCGTAAAGATGGTCGTGAATTCCGGCAAATCCTACGAACCGATTCTTGCGACCACCTACCTCCCCAGGTTCACCGCCGCGCAACTCGTCCAGGAGGCGCTGACCGCCACGGGTTTGGTGCTGAAGGGGAAGATGCCCCTTCTGCCGAAGAAGATCAGGAGGTTGAAAAACTTCCAGCGCATGGTAAAGCGGATCATCCCGCTAGGAGAGGCATCATGAAACAATACGCCTACTATCCCGGTTGTTCGCTCGAAAGTCTGGCGAAGGATTACCAACTTTCCGCGCTGGAAGTCTCGCGGGCGCTGGGCTTGGAGATGCGCGAGATTGAAGATTGGAACTGCTGCGGCGCAACCGCCTATTTCCCGGTGGATGAACTCCTGGCGTATACGCTTGTGGCGCGCAACCTTGCCATTGCCGAGAAGACCGGTCTCACCGATTTCGTCGCGCCATGCAGCGCATGCTTCAAGAACGCCTACTATACCAACGCCTATCTCAAGAAAGACCCCGACCTGGCGGATCACGTCAACTTTGCGCTGGAAGAGGACAACCTGCACATCGCAGGAATCATGAACGTCCGCCACCTGATCGAAGTCATACTGGAGGATGTGGGCTTGGAGGAGATCAGGAAGCGAATCGCGCATCCGCTCAAAGGTTTGCGCATCGCTCCGTACTATGGATGTCAGATTTTGCGTCCGAGGAAGGATCACGAAGAGGTTGAGAATCCCCGCTATTTCGAGGATCTGTTATCTGCCATTGGCGCGGAGCCGCTGGAATACGCCTCCAAGACGCGCTGCTGCGGGGCTTCGTTGATCATCACGAATCGCAAAGCCGCGCTGGAGATGGTTCGCATTCTGCTGAAGGAAGCGATTGACCGCGGCGCGGACGTGATTGCCACCACTTGCCCGATGTGCAACGTCAACCTGCAGGTGTATCAGAGTCAGGTGAATCGGGAGTTCGGAACGGAGTATTCCATCCCGGTCATGTACTTCACGCAGTTGATGGGCATGGCGCTGGGGATCGCTTCGCACCGCCTCGGAGTTGCCAGGGAGCCTGTTCCCAAGGCGCGGGAGGCGGTCACCGCGTAATCGCTATCGCAGACGCGTAATTGACGTTCTCCCTGGACTGTCCGCCAGGACAGGCTAACGCCGAGTTGCGCTAGAGAGCGCAACGCTACGCAGAATGGGTGCAACGCTACGCAGAATGACTACGCAGAATGATTGATGAAACAGGAGAAAAACCTATGACTGAAAGAATTGGCGTTTACGTTTGTCATTGCGGCACGAATATCGCCGGGGTCGTGGATGTGGCGGAGGTCAGCCGATGGGCGGGTGAGCATCTCGCCGGACAGGGTGTGGTGGTCTCGCGCGATTACAAGTTCATGTGTTCCAGCCTGGGTCAGGAGTTGATCCAGAAGGACATCAAGGAACTCGGCTTGACCCGCGTGGTGGTGGCGGCATGTTCCCCTCACCTGCACGAAAAGACCTTCCGCAACGCCTGCGCGAGCGCGGACCTGAATCCCTACCTGTGCGAACTCGTGTCCATCCGCGAGCAGGATTCGTGGGTGCATACCGACAAGTCCGCCGCGACGGATAAGGCAAAAGCCATCATCTCCGGCGGCGTGGCGCGCGTGGCGCATCACGAAGCGCTCGAACCCCTGCGCGTACCGATTCACCCCGCCACCTTGATCGTGGGCGGAGGCATTGCCGGCATTCAAGCCGCGCTCGAGATCGCGGACGCCGGGTATCGCGTTTACCTGGTCGAGCGCGAACCGTCCATCGGCGGGCACATGGCGCAGTTCGACAAGACCTTCCCCACGCTGGACTGCTCCGCCTGCATCCTCACGCCCAAGATGGTGGACGCGGGCAACCACCCGAACATCACGCTGTTGACGTGGAGCGAGGTCGTCAAGGTGGACGGCTACGTGGGCAACTTCGCGGTCACGATCAACAAGAAAGCCCGCTACGTGAACGAGGAACTCTGCACCGGCTGCGGCATCTGCTGGGAGAAATGTCCGTGGAAGGTGACCGATGAGGTCTTCGAAGCCGGGCTGGGCAAGCGCAAGGTCATTTATGTGCCGTTCCCGCAAGCCGTTCCCAAATACCCGGTCATTGATGCGGAAAACTGCGCCTACTTCCTGAAAGGCACGTGTAAAGCCTGCGAGAAGTTCTGTCCGACGGACGCGATTGATTTCACCCAGAAGGACGAACAGATCACCGTCGAGGTTGGCAACATCATTCTGGCAACGGGCTACGATCTGTTCGACGTGCGGCGCATTCCTCAATACGGTTATGGGCGTCTCCCTAATGTTTACACCAGCCTGGAGTTCGAGCGCCTGAGCAACGCCGCGGGTCCGACGGGAGGCAACATCGTTCTGCGCGACGGGAAGACCGTGCCAAAAACCGTCGGCATTGTTCACTGCGTCGGCTCACGCGACCAAAACTACAACCCGTATTGCTCCGTCATCTGCTGCATGCAGAGTTTGAAGTTTGCCCATCTCGTCCACGAACGCACCGGCGCGGAGGTGTACAACTTCTACATTGACATGCGCACCCCCTTCAAGGATTACGAAGAGTTCTACCAGCGTTTGCTGGCGGAAGGGACGCATTTCGTGCGCGGCAAGGTGGCGGAGATCACCGATTTTGCCCGCACCCCCGAAGAGGAAGGCAGGATGATCATCCAGGTGGAGGATACGCTGATCGGCAAACAAAGACGCATCCCTGTGGATATGGTCATTCTTTCGGCGGGGCTCGAACCGCGCCAGGATGCCAAGGAGGTCGGCAAACTCTTTGGTCTTGCGTGTGGAACGGCAGGCTGGTTCATCGAACGCCATCCAAAACTCGACCCGGTTGCCACAATGACGGAAGGCATCTTTATCGCCGGCTGCGCCCAGGGTCCAAAGGACATCCCCGCCAGCGTGGCGCAGGGTGCCGGCGCGGCGGCGCGCGTGCTTGGCAAAATCCAACAAAAGGAAATCTCGCTCGAACCGGTGCGCGCGTCCATCAACGAGCAGCAATGCTCCGGTTGCCGCATCTGCAACGGCTTGTGTCCGTTCAATGCCATCCTCTTCCACGAAGACAGGATGGTCTCGGAGGTCAACCCGGCTCTCTGCCAGGGATGCGGGACCTGCGTGGCAGCCTGTCCGGCCGGCGCCATCAGCGGTACCGGCTTCAGCAACGAGCAAATCCTTTCGCAGATCGAAGGCTTGCTCCTGGTGAACGTGAATGGAAAAACGACGGAGGCAGTTCCCGCCTGACCGATCGTTCCTCGCAACGACCTCATGGAGAACCACTATGACCGATCAATTTGAACCCACCATCATTGGCTTTACCTGCAACTGGTGCAGTTACCGCGCTGCCGACATGGCCGGCACTGCCCGTATGAAGTATTCGCCAAACGTCCGTCTGATCCGCCTGATGTGTTCCGGGCGGCTGGACCCCACGTTCGTGTTCAAGGCGTTTGCCGGCGGCGCGGATGCGGTGCTGATCACCGGTTGTCATCCCGGCGACTGTCACTACGTGGAGCAGAATTACAAAGCCCTGAGGCGATACCTCCTGCTCAAGCGTGTGCTGGCGCAGATGGGCATCGAGCCGCAGCGCATTAAACTGCTCTGGGCAAGCGCGGCGGAAGGCGCGATCTTCGCCGCGGAGATTAACAAATATGTCGAAGAAGTGCGCGCGCTTGGACCGCTGCATTGGGGAAAGTCCGGGAACGGGAGCAAGCCCATCGTCCCGGATGAGGCGAAGGAATCCAGAACGGAGGTGCCGGCATGACCGCCAATGGCAACAAACCCAAATTTGCTATGTACTGGGCGGCATCCTGCGGAGGCTGTGAAATCGCCGTCCTCAACATCCACGAAAAAATTCTGGATGTGGATGCCAACTTCGACGTCGTCTTCTGGCCCGTGGCGATGGATGCGAAATACAAGGACGTGGAGGCGATGGAAGACGGCTCGATCCTGCTCACGCTCTTCAACGGCGGGATCCGCAACGAGGAGAACGAACACCTGGCCAAACTGCTGCGCCGCAAAACGAAGATCCTCGTCGCGTTCGGCTCGTGCGCCTGCGAGGGGTGTATCCCCGGCCTGGCAAATTTGTGCCCGGTGGGCGAGATCGTCCAGACCGCGTTCAACACCATCTCAACGGACAATCCGCATGGCATTTACCCGCGCACTTCGTACGATGTCCCCGAAGGCGAACTGCACATCCCGAAACTTGCGCCGATCCTGCGTCCGTTGGACCAGGTGGTGGATGTGGACTACTACATGCCCGGCTGCCCGCCGGAATCGCATCAGATCGCGGCGGTGGTGGACCTGGTCATCAAGGTCGTGAGGGGCGAGGCGGAACTGCCGCCGAAAGGCTGCGTGATCGGCGTCGGCGATTCGACCGTGTGTGATGAATGCCCGCGCGCCCGGAATGTCAAATCCATCACCGAGTTCAAACGCATTCAGGATGTTGCCCCGGTGGACCCGACCCTGTGCCTGCTCGAACAGGGAATCCCGTGCAACGGTCCCGCCACGCGCAGCGGATGCAACGCGCGCTGCCCGAACGTCGGGGCGCAGTGCATTGGCTGTTACGGTCCCGCCGAGGGTGTGCTGGATTACGGAGCAAGGTTGATCTCAGCCTTTGCTTCGGTGATCGACGCGAAGGAACCGGAGGAGATCGAGCGAATTCTGGATGGAATTCCCGATCCGGTAGGACAGGTTTATCGGTTTAATCTGGCTGGGTCGCTCCTCAAAGCGAATATGGATGCATGGAGAGTCAAGGCAGGCTGACTCTTCGGTGATCCAGCAGTCAACGATGGAGGTTGACATGCTTACCCAACCAATGGAAGACCCGAATGCGGTTCTAGAGAAAGCGCTGATCGAAGAGTATCTTCAGGAACAGGGCTATTCGCTCGAGAAATTAAAGAAACTACCGAAGGAGACCGCCGAGAAACTGATGAAGGATGCTTCGCAGTACGCTTCGCTCAAATTGGAAGAGGTGAAGGCGCGGGCACGCTTCGTCGAGGAAATTCACGACGCATCCTCCAGCGAATAGGCTTTGATCCTAATCCAACAGGGACATCCCTGTGAAAGGATGACAACCATGCAGAGAATTTCAATTGATCCCATCACTCGCCTGGAAGGACACGGCAAGATCGAGATCTTTCTCGATGAGAAAGGCAACGTCGCCAATTCCTATTTCCAGATCCCCGAATTGCGCGGCTTCGAACGCTTCGTCGTCGGGCGCCCCATCGAGGAGATGCCGCTGTTGACGAACCGCATTTGCGGCGTGTGCCCGGAGGCGCATCACATGGCGGCGTCCAAAGCCGCCGACGCGGTGTACAAGGTTGACCCGCCGCGCACCGCAAAGATGCTGCGCGAACTGCTGTACTCCGCGTTCTATTGCACCGACCACACTACCCACTTCTACGCGCTGGGCGGTCCCGATTTCGTGATGGGACCCGACGCGCCGGTCGCCGAGCGAAACATTCTCGGCGTGATCCACAAAGTCGGTTTGGAGATCGGCGGCAAGGTGATCCAGATGCGCAAATACGGTCACGCCGTCGTGGAGATGATCGGCGGACGGAAGGTGCATCCATGCACTTCGATCCCCGGCGGCATCACGAAAGGGATCACAGAGGAACAACGCAAGGAAATCGAGGAGATGGGGCGCTGGGCAATCGAGTTTGCGCAGTTCAGCCTCAAACTCTTCAACGACATCGTGCTGGGCAACAAGGCGTATGTTGACCTGGTACTCGGCGACGTGTACACGCATCGCACCTACTCGATGGGCTTGGTGGACGCGAATAACAAGGTCAACTTCTACGACGGCAAAGTGCGCGTGGTGGACCCGAACGGCAAAGAGTTCGTCAAATACGCGCCGCCCGAATATATGAACCACATCGCCGAACACGTCGAGCCGTGGACCTATCTCAAATTCCCGTATCTCAAGAACGTCGGCTGGAAGGGCTTCGTGGACGGCGAAGACTCGGGCGTCTATATGGCAACGCCGCTTTCACGCCTCAACGCTTCGGATGGGATGGCAACGCCGCTCGCGCAGGAGGAATACGACAAGTTCTACAAGACCCTCGGCGGCAAGCCCGTCCATCAACGCCTTGCCACGCACTGGGCGCGCCTCATCGAACTGCTCTACGCCGCGGAACGCTGGGTGGAACTGGTCACCGACCCGGAGATCACCTCGCCGAACGTTCACACAAAGCCGACGGAAGTCCCAACGGAAGGCGTCGGCATCGTCGAGGCGCCGCGCGGGACTCTCACGCATCATTACTGGACCGACGAGCGGGGCATTGTGACCAAAGCGAATCTCATCGTCGGTACCACCAACAACTACGCCCCGCTTCAGATGTCCACGAACAAAGCCGCGGTGAGCCTCATCAAGGATGGGGTCGTCAACGAAGGCTTGCTCAACATGGTGGAGATGGCGTTCCGCGCCTACGATCCGTGCTTTGGGTGCGCGACCCATTCCCTGCCGGGGCAGATGCCTTTGGAGATCACCATCCGCAACGCGGACGGGAATCCGGTCGAGGTGTTGAAACAATTTTGTTAGGTATCGGAGTGGAAGAATTCGAGGCGTTGAAACAGGCGTTTGAGCAGGATCAGGCAACGGTCTGGAGAGAGGCGGACGGTCATCCAATGAAAACTTTGATCGTTGGGCTTGGGAATCCCATCCTGGGCGACGACGGCGTTGGGTGGAGGGTTGTGGAGGCGGTGGAGGAGCGCCTCGCCTCGCCCAGCCGCGTGGATGTGACCTGCCTTTCGGTGGGCGGCATCAGCCTGATGGAGCATCTGATCGGATACGACCGCGTCATTCTGGTGGATGCGTTTTCGATGGACGCGCCGGTCGGTTCGATCTCAGTGTTGAAGTTGAGTCAATTGCCCAATTATTCCGCATACCACATCACCAGCATCCACGATACATCGCTGCAAAAGGCGATGGAACTGGGCAGGGAGATGGGCGCGCCTTTACCGGAGGACGTGATCATCATCGGGATCGCGACCGAACGCATCCACGAATTCAGCGAGGATCTTTCGCCGCCTGTGGAACAGGTGGTCCCCTGCGTCGTGAATATTGTTCTCGATCTGCTCGGGGAAATTTCGATGGAGGAAGATGAACGTCACGGTCACCCGCAAGGGTGACCGTGACGCTTCGTGGCAAGTTTTTCCTCACCGGGTTTGAATATTCCACAAAGCGGATTACAATCATCCAAAACGGGGATGACATTTGTTTGTTCACGAATGATTAAACTTGGATTAAGATAGGGATCGTTTTGGAGGCGCAATGAAGAAATTAAGCGAACGACTCAAGAAGTTCTTTTTCCCGGGACCCGACGCCCCGCGCCGGTTGTTGATTCTGCCCTATGCAACCTTGGGAATTCTCACGATCATGTTGCTTGCGGGCGGCGTCTATGGCTGGGAATATTCGAATTCGCCCGCGTTTTGCGGAACAGCCTGCCACACCATGCCTCCACAGGATACTGTCTACAAGGAGTCGCCTCACGCGAACGTGACCTGCGAGGAGTGTCACATCGGGCGCGCCTCCTTTTTCGATCAGTTGACGCGCAAGTCGCAGGGTCTGCACGAACTGTATTACATGGTTTTCAACCTGTATGAGTACCCGATCCGCGCCAAGGCTCTGCGCCCGGCGCGCGATACCTGCGAGAAGTGCCACCAGCCCGAGACGTTTTCGGATGACAGCCTGCGCGTGCTGTCCCGGTTCCAAAACGACCGCGACAACACGAAGAAGGATATCTATCTCATCATGAAAACAGGCGGCGGCGCAAAGCGCGAAGGATTGGGGCGCGGCATTCACTGGCACATCGTCAACGCGGTGGAGTATTACGCGACCGACGCACTGGACCAGAACATCCCGTACGTCCGCGTGCATGACGACGACGGGAGCGTGACCGAATACGTGGATGTGGAGTCCGGTTTCGACGCCTCCACCCTGGACGAAAGCCGCCTCAAAACCATGGACTGTATCACCTGCCACAACCGCGTCACACACGAATTCACCATGCCGACGGACTCGGTTGATACCGCCATGTCGCGCGGGTTCATTGACCCCGGCATCCCGCAAATTCACCAAAAGGCGGTGGAGGCATTGTACGTCAAGTATGATTCGCGCGAGGATGCCTTTGCCGCGTTCGATCAACTCGGGGAATATTACAAGACGACCGATTATTATCCCGGCAATGAAGAAAAGATCGCCTCGGCGGTGCAGGTGTTGAAAGACATTTACGACAGCACCGTCTTCAACGACCAGGAAGTGGATTGGGCGACGCATCCGAACAACCTGGGTCACGTGAGTTTTCCGGGCTGTTTCCGCTGTCACGATGGCGGGCATCTCAACGCGGAGAATGAAGCGATCCGCCTGGAGTGCAACGTCTGCCATTCGATCCCGATCGTCGCGGGACCCGATGACTTCCTTGCGAACATCGAGATCAGCCGCGGACCCGAGCCCGAATCCCACCTGAACCCGAACTGGATCAGCCTGCACAACCAGGCGTTCGGTTCCTCCTGTTCCGCCTGCCACACCATGGACGACCCGGGCGGGACCAGCAACACGTCCTTCTGCTCGAACTCAGCCTGCCATGGAAGCGTGTATAGTTATGCCGGGTTCGACGCGCCCGCCCTGCGCGAGATACTGATGGAACAACTGCCTCCGCCTGAACCGGGCGACGGATTGCCAATACTGACCGGGGATCCCACTTACGAAAATTATGTGGGCATCCTGTTCGATATGAAATGTTCCAACTGCCACGGCGACCTGGCAAGCGGCGGTCTCAAGTTGACCACTTTTGCCGACCTTATGCAGGGCGGTGAGAGCGGGACCGCGGTTGTGCCGGGGAATTCAGCAGCCAGCGTTTTGTTCCAGGTGCAGAGCGCCGGCGGTCATTTCGCCAACCTGACCCCCGACGAACTGGAGTTCGTCAAACGATGGATTGATTCCGGCGCGCCCGAAAAATAACGCATCACACCTATCAATAAGCGTGTCTACTGGATACCCCGTGTTTCGATAATCGAAGATGAAAACGCGGGTATCCTTTGCTTTTAATGCAAACTATTTCCGTTGGTTGTATAATCTTTTCGAATGGAGTTCGACCTGAAAATTCAGTTACATTTATCTATAAGGGGTGTGACATCCGTTCTTCTGACAGCAAGAACCTATAGATTAAAATGAACAAGAGATTAAAACCTCATAATGCCTTAATATTTGCAAGGAGGTGCAATCCATAAGACAATTTCACATTTTAAAGAGATCGCCTGTACGAAACCCATTGAAAGGAGAAATCGCAAAACAATGTCCACAAAGAAAATGCTCGTTTTGTTTGGTGTGTTGATTGTGTCCGCCGTATTGTTCACAGCCTGCGCGGGTCCTCAGGGCGAGCCCGGCCCTGCAGGACCTCCCGGCCCTGCAGGGCCTGCGGGTCCCGCCGGTCCCGCCGGTGAATCGGTCACCATTGAGGATCTGACCTGCACCGAGTGCCATAACGATACCGCGCTCATCACCGGCAAGAAAGCCGCCTGGGAAACCTCGCTGCACGGTTCCGGCACAGCCTTCATTGAGGAAGGTCCCCGTAATTCGTGCGCTGGCTGTCACTCTGGCGCCACGTTCAGCGCGATGATCGCGGAAGGCAAGAACTTCAGCCAGGTGGAATCGGGCGACACCGCTCCGACCCACCAGGACTGCCGCACCTGCCACCAGATCCACACCACCTACACCAGCGCCGACTGGGCGCTCGAGACGGATGCCCCGGTCGCGTTCGTGACAAGCGGTTTGACCTTCGAAGGCGGCGCCGGCAACCTGTGCGCCAACTGTCACCAGGCGCGCCGCTACATGAAGAACTTCGTTGATAAAACCGATGCGACGAAGTACACCTCCACCAGTATTCGCTTTAATCCGCACTTGAGCGTTCAGGGCGATATCCTGATGGGCTCCGGCGGTTTTGGCGTGGAAGGCAAACCCGGCGCGCACTACGCCATGGTGGAAAACACCTGCGTAGCCTGCCACATGGGCGAGATTGACACGCACACCTTCGAGCCGCAGCTTGCCACCTGTCAGGAGTGCCATGCCGACGCCGAGAACTACGACATCAACGGCGGCCAGACCTTCGTTGCGGAAGAAATGGAAAGACTCAAAACCGCTCTGCAGGCTGCAGGACTCCTCGATGAAAACGGCGTGGTTATTCCCGGAACGTGGACCGAAGCCCAGGCGACCGCACTCTGGAACTACGGCGTGATCGAAGAGGACGCCAGCCACGGCGTTCATAACCCCACCTACGTCAAGGCGTTGTTGGAAGCGGCTTTCGCGGCTTTAGGCGAATAATCTCACTGTCCGCAAGAACTAACATTACAGCGCTGGGAGATTAAACACGATGACGGACGCATTGCGCCCGTCATCTTTTATATCCTTCCTTCCCGTTCACCCCCCTCTCAATTTGCTCCCGCAGGCGCGGCAGAAGCGATCTCCTTCCTGGGCGCGCGTGCCGCATTCGTGGCAATAGATTACCACTGTATTGCTGCCCCTCGCGGGTTGCGACCGTTTGCGCGGTTTGGGGGCGTTCGCGGAGGATTGACCGCGGATGAAATAGACCAGCGCCGCAAGGATCAACGCCGCGCCAAAACCGCCGAGGAAAAGCGGCAGGTTGTCGAGCGTCGAACGACCGCTCGCGTTTTCATCCACAGGCGCGAGGGGTTCGACCTGCTGGGAGACGGGCGTCGCAAGAACGCTCTCGCTGGAACGGGAATATTCCAACTCCAGTTGATAGGTTTCGCCCTCGACCAAGCCGCTCATGGTCGCGCCCCCATTCAGGGAGGCTCCGCTTTGCATAAAGGGAATGGCAGGATCGGTTTTCACGCCTTTGCTGTCGGCTGGCACCTGCACTTCGATCTTGAAATCCCGTATGGGAAAATCACCCATCCATTGATAGGTGAAGGACCTGATATCCCCGCTGCGTTCGAGCGGCTGGTAATATTCGATGTGGTAGTTCGTGCGTTCAGTGATGAAGAGGGTGATGGTCTGCCAGTTCTCGCCCTGCGCAGGCTGGGATTGGTAGTTTGCCAGCAGCAAGCCGCTTGGGCTTTGATACGCCACGGCAGTGACGTTCGCGTCGCGCGGGACGCGGATGACCATAGTCGTTGGCACCTGCGTATCGCCGGTCACCGTGAAATTTTGGATGACCAGCATACTGGGCTGGTCGTATTCGGGCCACAACATCACGGTCAACGCTTCCAACGCGACGGGAGTCTGCGCCCGCGCGGGAGCGGGAAAGGACAGCAGT
>JABWAU010000068.1 GCA_013360875.1 Anaerolineales bacterium | reverse complement strand
AACGGAGGATTGGAGAATTGTACCGCATAGAAGAAGGGGCTTCAATTAGTATTACAGCGCAAAGTCCGACGCTAGAGAACGTCGGTTACGCTTCGGTGTAGGCGGACGTTCTCTAACGTCTGCTGGCGTCGCCGCCACATCGTCCCCGAAGCGAAGCGGAGCGGGAGGGCAGGTGTAACGTCGCCCCTGCGCAAGAGAGCGCAGATTACGCTCGACAAGTAATAAAAACGGACTTTTCAGACCGCTGCTCTTGGCAGTGGGATGCGGACTGCGCTTATGTGTTCATAGTTACAATCCCATTACTTGCAAAGGTGAAAACTGAAATAAACGGGAGTCTTGATACACTTCCATCAATTATTGGATCGGTAATCGCGGGATGAGGTTGGTTCTTGTCAGTGTCCCATTCATTCTAATTCTGAAGGCATCCGCGAACCGTTGCGCGCTGGAGCAAGGACAAAAAGGGCAATATGGCAAAAGAGAGTATTTTCATCGCAGCAGACGACAGCGCGATGGTGAAGCAAATCGCCGCCGCGCTGGAAAACATGGGTTACGTTGTCGCCGGGCAGGCGGATCGAGGCGAGGTCGCCATCCAAAAAGTGGAGGAGATGCGCCCCGACCTGACTCTTATGGAAATTCGCCTCCAAGGCCGGATCAACGGGATCGAAGCGGCGAAGCGTATCCATGACAATTTCGGCATCCCGGTCGTGTTTGTCAGCGCTCACGCCGATACGCTCACCTTGAAGACCGCCATTCTGGCGCAGGCGTACGGACTCGTCATCCAGCCGTTCGAAGCGCGCGACCTGAAGTCCAATATCACCATGGCGCTTTACAAACACGGCATGGAGCGCAAACTGCGCGAGAGCGAGGAACGTTACGCCCTGGCTGTCCGCGCCGCCAACGACGGTATATGGGACTGGAACCTGAAGACGAACGAAATCTATTATTCAGCCCGTTGGAAGGAGATGCTTGGTTACAGGGAGAACGAACTTGACTCCGACCCCAATGAATGGTTCAAACTGATTCATCTGGAAGATCGGAAGCAACTCCAGGCAAATCTCGTTTCGCACCTCAAGGGGCTGACCCCTCACTTCGAGTGTGAATACCGGATCCGACATTCCAGCGGCGAATACTTGTGGGCGCTCAGCCGCGGCTTGGCAGTGCGCGATGCCAACGGCATTGCGTACCGCATGGCGGGATCGCAATCGGATATCACCGCCCGCAAACTGGCTGAGGAACGCCTGGCTCACGACGCCGTCCACGACGCGCTGACCGGGCTTCCGAACCGCGTCCTCTTTCTGGACCGTTTGCAGAATCGCATCGAACGCACGAAGCGGAATCCCAACGACCTGTTCGCGGTCATGTTCCTCGACCTCGACCGTTTCAAACTGGTCAACGACAGCCTCGGTCATGTGGTCGGCGATCAATTGCTGATCACGGTCGCCAAACGCCTGCAAAAATGTCTGCGCCCGGAGGATACGGTCTCCCGTCTGAGCGGGGATGAATTCGCCATCCTGCTCGACGTCGTAAAGGACGTCAACGACGCGAGACGGGTGGCGGAACGGATCAAGGGACAATTGAAGACGACCACCACGCTCGGCGCGGTGGAGCGGTCGCCGACCGCAAGCATCGGCATTGTCATGTTCAACAAGGACTACACCACCGCCGGGGAACTCTTGCGCGATGCCGATTCAGCCATGTATTACGCCAAAGCCCAGGGCGGAAACCAGCACCAGTTATTCGACAACGCCATGCACATCAGTGCCATTGAACTGATCCGGCTCGAGGGAGAGTTGAAGCGCGCCGTCGAACGAAAGGAATGGTTGATCCATTACCAGCCGATCATCTCGCTTGCGAGCGGCAGGCTGATCGGGGCGGAGGCGTTGATCCGCTGGATGCATCCAATCAGGGGATTGCTTCCCCCGCAGGATTTCATCCAGGCGGCGGAGGATACGGGACTGATCCTGCCGATCGGGGAATATGTCATGCGCGCGGCGTGCGCGCAGGTCAAAGCCTGGAGGGAGGCGGGACATCCCGGTTTTTGGGTGTCGGTGAACATTTCCGCGCGCCAGTTTCAGGATAAAAACCTGGTAGGCAAGGTTGCCCAGATACTTTTGGAGATGGGCTTGCCCAGCGACGCCCTGCGCCTGGAAATCACGGAGGGCATCGCGGTGCGCGACAGGGAATACACCATCAAGATCATGAACGAGTTGAACGCGCTGGGGGTGCATACTTCGCTCGACGATTTCGGGACCGGCTATTCCTCGCTCAGTTACCTGAAGCAGTTCCCGCTCAAGGTCCTGAAGATTGACCAATCCTTCATTCAGGACATTCACCTCAATCGCAAGAATGAGACCCTCGTCACGGCGATCATTTCCATGGCTCGTTCCCTCGGGCTCGAAGTGGTAGCGGAAGGCGTGGAAAAGGACGAGCAACTCGCCTTCCTGCGTTCTCAATTCTGCGACAGCGTGCAGGGATACCTGCTGAGTCATCCCCTCCCCGGGACGGAGTTTACCAGGCTGTTGAGATAAATGCCTCGATAAGTCGCGATTTGAGAGCGGGGGTTTTGTTGTAGAATCTTCTTATGTCCCGGCGGCGCATCTTTTCGAGAAGAAACGTTTCGCGCGGCATCCGTTTGCCGCTGGGATTGATATTCATCGTGATCGCTGTCGGGTTTTGTTTGATGATCCCCTCCGCAAACATCAACCTGGGAGACTTCAGCGCCTCGGACCCCGATCTTCCGACCCCCTTGCCGACCTTTACCCCCCTCCCCAAACCGACCAAGCCTCACATCGGGCGCATCATCTTCACCTGCACGCGCGGCGACTTCAATCAATTGTGCCTCGTCAACGCGGACGGGACGGGCTATCAGCAGATCACGAACGTTCAGGCGCACAATTACTATCCCGTGTACTCGCCGTCGGGCGCATCCATCGTCTACGCCTCGAATCAGAACGGCGGATATTTCGATCTCTTCATGTTTGTCTTTGAAGGCTCGCGGTTGATCCGCCTCACGGATAACATCGGCAACGTCGTCTCGCCGAGTTTCTCGCCGGACGGAGGAACCGTCCTGTTCGCCAACCGCGCCGGCGAAGGACCCACCTCGCTGTGGACGGTAAAAAGCACCGGCGATAATCCAAAACTGCTGTATGCCGCCCCGAACAACATCGTCGCCGCGGACTGGTCGCCGGACGGGAACACGATCGCCTTTGCCATGGCGGTGGATCGCCCCGACTCCTACGAGATCTTCCTCATGGACGCGGACGCCGCGAACGTGCGCCAGTTGACGCGTGGCTTGCAGGGGATCGGCGGCAGTCTCGATTGGTCGCCGGATGGGAGATACCTGCTCATCTACGCGGGACCGCCGGGCGACAAGGACATCTTCCGCGTAGACGTGGAGGCGGAGACCGCTTCGCAACTCACCGACGGCGGGAACAACGCCTCCGCCTCCTACTCGCCCGATGGGGAGTGGATCGCCTTCAACTCGTTACGCAACGACGACCAGGCGGATATCTTCGTCATGCGCGCCGACGGCTCGTCCATGCGCCAGGTTACCGACAATCCCGAACCCGACTGGCAGCCGCAATGGGAACCGTGAGAATCAGCCAAAGTAGGGGCTGAAAATTGTTGGCTCATCTACGAAAAGTGTGCAAAAACTTCCGTGCGTAGCGGACGTTCTCTAATGTCTGCACACAAATCACACATGAGCCAAGTTTTTTTGCCGGATCAGTTCCCGGGTCGGGAAAGAAGCGTAAATCAATCGAGAGAACAGGGTCGAAAGGCGGAACAATCCCCTCCAAACAGGATACAATTGATAAAATTCAGTTCGTCACGATTTTGGAGGCAGGGAACGTCGCGTGTCGCCATGGCGACACTTGCTCCCGCCTTGCTCGACGACAAGCCGTCGGATTCCAAATTCCTGTTGAAATTGTCCGCGTCAATCCTTCGAGGCCCCATGCGCAACTCTACAATGAAAAAGATCGTCATCCTCCTTCTCGCCGTCGCGATTGGCGGGTGTGACGCCATCCCGTTTCCAAACTTCCCGCCTCCTGTTTCGCCGTCGCCTCAGCCGACGAACACGCCCGCGCCGACCGTTACCCGCTTCCCCTCGCCGACTCCCACGCGCGACCCGTTCTCGCTCAACACCCAGGCGCCAACGGAAACGCCCGCCGCGACCGATCCCTCCATACGGCCTTCCCGCACGCCGACCGTCACGAGAACTCCACGCCCGACCATCACGCTCGAAACGCTCGACCCCAGCCTGTACACACCCTCGCCCAACATCTTCCAATTCGTTCAACGATCCACAAACCAACTGGTGTGGGGATATACCTGCGACGGCGACCGTTCCATCATGTTCACCGCCACCGTAACCCCCGTGAGGCGGTTGAAGTATGTGCTTCTCTTCGTCCGCCTGCAGGATAAATACAGCGGACGCGGCACCGAATGGGGCGCGGGCGCCATTATGAAGGACAACGATCAGGGCAAATATTTCTACCGACTCCACCTCGACCAGATCGAAGGCTACGAAAATTTCGAGGACGCCTGGCTTCAATACCAGTTGGTCGCCTCGACCGTCGGGCTGACCGTCCTCGGTCGTTCCGTCGTGGACCGCACCAGCGTCTCGGTCACGCACTGCAACTCCTTGTATCCATGAATAAGACCTTGCCTCCCTCCACCATAGGATCCGCCATGAAAAAGACCCTCACGCTCCTTCTATTGACCACATTGCTTGCCGGTTGCGCCGGATTCGAACTGCCCGATTTCACCCAAATTCTAGCCACTCCAACCATACCCGCCCCTGTGGATACAGCCACGCCTCAACCGACCGTCACCCGCATCCCCACCCGCGACCTGTTCGCCGTTTCCACCAACACCCCCATCACGTTTACGCCCACCGGGACGCCCCTCGTGCCGGATGTCCCTGCCTTCTCCACTCCTACGTTGATCCCGCTTCCCACGTTCTCGGAGCAATTCATCAACGACATGAGCAGCGTCACGTTCTTCAGCCAGAACGTGGGATTCAAAGGCATCCTGTATTCTGCCGCCACCTTGTACTGGGGCGAGGGGGCTTGCACCACGCGCAGTATCAAGATGACCGTCTTCGTTGACGACCCCGAGCGCACCGACCGCGTCTACATGTTCCTGCGCCTGCGCGACAAACAGAACACGCTCAACGTCGGAGAATGGAGCGCGGGCGCCGAGATGATCAAGGTGGCGGACGGCTCGTTCAATTACAATATCGAGACGTACAACCTCCGGCGGTACTTCGCCTACAAGAACGCGTGGATCGAATACCAGTTCGTCTCGGTCAACGAGAAAAACGAAATCCTCGGACGCACCCAACTCTACGACCGCAACCTGTCGCTGGCGAAGTGTGGACTTTGACCTTTCCCCCGGAACTCATCACGCTTCTTCTTCGGACCTCGAACCTGGTCGCGCTTACAGGAGCCGGAGTCTCACAAGAAAGCGGACTCCGTACCTTCCGCGACGCGCAGGACGGATTGTGGAAGCAATATAAACCGGAAGACCTCGCCTCCCCCCAAGCCTTTGCCCGCGACCCCAAACTCGTCTGGGATTGGTACGCGTGGCGGCGCGAAGCCGTCAAAGCCGTGAGACCCAACCCCGGTCACTACGCATTGGTGGAAATCGCGAAACGCGTTCCCAACTTTACCCTCATCACCCAAAATGTGGATGGCTTGCATCAACTTGCCGCACAGACCCTGAAGGTCTTCGAGACCTTCAGGGTCTTGGAACTGCACGGCAACATTCAACGCGTGCGCTGTTCGGAATGTTATACATTCACGGAAACCTGGGACGACGACACCGAATCCGTGCCGCGCTGTGAAGTCTGCGGAGGCTTGCTGAGACCGGACGTCGTTTGGTTTGGAGAGGCTTTGCCGCGCGACCAACTCGAAGCGGCGGTGGAGGCGGCGCGCTCGTGCGAAGTCTTCTTTTCGATCGGTACGTCGGGCGTGGTCCAGCCTGCCGCATCGCTGGCGTATGCCGCGCGCAACCGCGGCGCGACGTTGATCGAGATCAACGCCGAACCGACGCCGCTCACGCTCAAAGCGAATTACTTCTTTCAGGGCAAATCGGGGGAGATATTGCCGGAACTGGTCGAAGCGGTGTGGGGCGCTTGATCTACTTCAACACCACGCCGCTCCTCGCGGGGATGGCGAACCTGAGCCGCTCATCCACCGTGATGTCCGACGCTTTGCCAAAGACCGGACTCGGAACCCTCTTCGCCTCATAAGTGACGTGAACCTGCTGAGGCGAATCCGATACATTCACCGCCACGACGAACGTCTTCCCATTGAGCGAACGCGAGAACGCGTACGTGCCGTTCGCAGACCACAGTCTCTTGAAGTCGCCGCGCCGCAGGGCGGGATTCTTTTTGCGAAGCGCGATCAATTCCTTCACGTAACCCAGCAAACCCTTGTCCCATTTGCTTTCCTCCCATGGGAACGATCTGCGGCAATCGGGATCGTGCTGACCATCCATGCCGATCTCGTCGCCGTAATAGACGCACGGCGCGCCGGGGTAAGTGAACATGAAGAGCCACGCCAGTTTGAGCGAATCCTTGTTCCCGCTGACGCACGAGAGGAAACGCGGCGTGTCGTGACTGTCGAGCAGGTTCAATTGCGAGTAGGTGATGTCCTGTTTGTAAAGCCCCAGGTTATGGTCAATGCGGTCGGCGAACTCGTGCGCGTCAATGGCGTGATGGATCCCGTGATAGTTCGATTGTTGATGGATAACCTTCAGGTCGAGGTGTTTCCCACCAAAGAACGCGATGACCGGTTTGGTCACGTCGTAATTCATGATAGCGTCGAACTGATCGCCCTGCAGCCAGCGCCGCGACTCGTGCCAGATCTCCGCCACGATGTACGCGTCCGGGTTGATCTTGCGAACGCGACGGCGGAACTCCTGCCAGAAGGCGTCATCGTCAATTTCCGTTGCAACGTCCAGCCGCCAGCCGTCCGCGCCGAATTTGATCCAGTGTTCCGCGACACCCAACAGGAACTCGCGCGCCGCGGGCGAATTCGTGTTGAACTTGGGCAGGGCGGGGAGGTTCCACCAGCCGCGATATCCGATGGCGGTCAGGCTGTCCTCGCCGTGCTGCAATGCCTTGAGTTCATGTGAACCGGGGTACGCGCCCCAATGTTTTTTCCCTGCCAGGCGTTCGGGGTCGAAGTGGAACCAGTCCTTGTAGGGCGATCCGTCGCCGCATTCCAGCACGTGATGGAACTGCCAGAAGCCGCGCGAGGCGTGGTTGAACACGCCGTCCAGGACCACGCGCATGTTTTTTCTGTGCGCCTTGTCGAGCAGGAATCGAAGCGCATCGTTCCCGCCGAGCAGCGGATCGACCGCGTAATAATCGAAGGTGTGGTAACGGTGATTCGAAGCGGAGGCAAATATCGGGTTAAGGTAAAGAGCCGTGATTCCCAAATCCTTCAGGTAATCCAGTTTTTCCGCGATGCCGTACAGATCGCCGCCCTTGAATCCGTGCGCCGTGGGCGGCGAGTCCCAGGGCTCGAACGAAAGAGTCCCGGATGGATTGCGCGCGCTTTTCGCAAAACGATCCGGGAAGATTTGATAGAAGACGGCGTCCTGTACCCAGTCTGGTGTGGTCATTGTCGTTTGCCTCATTGAGTGGAATTAGGGTTGGAATTTTACTATGAACGTGGAGTGGGGCGGGAGTTCGGTCATGGGTTCGTAATTCTCGAAGACGCCTCGCCTCGCATCCGGACCCTGCGCCTGCGCGTCCCCGAATACTGTTTCCACGCTGTAGGTTTTATCCGCCAAAACCGCGTCCTGAAGCGTCAGCCCGTAATCGTCAACCGGTTGATCGCCGAGATTGACGATCACGAGGAGGATTTCGTCCTCGTCCACGCGGAGCGCGGCGAACACGTTCGGACTGCCCGACTTGACCGTATGGTACTGACCTGTGCGTAAGGCGGAATGTTTACCCCGCAACTGGATCAGCGCGCGGTAGTGCGAAAGAAGGGAGTTCGGATCGTTCGTTTGCGATGCGACATTGATCGCTGTAAAGTTCCCGTCCGGGGCGCGCCAGGGATTGCCTGCGGTGAAGCCCGCGTTCTCTTCCGTGCTCCATTGCATCGGGCGGCGGATGTTTTCGTCGGGTTTGCGCCCCTCCATGCCGATCTCCTCCCCGTAGTAGATGAACGGCGTACCCGGCGATGCGAGCAGGAGCGAGGCGGCAACTTTGGCTTTGTTCACGTCGCCTCTTAGTTCGGACATGATTCGATCCTGGTCGTGATTGGTCAGGAAGGGAGCATATTGACCCGCGTCCAGGATCTTTTCGCTCAATTCCAATGCGCGGCTGACGTAGGAGGCGCTTCCGGAATTTGCCGAACTGAGAAAGGCGTTTGCCAGTTGAAAATTGAACGCCATGTCGAATTGTTTGTCGTTGACATACCCGGCGATGGAATTCATGTCGTTGCCGAAGAGTTCGCCCACAGCCAGGGCTTCAGGGTCGAGGGATTTGTAGGCGGGGTAGAAATTCTCCCGCAGCCATTTGTGGGTGGACTGCGTGTTTTCCTGGAGCGTCTGTTCTTCGATCAGGTGCTTGATGGCATCCATGCGGAATCCGTCCACGCCGATTTCGGAGAGCCAGAACGCCATGACCTTCTCGATTTCCTTCGTTACCTCGCGGTTGGTGAAATTTAGGTCGGGCATGTTTTGTGTGAAGATGCCGTAATAGAAGCCTGTTGTGGAGGAGTGCCAGACACGCTCGTTCCAAGGACCCCTGTAGCCTGGGTCGGTTTCGCTCCAGATGTACCAATCGCGGTATTTGGAATTAACGTCCTTTTTTGCGTCCCTGAACCACGGATGCTGGTCGGAGGTGTGATTGATGACCAGGTCAATGATGACGCGGATGCCGCGTTTATGGGCTTCAGCGAGCAGCCGCTTGAAGTCGTCCATCGTCCCGTATTGCGGGTTGACGCCGTAATAGTCGGTCACGTCGTAACCGTGGTAGGAGGGGGAAGGGAAGATGGGCATCAGCCAGATGCCGGTCACGCCCAGGTCGGTGGTTGTGTTTGGATCGCCGTCGTTGAGGTAATCCAGTTTTTGGGTGACTCCGTTGAAATCGCCGATGCCGTCGCCGTCGCTGTCGTAGAACGAACGGACGAAGATCTCGTAGAAGACCGCGTCGCTCCACCAGGGGGAATCGGCCGGGGCGGTGGGAATTTCCGTCGAGGCGGCAGGCAGGCACGAGGTCAGGAGGGAGGCGAGGAGCAGGAGGAGGATCAGTTTACGCATGTGTTTCATCCGTAAAAAAAGGGCGGTCGTGCGGACCGCCCCGGTCGGTTTTGGCGTCCCTAACCCTTGACGCTTCCGAGCGTCAAGCCTGAGATCAGCCATTTAGACGAGTATAGGAATAGGATCATCACAGGGATGGCGATCAGCACTGAGGCGGCGGAGAATTGTCCCCAGGCAACGGTGAATTGCTGGGCGTAGGTGAAAATGCCCAGTGGCCAGGTGTAAATATCGTTCTTTTGGAGGACGACGCGCGCCACGAGGTATTCGCTCCAGCCGCCCATGAAACTGAAGAGGAAGGCGATGGCAAGCGCGGGCGTGGAAAGCGGCAGGATGATGCGGGTAAAGACGGTGAAACGATTGGCACCGTCAATGAGCGCGGCTTCTTCGAGGTCTACAGGGATGGTGTCGTAGTAGCCTTTGAGCGTCCAGATGGTGAGCGGCACGGTGCTGACCGAGTAGGCGATGATCAAGCCGAGGGCGGTGTTGATCATTTGGAGTTGCGCCAGCATGATGAAGAGCGGGAGGAGCAACATGCCGGCGGGGATCATTTGGGTAGTGAGCAGGAAGACCAGCCCGACGGCGCGCCCTGGAAATTTGAAGCGCGAGAAGGCGTAGGCGCTGACTGCCGCGAGGATCATGCTGATGATGGATGTGACCGACACGATGGAGAACGAGTTCCAGATCCACAGGAAGAAATCGGATTTGCGGTTCTTCTCGGGCGCGCCGAATAGCACTTCCTTGTAGTTGTCGAGGGTGGCGTTTTCAGGAATGATGCGCAGACTGGTGGTAAGCAGGGTGTCGTTGGGACGCAGCGAGATGGTCACGACGCGCAGAACGGGGTAAACGGCAATGATCGAGGCAACGATCAGCGTGGCGTGGATCAGGATGGTTTTGAAGGGGCTGTCGCCGCGGCTGCGCACGAAGAACCAGCGCAGGGCTTTGGTCACGGGCGATAAGGGTTTGGATGTTGTCGAGTTCATGTCGGCTCCTCATTACTCGGTGGCGGATTTCAGCCCGCCGGACGCTCGCAGGTAGATCAGGGTGAAGATCAACAGGATGACGAAGATGACCAGCGCGAACATGGCGGTAAACCCATAACGGTAGAATTGGAAAGCGGCTTTGTACATGGACGAGACCAGGATGTCAGTCTTCTCCTGCGGTCCGCCCTGCGTGATGAGGTAGATCACGTCGAATTTGTTGAAGGTCCACACCACGCCGAGGATGATGGCGGGGGTCAGCACCGGGCGCAGGAGCGGCAGGGTGATGTTGCGGAACATCTGGAATTTGCTGGCGCCGTCAATTTCGGCGGCTTCGTAATATTCCTGCGAAATGCTTTGCAAGCCGCCCAGGATGATGACGGACATGAAGGGAATGCCGAGCCAGATGTTGGAGATCAGGATGGAAACGAATGCCCAGAACGGATCCTGCTTCCAACTGACGGGTCCGATGTTGGAAGCCAGCCAGTTGAAGGCGTCGCCCAATAGCGGGACGTTGACCGTCCCCTGGCTGACGCTGACCAGCCAGGAGTTCAGGTCGGTGAGCAGGATGTTGAAGAGACCGTAGCGGCTGTCGAATTCGTTACGCAGCGCCATTGCCGCGATGGTGGTGGGGATCGCCCACGGGAAGACGAGCAGGGTGCGATAGAAGCCCTGGAGTTTCATGGGGCGGTGCAGGAGCAAAGCCAACCCCATGCCGCCGCCGACGTGAAAGGTGACGTTGATGACGGTCCACAGGACCGTGCGGAAGAAGACATCGAAAAATTTGGCGTCCTTGGCGACCGTGCCTGTGAACAGCGTGACGAGGTTCTGCCAGCCATAGATCAAACCATACTCGGCGTTCTTGGTGGCTTGAGTGCCAAGCGATGCGTTGGAGAACGCCAGTTTGATCTCGAACATGAAGGGGTAGATGATGAGGAAAAGCACGCCGACGAAGGCTGGAAGGATCAACAGGTAGGGTAGACCAAGTTTGCTGACGCGCGGCACGCTCATTTTATGGACGGCGTAGAAGATACCCACGAGCACAAGCGTAAAAACAATTCCGCTGACCGCGCCCGCGGCGCCTTTGGCAAGTCCGATGCCCGTGAGCGCCGATCGTACGCCGCCGAAAGCGTTCAACGGCAGGTGGACAATGCCCGCCATCACGTTATCCCCCAGGCGGAACAGGTCGGTTTTCTCGAAGAAGGAAAGTATTGCCAGAACGGTCATTCCCCCCAACAAGTATTGCAATCCGCGGATGGTGGTCCTGCTCCTGGGGTTGCTCGGCTGGCGGAAGAAAATCTGGTAGAAGTAGATCTCGACCAATGCGAGACCCGTCAGGATGGCGAACAGAAAGCCGCCGATTTCCCCCAGGCGTTTGAGGACAATGCCGAGGTTGAGCGTGATTCCCCAAGCGAATGGCGAGATTAGGGCATTGAGCAGGAAATATCCGGAAAGCAAACCTACGATCCAATACAGGTAGGGCAAGAGTCGGCGCAATTTGGATTTGTCTTCCATGTTAACCTCACCAGTGGAAAAGTCGAGGGGGAGCCTTCGGCTCCCCCTCTGATTAAGAAACACGCAGGGCTATTGGAGTGTCGCTACACATTCATCGGCGGATGTCTGTGCTGCTGTGGCGGCGGCGGCCGGGTCGAGCGTGCCAGCCATCACGCCTTCCAGGTTCGGGCGCCAGGCATCCCAGGCGCAGCGCATCTCGGCGGCGGCGGGCATGCCGCGTCCGACCGACAAGGCAGACATGGAACCAGCCAGGATCGGGTCGCTGGAGATGGAAGGATCGTTGGCGACTTCCTTATTGGATGGGAGTCGCTTGAACTCATCCAGCCACTTCTTCTGAACGTCCGCAGCAGTCATGAAGGTGATGAACTTGACGACGGCATCCTTTTTGGCTTCGTCGTCGAGAACAGCCTTGGAGACCATGAAGTACTTGCCTGCGGTCATCTCGGTGTAGGGCTTGCCGTTGATCGTGGGAACGGGGGCGACGCCCATCTTGTCGCCGAGGGCGGCGGTGTAATCGCCGAGGGACCAGTCGCCGTTGATGATCATGGCGGCTTTGCCTTCCTTCATCAGGGTGTCGGCGCAGTTGTAATCGCATTCAGCGGGGACGACGCCGTCGTCCTTGAGTTTCTTGACGAAGGTCAGGTAGTTGACGAAGGCTTCGTTGTTGAATTGCGGTTTGTCGTTTTCGTCCAGGGGCCATCCGCCAAAGGCGCCATAGAAGCCCGCGCCCCAGAACGGTTCGTTCAGGTTGTAAGCGAAGCCCTGAACGTCGCCAGTAGTGAGCTCCTGCGCCTTGGCGATCAGTTCGTCAAAAGTGGCGGGGGGTTCGGCGATCAGGTCCTTGTTGTAGATCAGCATCAGGTGGTTGCCGTAGTTGTCGGGGACGCCCCACAATGTGCCGCCTACGACGGCCGGCCCCAGCGCGCCTTCAAAGAACTGGTTGAGGAACGCGTCGTCGAACAACTGATTGACCGGGGCAACGATGTCGAGTTTGCTGAAGGGGCCGGCGAAGTCATTCGGGACGCGCACGACATCGGGAGCCGCATTTGCCAGCGAGGCAGTCTGGAACTGGTCGCGCAGAGCCTCGTTCTCGTAGTGCGTGCGTTCCACCGTGATGTTGGGATTGGCGGCTTGGAATTCGGCGATCAGGCTGTCAATGAACACATCCACGTCGTCGCCTTCCTGCTCCCAGAATGCGATGGTTACCGGTTCGGGGGTCGCGGCTCCACAGGCAGTGAGCAGGATCGAGGCGATCATGAGGACGCTCAATGCGATGAGCAAATTCTTTTTCATTCTCTTTCTCTCCTTGAAAGTATTGATGGTTTGATTTATGGAAGTGGGGTAATTCCGATCAACAGGCTTGTGATTACCACCTCCTTTCTTTGTGTGTTTATCGAATTGCTTTTTCAGTGACGGCGTCGAAGATGTGGAAGGTGTCCATGTCGAACGCGACCTGGGCATTCTGACCGACGCGCAGTTTTGAGCGCGGATCGACGCGGGAAACGAAAGTATTCTTCCCGCTGACGAGGTAGAGGAAGATCTCATTGCCCATCAATTCCGTCACATCCACTTTTACATTGACCTTTTCAGCGTCAATGTTTGGCGGAATGAAGTCCGCATCGTGGATATTCTCGGGACGAATTCCAAAAATCACATCCTTGCCTGCATGAGATTCGTAGGATTTTGCATGTTTGGGCGGAATGGTGACCGAAAAATCTCCCGTATCCACAAGCAGTTTGGTTCCGTCTTTGCGGAGTTTGCCTGGGAAGAAGTTCATGGCTGGCGAACCGATGAATCCGGCGACGAAAAGGTTGTTGGGACGGTCATACAGATTTTGCGGCGTATCGAGTTGCTGTAAAATGCCCTTGTTGATGACGGCAATACGGGTCGCCATGGTCATTGCCTCGATCTGGTCGTGCGTCACGTAGATGAACGTGGTTTGCAGCCGCTGATGCAGTTTGCTGATCTCGGCGCGCATCGCCACGCGCAGTTTCGCGTCCAGATTCGAGAGCGGCTCATCGAACAGGAAGACCTTTGGCTCGCGCACGATGGCGCGTCCCACCGCCACGCGTTGACGCTGACCGCCCGATAGCTGGCGCGGCTTGCGGTCGAGCAGGTCGCGAATGCCGAGGATGTCCGCGGCTTCGTTCACGCGGCGTTTGATCTCCTCTTTTGGTAGTTTGCGGAGTTTCAAGCCGAATGCCATGTTATCGTAGACGGACAGGTGGGGATACAGGGCGTACGATTGAAAGACCATGGCGATGTCCCGGTCTTTCGGGGCGACGTCGTTCACGACGCGGTCGCCGATCAATATCTCGCCTTCGCTGATGTCCTCCAATCCCGCCAGACAGCGCAGGGCGGTCGTCTTGCCGCATCCCGATGGACCGACAAGCACCAGAAATTCCTTGTCGTCAACGCGGATATCCAGGTTGTTGACGGCAATCACGTCCCCAAATCTTTTGTAGACGTTCTTGTAGGTAACGCTGGCCATGAGTCTTTCCTCCGTTTCGTGGGAATTTGGTAACAAAATTATACTCCCACTTCTTGGGAATCCCGCAGTGCATTACGTCACGAATATTGTATCCGCCCGGAACGTTGAAAGAAAAATGGAAAGCGTTTTCCTCTACTCCATATCCTCGCGTAGTTCGCCGCTGTCAACGGTGTGCAGTCGTTCGGGCTCCTCCTGAAGTACGTCAATCAGGCTGTGTGGCAGGTCGCTCATCAGCGGAGCGAGGGGAACGGAGGAAGGCGTGGTGATCCTGCCCGGCTTGGGAGGCGGTTGCAGGCGCGGTTTGAGTTCGTCCTCCGCGCGTCTGCGAACGATGCGGGGATCGTTCGTCAAAGTGCCCACGAAGATCCCCATCACCGAATAGACCTCCCGTTTGGGTGTCAACCAGCCGATCCATTCGCCGTTTTTGTTGAAGAGGTGCGGAAAGACGAGGAACGCTTCGGCTTCCCCGTTCGAAGCGTAGATGGGAATGATGCGTTGCCGGTTTTGCGACATGGGAACCCCTTTCGAGATCAATCAATATCGTTGTATGTCCAGTAGCGGTTCACGAAAAAGTTCCAAAGCATGACAACCCCGATGGCGAAGATGAGGGTCGCGTTTTTCGCCAATGCGTCCGCCGCCTCGTACGAGAGGTGCGCCATGCTCTCGAATAACCCCGCCAGCGGAGGTTCGAGGTAATTCAGAATCGGTATCCGAATGGCGATGCCGATGGCGTTCACGAGGACGAACATTCCCAACTGATGGTGGACAGGCTTTGAGCGCGAGTCGGGATACGTCCAGTAGCGGTTGCCGAAGAAATTATTGGTTACGGCGCAGATGAATGAAATGCTTCCTCCCAGGACGAGAGGGGTATGGAAGACCTGGGTCATAAGGTTCATCACGCCGATGTCAATCAGCGAACCGATCGCGCCGACGAGCGCAAATTTCACGAAGCGGATGTGTTCGCGGTTGTCTGTCACGATCATGCAAGCCCCAGTTTTTGTCTGAAGTAGGGAATTGTTTTTCGTATGCCTTCCTCCAAGTTGATCTTTGGTTCCCAACCGAGTATCCTACGGGCGCGGGCGATATCCGGCTGGCGTTGCTGCGGGTCGCGGACGCTGCGCGCGTCCCGGACGTAAGTGATGCCCGCCTCGTTCCCCACGATGCGGTTGATGGTTTCGGCGAATTGCAGAATGCTCATCTCGTTCGGGTTGCCGATGTTGACCGGCAGGTGTTCCTCCGAGTACAAGAGTTTGACGATGCCGTCTATCAAATCGTCCACGTAACAGAATGAGCGCGTTTGACTGCCGTCGCCGTACACGGTGAGAGGCTGACCGAGCAATGCCTGTTTGAGCAGGTTCGGGAGGGCGCGCCCGTCTTCGAGGTCCATGCGAGGACCGTAGGTGTTGAAGATGCGGACGATGCGCGTGTCCACGCCGTGGTAGCGGTGATATGCCATCGTCAGCGATTCGGCGAATCGTTTGGCTTCGTCGTACACCGCGCGCGGACCGACCGGATCCACGTTGCCGGTGTAATCTTCGCTTTGCGGATGGACGAGCGGGTCGCCGTAGATCTCACTGGTGGAGGCAAGAAGAAATTTTGCGTTGTGCGCTTTTGCGACTCCCAGGCAGTTGTGTGTGCCGAGCGCGCCGGCTTTCATTGTTTGGATGGGCAGGTTGAAATAGCCCGACGGCGATTGCGGATTCGGACTGGCAGGCGAGGCGAAATGCAGGACGGCATCCACCTTGCTTTTGACGAAGATGTAGTTCGAGACATCGTGTTTTTGAAACGAGAATTTTTCGTTCCCCATCAGGTGGGCGATGTTCTGCGGATTGCCGGTGATGAAGTTATCTAACCCGATGACCTCGTGCCCCTCGCTGAGAAGCCGGTCGCAAAGATGTGAGCCGAGAAATCCAGCCGCTCCTGTGATCAATATTCGCATGTGAGTTCCTTGTTTGATGATATTGCGCTTCGGTTTTCGGCTTCCATTTTGCTTTCGCTCAACCTCCGCTCGGACCGATACAGCGCTGAAATATTTACTTCCAATCAATCCTTGTCACCAGACCGTCGCCGGTCACCTGATACGCCTGCCCGCTGCCGCTGTCCACCAGCCAGAGGTTTCCCTGATAGACGACCGCGATGAAGTCGCCCGACTGCCCTTCGATGACGCCCGGCGCCCAGACTGGCGCCTGCGGCTGGAGACCGGGCGCGTCGTTCGCAGGGAAGATCGTCCGCCGGTTCGACCCATCCCGATCCATCACGACGACCCTGTAGCGGCTCGTCTCGCTTTGCTCCGGAAAGATGGCTTGCAAGAATGCGACCTGATATTGCCTCTCCGACGAACTGGATTGCAAATACGACGAAGTTGGATAGGCGAACATGCCGGTCTGCCGCGCGATCTCCACGTTGGCGTCATTCGAAAAAGAAACTGCGCTCAGGCTGAAATAGGGTGAATCCTCCTCGCTAACCAGGCTGGGAGGCGGCGCATGAGACGTGAAGAACAAGGTGTTCCCGTCCGCGCCCCACGCCAGGGAGGGGATCCACGCCCAGTCGCTGTGCGTATTGTACGGAACGATGTCAAGCATCGGTTTGAGATATTTCCCGTCAATATCCACAAGCCCGATGCCGTCCGGGCGCGCATAAGCGAGACGACCATCCGTTGAAAAGGAGTACATCATTCCCCACCAGCCATAGACCCCGCCGCTGTTCGCTTCGATCACCTTTGCCTTTGCGCCGGTGGTGATGCTGTAACGATGCAGGTCGTTGTTCGCCTGCCAGCCCGGGGCGGCGGCGCGCGGCTCGACGGTGGAATACGCAATGGAGTTCGTGCCGGGGATCCATTCCGCGTAGTGGACGACGTTGGCGATGCCGGTGCTAAACGGTTTGCCACCGTTCGTGCGAACCGCCCAGATCGTGTTGATCTCCTGATCGGGGGGTTTGGCAGATTTGCGGGTGAAGACGAGATAATTGCCGTTCGGCGAAAGGAAGAAGATGCGCCCGTCCAGGTCGCCGGTGGTGACAATGGGCGTGCGATTGGCGGTGGAGCCTTCGATGAGCCAGGCGTTGCCGCCTGCCAGATAAGCGATCCTGCCGGGAATGGGCAATGGCGCAAAGGAGGATTGCGCGCCGACCATGACGATCTCTGGCGCTCCTTCGCGGAGGATCATCGTTTTGACGATGGAACGACTGATCTCTTCGCCGTCCTCGAGGACGATGCGATAGGTAAGTTCCTGTAATCCGTTCTCTCCAGCCTGGACGAGTCTGGTTTCGCCTTCGGGCAGGGACTCGTTGCGGACGACCTGCCTCTCGAAGGGAATGATCTGTTCTTCGGTTTCGAACTTTTCCTCCACGCGTGTCAACTTCACCGTGTCTCCGTTCTTCAGGACGGTGTAAAGGGGAGGCTCCGTTTTGTCGAGGCTTTCCACCGGGATGTTCGCGGTTTGAAGCGCCTGTGAGACCGTACTTCCCGCCGGCAGGGTGACGTTCCGCGTCTCGCCGTCGGCTGTGACGCGGATGGCGATATCCTCGCCTGTGATCTGGGGGGAGCGACAGGCTGCCAGCGTGGGAATCGCCAATAGAAGGAGGAGCAGGAGCGGGGTAAGGAAGAATCGGTGCATGTCGTTCCGTTTGTCACTCTGAGCGAAGCGAAGAGTCTCTCCGATGTTGTCGGGGTTTCTTCGGTCGCCTGTCGGCTGCCTCAGAATGACATTTCGTGTGGGGTATAATCCGTGCGCTATCTGATGCGTCCGGTGATGGTCATCACGCCGTCGGCAATAGAAATCGTTTGAATCCGCAAGCCGGTGGCGACCGGTCCGACCGAGCCGGTGTACGCTTCCTCGATCATGGCAGAGATGGCGGCGTTGAGCCCTTCGGGCGCGGGCAGTGGACCGAAATCTGCGGAAACGATCTCGATCTTCGGGTTGCCGTTTGCATCCACGCCCACAGATACGATGATTCCGATGTTGGCGGTGAACATGCCCTGCTGGGTCTTTCCAAAGATCTGCATCTGTCCGTCGCGCAAGTAAACCTGCGGATCGGTGATGAGCGGCTTTTGGTCTTGTTGCAGGTTTTGATCGGTAATCAGGCGTTGCGCCAGCACGGAGGTGATCTGCGTTTCAGTGATGTTGATGGTGATTTCGCCGGTCATTGCGCCGGCTTCGAAGGCGCGTTTGATCTCCTCCTTCAGGCTTTCCGCGGCTTCGTTCGAAACGGGAATGGGGGCGCGGTCCGAATAATCGGGTCCGCCGACGAAGACGTTGCACGCAATGGCTGTCAGGATAAGTGTGGCAAGGAATAAAAACAACGATGACGATTTATTCATTTTCGATCCGATATTTAAGCGGAGCAATTATAGCATGAGCGACTTTATGTCATCTCCCGACCCAGGTACCGAAACTGAATTGTCACTTTCCGTAAAATTGGAGGCGCTTTTGTTCGTGGCGGCGGAGCCTGTGACGACCGCGCAACTGGCGACCGCGCTGGACGTGGCGCCCTCCGTGGTCGAACGCGGACTCAACGAACTGGACGCTTCGCTCGCGACCCGGGGCTTGCGCCTGCAACGACATGCCGGGCGCGTCCAATTGACCACCGCGCCGCAACTCGCCGAATTAATCGAGCGTTTCCTCGGACTCGAAGCGACGACCCACCTCAGCCGCGCCGCGCTGGAAACCCTGGCGATCATCGCCTA